>DASRHM010000083.1:0-72846 GCA_035650575.1 Dehalococcoidia bacterium | reverse complement strand
CAAGCACAAGGAGGCCCGCAGCCCCTAGTACAGCGGGCCATATCCAGAACCACCGATGTCCCCGCTAAGGGAAACGGAGCCGGCATGCCCTGTGCATGGCAATGCATGCATCACGTAACTCTCGAGCGTTCGAGCCCCCCGCTTCAACTTCTCTCCGCGCCGCTAACGATCACGTCCCGCTAGGTTCTCTGGCGACCGGCTGAAGTCGCGCGCCGGGCGGCGCAGCAGCGAAATCGCGATGGCCCTCGGCATCCGCGGCCTGCCGGCGCATGCGGACTCGTAGCGGAGCCCCGTTTCGGGCCCGCTGGCGGGTGCGTACGGGCAGTTGCGCGAGGAGCCGCTGGCGGCTATGCAGAGCGTGATGGCTGAATGGCCCGAAGCAGAGCTGCTGTGGCGCGCCGACGCCAACTACGTCGCTGCGATGTGCATCGACGTGGGGAGCGGCGAGGAGGGCCGCGTGCGCCAGCACGACGGCGTCGTCGCCGTGTGCACCGGCACGCCCGCGCTGCCGATGAACATCGTCTTCGTCACCGCGCCGCCCCGCGACCGCGAGCGCGCCCTGCGCGAGGGCATCGACTTCATGGACGCGCAGCGCCAGCCGTTTCTCGTGCGCATCCGCGAGGGCGTCGACCCCGGGAGCGAGCGCGCGCTCGAGGCGCTTGGCTTCACGTATACCGATGACATCCCCGGCATGGCGCTCTATCCGTTCGCAGTGCGCGAGACGACCGCCACGGGGCTCCAGATCCGCGAAGTCGCCGACGAGACGACTGCAGAGCACCACGTGCGCGTGATGGCGGAAGCGTTCGAGATGCCGCGCGCCATCGCCGACCGCATCCTCAGCCTGCGCACGTTCACCTCGACGCCGGACGCGCACGGCTACGTCGGCTACCTGGACGGCGAACCCGTCGCCACGTCGGCCCTGGTCGTCACGCACCGCGTCGCCGGCATCTACAACGTGGCGACGCTGCCGTCGCACCGCGGCCGCGGCATCGGCGAGGCGCTCACGTGGCACGCGCTGCGCGCCGGGGCGCGCGACGGCTGCCTCTTCGGTTCGCTGCAGGCGTCGGAGATGGGGCGCCCGGTGTACGAGCGGATGGGCTTCCGGATCGTCGCGCGCTACCGGACGTACAACCGGCGGCGGTAGGTCCTAGCGCCGCGCGCCGATGCGGGCGCCGCGCCGGCGGCCCGAGAGGCCGCGGTTCAGCGCCGCGATGCCGCGCGGCTTCTGCTGCTCCTCGATCGCGCCGCCCGGCGACAGCTCCGTGCCCTCCGGGCTCATGCGCGGCAGGCGCTTGCCGAGCCCGCGCTCGATCTCGTGCCACTTCGGCAGGTCGGCTGCGCTGATCAGCGTGATCGCGCGCCCCGAGCGGCCCATGCGGCCGGTGCGGCCGACGCGGTGCGTGAACAGCTCGTGCGTCTCCGGCAGCTCGTAGTTGATCACGCGGGTGATGTGCAGCACATCCAGCCCGCGCGCCGCGACGTTCGTCGCCAGCAGCACCGGCGTCTTGCCGGAGCGGAAGCGCTGCAGCACGCGCTCGCGCTGGCCCTGGCTCAGGTTCCCCTGCAGCACGTCCACCTGGTAGCCCATGCGCTCGAGCTTCGAGCCCAGGTTCCGCACCCCGAACTTCGTGCGGCCGAAGACGAGCGTCGCCCCCTCCGTCGGTTCGTCGAGCAGGCGGCGCAGCACTTCGAACTTGTCCGCGCGGCCAACCTCGATCACGTAGTGGTCGATGTCCGGCTCCGGGTGCGACTCGCGCGACGTCTCGATCACCACGGCGTCGCGCAGGTACTTCTGCGAGACCTTGTGCACCCAGGCGGGGGTCGTCGCCGAGAAGAGCGCTGTCTGCCGCTCGGACGGCGTCGCCGCGAGGATGCGCTCGACGTCCGGCGCGAAGCCGCGGTCGAGCATCTGGTCCGCCTCATCGAGCACGAGGTAGGTGATGCCGTCGAGCCGCATCGAGCCGCGGTTCAGGTGGTCGAGGATGCGCCCGGGCGTGCCGACGACGACCTGCGCGCCGGCGTAGATCGCGTCCTCCTGCGGCCCGAAGGCGCGGCCGCCGTAGATCAGCGTCGTCATGATGCCCGCCGGCTTCGCGAGCTTGTCGAGCACGCCGCCGACCTGCACCGCCAGCTCGCGGGTGGGCGTGAGCACCAGCGCCTGCAGCCACTTGTTGTTCACGTCGATGCGCTCGATGAGCGGCAGCCCGAAGGCCAGCGTCTTCCCGGAGCCCGTGAACGCCTGGGCGATGACGTCGCGGCCGTCCAGCAGCGGCGGGATCGACCGGGCCTGGATGGGCGTCGGGGTGGTGATATCCATCCGCGCGAGCGCCTTGAGGCTCGACGGGCGGAGGGCAAGGTCAGAGAACGAGGCGGGCATGTCTAGCCTTTCGTCGAAAATCCGGTTCTCGACGGTCGCGCCACTCGTCGGTACGGGCTGGGAGACGTTCGAGGGTGTACGGAAGCTGCTAATGCATCAGTATAGGGTTCGATCACCGAAATTCGCAATTCAGGTTCGGGAGGGGGCCAGTGGAGCTCGAAGCCGTCAACTACGAAGCGCAGGACCGGGTCGCCCGCATCACGCTCGACCGGCCGGAGCGGCTGAACGCCATCAACACCCGGCTCGTGCAGGACCTGCGGGCCGCGCTCCAGGCGGCGAACGACGACCCTGACGTGCGCGTGGTCGTCCTGCGCGGCGCCGGGCGGGCGTTCTGCGCCGGCTACGACCTGGACTGGGGCACGAAGGCGGAGGACGCGTCGCAGCGGGCCGCGGCCGGGCTATGGGACCCGGTGCGGGACTATCTCGGCATGTCGCGGAACGTCCGGGCGTACATGGCCCTCTGGGAGAGCCCGAAGCCGGTCATCGCGCAGGTCCACGGCTGGTGCGTCGGAGGTGGCACCGACATGGCGCTCTGCTGCGACCTGATCATGGCCGCGGAGGACGCCCGCATCGGCTACCCCCCGGCGCGGGTCTGGGGCGAGCCGACGACCGTCATGTGGGTCTACCGCTTGGGGCTCGAGCACGCGAAGCGGCTCATGCTCACAGGCGAAGCGCTCACCGGTGCGGACGCGGCTCGCCTCGGGCTTGCGTCGGCAGCGCTGCCCGCCGGCGACCTTGGCCGCGCGGTGGACGAACTCGCCCGCAAGCTCGCCACGATCCCAATGAACCAGCTCGTGATGAGCAAGCTGCTGGTGAACCAGGCGTACGAGAACATGGGCTTGCGCACGACGCAGATGCTCGGCACCGTCTTCGACGGCATCGCGCGCCACACGCCGGAGGGCATCGCCTGGCGCGACCTGGCGATGAAGGAGGGCTTCCGCGAGGCGGTGCGCCGGCGCGACGCGCCGTTCGGCGACTACGGGGAGGCGCCGCGCGGGTCGCGTCCCTAGCCGCGCGGCACGACGAGCGTGACCGAAGTCCCGCCGCCGGCCTTGGTCCCCGGCGCCGGGTCCTGCGAGACCACCACGTCCGGCGTGCCGCTGACGCTGTCCGTCTCGACGACGACGTACGAGATGCCGGCTCCGTCGAGCGCCGCGATCGCGTCGTCGACGCGCACGTCGGTCAGGTCCGGCACCGTCCCCTTCGTGACGTTGCCGACGGGCCGGCCCGCAGGGGGCTGGCCGCCGCCGAGCGCCTCCGTCTGCGCCGTCGGCGTCGCCTTCGCGGCGTTGAGCTTGGCGTCGCTGCCGCCGCGGCTCGACATGTAGAGGAAGATGCCGGCGACGGCGAGGAAGGCGAGCACCGCCCCGGCGAGCAACCAGTTGACGTTGCCCGTCGCCGGCGCCTGCCGGATCTCGGGCAGGGGCTTGAACTCCGGCGCCTCCTGCTCCGCCTGCGCGTGGAACATGCGCATCAGGTCGTTCGGATTCAGGCCGAGATACTGCGCATACGTCCGCAAGAACGCGCGGCTGTACACCGGGGCCGGAAAGATCTTCCAGTCCTCGCGTTCCAGGGCGTCCAGGTACCGCTTGGAGATGCGGGTATCGCGCTCGCAGTCTTCGAGCGTGAGGCCGCGGGCGACGCGCGCCTGCGAGAGCGTCTTGCCGAGTTCGGGCATTGAGGAGCCTGACGAATCGCGCCGTCGCGAGACCGAATCGGACTATACGGGACACCCCATAGGTGCGCAAACGACGTCAAGTCCTTGCGTCTGCATGACATAAGCATTGCGCCAGACCATGTGTCGGGACGTGTAACGCGCTTGTCGCGCCCGTGTGTCGGCGTGTTCACGCGCGCGCGACCGCGCGGCAGATAGGGTTGCCACGAAGCGCATCGAGGAGGATTGGATGCTCAAAAGATACCCGCTCGTCGCGGTCGCGGTGCTGATGATCCCGCTGATTACGCTCCTGGCCGCATGCGGCGACGGCGACAACGACAAGGTCGACCGCGCGAGGACCGAGGTGACCGGCGGCCTCAACAAGGCGCAGACCGGCGTGACGGGGGGCGTCGACAAGGCGAAGACCCAGGTCGGCGGCATCACCGGCAACGACACCCCGGGCGCGGGCGGCGCCGAACAGGCGACCGTCGACGTAACGGAGAAGGACTTCGCGATCAGCCCCGGCAGCCCGAGCGCGCCCGCCGGCAACGTGAAATTCAACGTCCGGAACGACGGGCCGTCCACGCACGAGTTCATCGTGATCAAGACCGATCTCGCGCCGGACCAGCTGCCCGTGAAGGACGGCAAGGTCAACGAGGACGCAAACGGGATCGAACTGGTCGACGAGATCGAAGACATCAGGTCCGGTGACACGAAGTCCTTGACGACCAACCTGGACACGGGGCGGTACGTGCTCATCTGCAACATCGAGGGGCACTACCAGCAGGGGATGCGCGTCGGCTTCGCCGTGCAATAGCGCCAGATGCGGCGAGCGCGCAGGAAGGAGCGGGCCGCGCGCCCGCTCCTTCCGCTACCCGATCCCCAGCTCATCGAGGCGGTCGTCGTCGATCCCGAAGTAGTGGCCGAGCTCGTGCAGCACCGTCGTCCGGATCTCCGCGCGGAGCGCCGCCTCGTCGGGGAAGTCCTCTTCGAGCGGCTCCTGGTAGATGTCGATGACGTCCGGCGCAACGAGGTTGTAGCCGCCGTCGCGCTCCGTCAGGGGGATGCCGCGGTAGAAGCCGTACATCGTCTCGTCGCGCCCGAGACCGGCGGCGGCGAGGTCGTCGCGCGTGGGCCGGCGCTTCACGACGATGTCGATCTCGCGCAGCTTCTCCCTGAACGGCGAGGGGACGTCGCGCAGCGCCGCCCGGACGATGCGGATGAAACTCGCGCGCTCCACGGTCTCAGGCGCGGGCGGCCGGCCAGAGCGTCCGGTATCCCTCACCCGCGATCGCCCGGTGCAGCTCCTCGCGCTCGATCCGTCGCAGCTCGGCGAGCAGCGCCGCGCACTCCTGTTCCGCCTGCGCGTAGCCGTTAGCGACGATGCGCGCGACGATCGCATCCCAGATGCCGTGCTCGACGAGCGCGTCGATGTACCGCGGCCACCAGATCGAGCTGATCTTCTTCGGGAGCTTGAAGCGCGGCCGCAGCGCCTTCAGGCTGCGAAACCGCTCTTCCGCCGTCGCGACGCGGGGGACGAGCTTCATCATGGGCGCATCGACCTCCGAGAAGCGGTTGTCGATGAGCAGGCGGTCGGGCACCGTCAGGAAGCGGAAGGAGATGACTTCCGCTCTCGCGACCGTCCGGAGGATGGCGTCGTAGTCGATGGCGTAGTCGTTGTCCATGCGGCTGCGCGAATTCTACCATCGTCGCACCGCGCGGTCGCTTGCCCGCCCTCCGGGCCGCCGATACGATCGCGGCGAGGAGTTGAGCCGTCGCTGAGGGGCGCATCGCCCCTCTCGTTGTCTCCGGAGACGCCGTGCCGCACGCCTCGGGCCATGCTGCTGTCGCGCGATGAGCTGCGCCGCAACGCGCCCGGGCGCCCCTGCGCGGTCACCGTCGGCGTCTTCGACGGCGTGCACCTGGGCCACCGGCACCTGATCGATGCGCTGCGTGAGCGGGCGGCCGCGCGCGGCCTTGCGTCGGCCGTCGTCACGCTGCACCCGGACCCGGTGCAGGTGCTGCGGCCGGACGTGCGCATCTCGTACCTGACGAGCCTCGAGGAGCGCGTCGAGCTGCTGCGCGCGACGGGGGTCGACGCCGTGGCGCCGCTGACGTTCACGTCGGAGGTCGCCGAGCTTTCGGCGGCGGAGTTCGTCGGCATGCTCGTCGATACGCTCGATATGCGCTTCGTGCTCATGGGCCCGGATCACGCCTTCGGGCGTGGGCGGGAGGGGACGCCGGCGCGCGTCGCCGAGATCGGCGAATCGCTGGGATTCGAGGTCGAGGTACTGCCCGAGCCGCTCGCCGGCACGTCGGGCGCGGTCAGCGCGACTGCCATTCGTCGTGCGCTCGCGGAGGGCGACATGGAGCTCGTCGCGCAACTGCTCGGGCGGCCGTTCGCGCTGCGCGGGCCGGTCGTGCGCGGCCACGAGCGCGGGCGCGGCATCGGCTTCCCGACGGCGAACATCGCCGTCACGGCGGACCGGGCGCTGCCAGCCTTCGGCGTATACGTGACGCGGGCGACGGCCGGCGGCCGCACGTACCACTCGGCGACGAACATCGGCGTCAACCCGACGTTCGGCGACGAGCGCCCGTCGGTCGAGACATACATCCTCGACTTCGAAGGCGACCTCTACGGCCGCGAGCTGCGGATCGAGGTGCTCCACCGGCTGCGAGGAGAGGAGAAGTTCGGCGACGTCGGGGCGTTGACGGCCGCGATCGGCCGCGACGTCGAGGCGACGCGCGCCTTCTTCGCGGCGGCGGGCGGGTCCTAGCGGATCTTCTGCTTCGCGAGAGGCGAGACGCGCTTCGCCAGGGCGAACGCCCCGCGCGCCAGGCGCCCCTCCGGGAGGGCGGCGTACAGCGCCCAGGGCAGCAGCGCGACCACCGTACGGCGGATGGTCGAGGGGCGCGCGCGGACGGACAGCGTGTAGCCGATCGGCCTGATCTCCCAGCTCTTCTCGAAGATCGGTTCCGGCGCCATGACGGCACGATAGCACGCGGCGGCGCGCGCGTTACGGCTCGAAGCGCGTGAAGATCACCGAAGCGTTGTGCCCGCCGAGCCCCACGGAGTTGGAGAGGGCGGTGCGCACCTCGGCCCGGCGCGGGACGTTGGGCACGTAGTCCAGGTCGCACTCCGGGTCCGGCACCTCGTAGTTCAGCGTCGGCGGGATGATGCCGGTGCGAATCGCCTGGATCGCCGCGATCGCCTCGAGCGCGCCCGCGCCGCCCATGAGGTGCCCGTGCATCGACTTCGTCGAGCTGATGGCGAGCCGGTAGGCGTGCTCGCCGAACGCGAGCTTGATCGCCGCCGTCTCCGCGCGGTCGTTGAGCGGGGTGCCCGTGCCGTGCGGGTTGATGTAGTCCACGTCCTCCGGGGCGATGCCCGCCTTGCGCATCGCGCGCGTCATCGCGACGGCGGCGGCGCGGCCCTCGGCGTGCGACGCCACCATGTCGTACGCGTCGTTCGTGGCCGCGTAGCCGATGACCTCCGCGCGGATCCCGGCGCCGCGCGCCTGCGCGTGCTCGAGGCTCTCGAGCACGAGCGCCGCTGCCCCCTGGCCGACGACGAAGCCGTCGCGCCGCGCGTCGAACGGCTTGTTCGCGCGCTCGGGGTGCTCGGCGTCGTTCGCCAGCGCGCGCAGGGCGTGGAAGCCGGCCATCAGCACGGGCAGCAGGGGGTTGTCGGTGCCGCCGGCGATGATCGCCTCGGCGTCGCCGCGCCGGATCGTCTCCCAGGCCTCGCCGATGGCGCCCGTGCCGGTGGAGCATGCCGACGCGACGGCCATGTTCACCCCGCAGGCGCCCGTCGCGATCGCGACGTGGCCGGACGCGGCGTCCGGCAGCATGTTGCTGATGAGGAACGGGCTCACGCGCCGGTACCCGGACTTCTTGTAGACCTCGTACTGCTCGAGCAGCAGCCCGTAGCCGCCCCCCGCCGAGCCGAAGATCACGCCGACGTCGTCGCGGTTCGAGTCGTCGATGCGCAGGCCCGCGTCAGCGACGGCCTCGAGCGCGGACACGACGGCGAACTGCCCGTTCTTGTCCATCCGTCGCAGCTCTTTCGTCGGGATGGCTTCCTCCGGGTGAAAGTCGCGCACCTCGCCGCCGATCTGGACCTCGAACTCGGACGCGTCGAACTGCGTCAGCCGGGCGATGCCGGAACGCCCCTCGGACATCGCCCGCCAGGCGTCGCGCACGTTGTTCCCGAGCGGGCACACCGTGCCCATGCCGGTGACGACGACGCGGCGGTTCGGGAGTTGGTCGGGGCGCCGGGCCATTGGGTCGCTCAATGCCGCGGTGTGGCGCCTTCCGGCGCGCCCTTCGGCGCATCGAGCATGAGCGCTTCCCACTGGCTCTCGTCGAAGATGTCGATCACTTCTGCATCGCGGTCGAGCCGCCGGATGAGGTTCGTGAGCACGTTGCCGGGGCCGACCTCGAAGAACGCCGACGCGCCGGCACGCCGCATCTCCAGGAACGCGCGCATCCAGTTGATCGCACCGGTCATCTGGTCGCTCAGCTCCTGGCGTACCTCGTCGGCGGTCGTCAGTGCCTTGCCGGTAAGGCTCGACACGACGGGCGCGGTCGGGTCGCGGAACTCGATCGAATCGATGAACTTGCGCAGCTCCTCGCGCGCCTCGGCCATCTTCGGGAAGTGCCCGGGGACGGAGATCGGGAGCTGCACGACGCGCGCGCCGCGCTCGCGCACCGACTCGACGGCGCGCGCCAGCGCGGCGAGCGTGCCCGAGATCACGGTCTGGTTGGGCGCGTTGATCGCCGCCACCGCGACATCGCCGTCCGGCGACACCTCGCTGCAGACTTCGCGGACGTCGGCGTCAGTCGGCCCGATGACCGACGCCATCCCGCCCGGGCGCCGCTTCGACCACTTCGTCATGATGCGCCCGCGCTCGCGCACCAGCCGCAGCGCGTCGGCGAAGCTGATCGAGTTCGCCGCGGCCGCCGCCGAGAACTGTCCGAAGCTGTGGCCGGAAACGACCGACGGCCGGAACTGCCGCCCCTTCTCGGCCGCGCGCTCGCGCAGGTAGGCCAAATAGGCCCAGCTCACGGCGAGGATCGCCGGCTGCGTGTTCACCGTGCGCGCCAGGTCGTTCTCGCTGCCCTCGAGCACGATGCGGGAGACGCGCAGGTTCAGGATCTCGTCGGCTTCGCGGAAGATCGCGCGCGCGGAGGGCGAGGCCTCGGCGATGCGCCGGCCCATGCCGGCGTGCTGAGACCCCTGGCCGGGGAAGATGAGGCCGAGCTTGCGCTCGCGCGGCGGGGTTGTCTGCTCCATCAGGTCAGCGGACGCTCCGTCCGTCCGGCGGCAATCATATCACGTTGGCGGCACGCCCTGCGGCGCGCGCCGGCTTCGCGCCGGCGCGCTCTCAGGGCCTGCGCGGCTCGCCGGTCTCGACGCCGATCGCGCGCCCGACGGCTTCCGCGAGGCCAGCAATATCGTGCCGCGAGGCGACGGCGTGCGGCTCGATGCCGAGCTCGCGCACGGTGGCTGCCGTCACCGGCCCGATTGCGACGACCGCCGTCCGCCGCAGCGGCTCGATATCGCCGAGCATCGCCGCGAGGTTGCGCACGGCCGACGAACTGGCGAATGCGACCGCATCGATGGCGCCCGCGCGGAGGAGCGCGAGCGCCTCGGCGTCGGGCTCGGCCGGCACGTCCGCCCGGTACAACGTGAGGTTATCGACCGCCGCGCCACGCGCCTCCAGCCGATCGACCAGCAGGTCGCGAGCGTCCTCGGCCCGCGGCAGCAGGACGCGTTGCCCGCGCACGACGCGCGCTTCGAGCGCGTCCGCCAGCGCCTCGGCGACGAACCGCCCGGGCACCACGTCCGCGCGCAGCCCGTGGCGCGCCAGCGCCGCCGCCGTGCCCTCGCCGATCGCGGCGATGCGCGTGCGTCCGAACGCGCGCGCATCGAGCCCGGCGTCGTGCAGATGGCGAAGGAAGATGTCGACGCCGTTGGCGCTCGTGAAGATCACCCATGCGTAGCCGGCCGTGCGCAGCGCGTCGATGCACGCGCTGAGGTACGTCGCGTCGCAGCGTTCGACGATCGCGAGCGTCGGCAGCTCGACCGGCTCGGCGCCCATCGCCGCGAGCGCACGAGACAGTTCGCTCGCCTGCTGCCGCGTGCGGGTGACGAGCACCTTCTTGCCGAAGAGCGGGCGGTTGTCGAACCAGCGCAGGTGGTCGCGCAGGCGCACGACGTCGCCGACGACGGTCACCGCCGGCGGCCCGATCCCTGCCGCCTCGACCGCCTGCGCGATGTCGCGCAGCGGCGCCGTCACGGTCCGCTGGCGCGCGAGGGTGCCCCACTCGACGACGGCGGCCGGCGTCGCGCCGTCACGGCCGGCGTCGATGAGGCGCTGCGCGATCTCGCCGAGGCGGCGCGTGCCCATCAGGAACACGAGCGTATCCACGCCGCCCGCGAGGCGCTCCCAGTCGATGGCGCTCTCGTCCTTCGCCGGGTCCTCGTGACCTGTGATCACCGCGAACGACGAGGCGACGCCGCGATGCGTCACGGGGATGCCCGCGTAGGCCGGCGCGGCGACAGCCGACGTCACGCCGGGCAGCACCTCGAACGGGACGCCGGCGGCGGCCAGCGCCTCCGCCTCCTCGCCGCCGCGCCCGAAGACGAACGGGTCGCCGCCCTTCAGCCGCACGACGCGCTTGCCCTCGCGCGCCTTGCGCACGAGCACGTCGTTGATCTCGTCCTGCGTCAACGTGTGACGGTCCGGCGCCTTGCCGGCATCGACCAGCTCGGCGCCGGCGGGTGCGTAGGCGAGCAGCCGTCGGTGCGCCAGCCGGTCGTACACCACGACGTCCGCGCGGCGCAGGCGGTCGGCGCCGCCAGCCGTGATCAGATCCGGGTCGCCGGGCCCGGCCCCGACGAGCGAGACGAAGCCCGTGCTCATGCGCGCGCCGCCGATTCGGCGAGCAGCGCACGCCCGACCCGCTCGCCCAGCGCCTCTGCCTCGTCCGAAGTCGCGCGCTCATCGGCGCGCACCAGGCGGCCGTCGTCGGTGGCGACGAGCGCGCGCAGGCGGAGCGCTTCTTGCTCCACCGTCGCGTAGCCGGCGACGGGCAGCCGGCAGCCGGCGCCGAGCGTCCGCAGGAACGCGCGCTCGGCGGTGACGGCGACGCGCGCTTGCGCGTCGTCGATGGCGGCGGCGAGGGCGCGCGCCTCGTCGTCGTCGGCGCGCGTCTGGACGGCGAGCGCGGCCTGCCCCACCGCCGGCAGCATCTCGGCGACGCTGAAGACCTGCGCCGCTTCGTGCAGCAGCCCCAGGCGGTCGAGCCCCGCCGCCGCGAGCACCGCACCGTCGTACTGCCCTTCGCGCACTTTGCGGATGCGCGTGTCGACGTTCCCGCGGATCTCTTCCGGGACGGCGTCCGGGCGGAGCGCGCGCAACTGCACCGCGCGGCGTCCCGCGCCGGTGCCGATCCGCGCGCCCGGCGGGAGCGCGTCGAGGCCGCTGCCGTTGCGGGTGACGAGCGCGTCCCGCGGGTCCGCGCGGGCGGGGATCGCGGCGAGCGCGAGGCCCGGCGTGAGGTCCGCCGGGAGATCCTTCAGGCTGTGCACGGCGAGATCGACCTCGCGGGCGAGCAGCGCGTCCTCGATCGCCTTCGTGAACACGCCCAGGCCGCCGATCGCGCTCAGCGGCGCGCTCGACCGATCGCCCTCGGTGCGGATCTCCCTGACCTCGAACCGCAGGTCCGCGTGGCGCGAGCGGAGCGCCGCGGCGACGATCTCCACCTGCCGCAGCGCGAGCGCGCTGCCGCGCGTGCCGATGACGAACGTGCGCGGCATGCGCGGCTACCCGTCGCCGGGCTGCGGCTCGTCGCCGTCGAGCGCGAAGAGCGCGCGCACCGCCTCGACGTAGCGCTCGCCCTCGCCGCTCGTCTTCAGCCGCCGGATCGGGTCGTGGAGCAGCCTCTTCACCATCGCCGCGGTCATCGCTTCGATGCGCTTGCGCTCCGCCGCGCTCAGGTCGAGACGGGCGAGCGTGCGCTCGAGCTCCGTCTGGCGCACCGCTTCGGCGCGCGCGCGCAACGCCGCGACCGTCGGCACGACCTCGAGCGAGCGGAGCCACTCGGCGTAGCGCGCGACCTCCTCATCGATGATCGCCTCCACCTGCTGCAGCTCCCGCTTGCGCAGGTTGTGGTTGGCGTTGGCGATCTCCTGCAGGCCGTCGATGTCGTGGAGCTGCACGCCCGGAAGGTCGCGCACCGCCGGGTCCACGTCGCGCGGCACGGCGATGTCGATGACGAGCAGCGGGCGCCCGCCGCGCGCTGCCGTCGCGCGCTCGGCCAGCGCGCGGTCGATGACGTACTCCGGCGCCGCCGTGGCGGTGATGACGATATCCGCCTCCGCGAGCGTGCGCTCCAGCCGGCCGAAGGGCACCGCGCGCCCGCCCAGGTCCGCCGCCAGCTCCGCCGCGCGCTCGGCGCTGCGGTTCGTCACGAGCATGCGGCCGACGCCGCTCTCGGCGAGCGTGCGGGCGGCGATCTTGCCCGCCTCGCCGGCGCTGATCACGAGCACGGTGCGGCCGCGCAGGTCGCCGAACGTCGTGCGCGCGAGCGCGACCGCCGTGGAGCTGACCGAGACGTTGTAGCGGCTGATGTGGGTCTGCGCGCGCGCCTTGCGCCCCACGCGGATCGCCGTGTGAAACAGTCGCGACAGCGCGACGCTGTGCGTGCCGGCGACGGTCGCCGCGGCGAACGCCGCGCGCACCTGCCCCAGGATCTCCGACTCGCCGATCACCATCGACTCGATTCCGGCCGCGACGCGGAACAGGTGGCGCATCGCTTCCTTGCCCGACAGTGCGAAGAACGGCGCGCCCTCGACCGGTGGCTCGCCGCGCGCTTCGCTCAGCAGCGCGATCACCGACCGCGGGTCGCCGATGCCGCGCGGCGCCACGACGTACACCTCCGTGCGGTTGCACGTCGAGAGCACCGCCGCGCCCGCGTAGCGCTCGCCGAGCCGCGCGAGCAGGCCGGGCAGCTCGTCCGGCGCAAACGCGAAGTGCTCGCGCACCGCGATCGGTGCCGTCTTGTGCGAGATGCCGACGAGCGAAACCTGCACGCTACTCTCCCGGCCCCGGCGCGCCGGCCGGCGTCAGCGAGACGCCGAGCCGCTCGAGCAACCGTGCTCGCGCCTGCCCGTAGCGCCGCTGCGCCAGCAGCACGCGCAGCTGCCCGTCGATGGCGTACTGCCACGTGTCGTTCTCGACCTTGATACCGCGCTTGCGGATCTCCTGCCGTACTTCCGCGAGCAGGTCCGCGAGTGCCGGCATGTCCTCGGTGAGGTAGGCGTCGAGCTCTTCGCGCAGGCGGCGGGCGAGCGCCGGGCTGCTGCCGGAGGTCGATGCCGCGAGCGTGATCTTCCCCTTCCGCACGACGGCGGGGAGGATGAAGTCGCAGTTCGCGGGGTCGTCTGCGGCGTTGACCCAGAGCCGCCGCTTGCGCGCGTGCGATGCGACCTCCGCGTTGATCGCGCCGTCGTCCGTCGCCACCATCACGAACTCGTAGCCGTCGTCCAGGTCGGACTCCCGGTACGCGCGGGCGATGTGCCTGATGCGGCCGGCGTCGCGCAGCTCCTGCAGCTCCGGCAGCAGCTCCGGCGCGACGACGGTGATGTCCGCTTCGCCGTTCAGCAGCCCCCGCACCTTCTCGGCGCCGACGTGCCCGCCGCCGATGACGATGACGCGCCGGCCGCGCGTCTCGACGAAGATCGGATAGAGCGCCATCAGTTCTTCCCCGAAGGGCGCGCCGTGCGCACGAACCGCCGTGCGCGCTCGCGCTGCACCGCCGCCTGCTGCTCGTGATCGCCGAGGTTCGAGTCGGGAAGCTCGTGGTCCGGGTCCGGCGGCGGGCCGGAGACGTCCGGCGGCCCATGGCGCGGCAACATCAGCGCGCCGCCGAGCAGCGACCCGCGCCAGGCCATCGACGACTCGAGGATGTCGAGCAGGCGCCAGGGGCCAATGCGGTCGTTGCGGCGCGTGCGTTCCATCAGTTGTGCCGCTCCCGCGCATCGCGCTCGAGCGCGCCGGTGAGGAGCCGCGCGGCGGCCGCGCTCGGTAGCGCCCGGCGCCGCGCCTCATCGATGACGACGGGCGCCACGTCCGACCAGTGCAGCCCGAACCGCCGCTCGATCGCGCGGTTGTGGCGCTGCAGCACGCGCAGCGCGGTCTCGAGGTCCGCGCGGACGTCGGCGTGGCGCTCGAGCGTGCGCGTCTCCGGCAAGAGCCCGTCGCCCTCGCCCCCCGCGACGAGCCATGCCGGCATCGACTTGATGTCGCCGGTGGGCGCCGGCGCGAGGCGCCCGCGCCGCGCGCGCGCGCGCCGGTACTGCTCGATCGGGTCGCGTCGCGTGCTCATCCCGCGTCCTCCGCTTCGTAAGCGCTCGCGATGCCGAGCAGCACTTCGTCGGCGAGCGCCATGATCTGCTCGCAGACCTCGATCGACTCGGCAGCGGGCGTGCCCGCCTTCGCCAGCGCCTGCTTCGCCGACTGGCTCAGGCTGCGCCGGAAGAAGGTGAAGGCGCGCATCGCCTGCGAGAGCGACATCCCCGCCGCGGCGAGCTCCTCCCCATACTGCGCGCCGGTCGCGCGCGCTTCTTCGAGCAGTGATTGCTTGCGCCCGCGCTTCGCGACGTACTCGGCGACGAGCGCCATCAGCCGCCGCCCGAGCGGGCGTAGCTTGTCGCGCTGCGCCTGGTCGACCCTCGCGTACCACTCCTCGTGCCCGCGCGTGAGCTGACGGCGGATGCGGCGCGTCGCCAGGTCGCCGACGGCGCTGATCTCACGCTGGTGCGCGCGGCCGTGCATGATCTCGCGCACGTCGCCTTCGGCGAAGCGGCGGTGGCCCCCGGGCGTGCGGAACGTGCGCACCTGCCCGGCGTCGGCCCAGCGCCGCAGCGTCGACTCATCGACGTTGAGGATGCGACACGCCTGGCCGAGGGTGAGCCAGCGGGCGTTGTCGAAGGGGTTGCGGTCGGGAACCGCGGGATCGGCGGCAGTGAATGTGCGCAAACCTGTGCAATCTTTCAGGCGCGGATGGCCGATGCAAGGATTCTAGATGGGCCGCCGATTAGTGTCAATCGTCACAAGCAGCGCGGCCTCCGCCAATTGACATATCCACAGATCTCACCGCGGCGGGGGCAGCGCCGTCCCCGCCGGCGGACGTGCGCGCAGCGGCGGGAGGAACCACGCAGGCCGGGCGACCGGGCGCCAGGCCCTCCAGCTCAGCGCCGCCGCGAACGTACTCGCGGCCAGGTGCTCGATCCAGGTCGCGAGGCCGAATCGCAGGCCCGAAGGCAGCAGGAACGCGTACAGCGCCGCGAGACCGACCTCGCGCCAGGGCGAAGGCAGCAGCACGCCTGCCGCCGCGGCGCAGGCGAACATGCCGGCTGAGCTGCCCGTCTCGGGCCTCCGCGCCAGCTCGTGCGCGTGCGTCCACCCCATAGCCCCGAGCGCCGCGAGCGCGCCGATCGTGGCGACCGAGGCGAACGCGTCGGACGCGAAGAACGTCAACACCGCCCGCCACGAGCCGACGAGGTATTCGAGCGCGCCGACGAACAGCAGCAGCATGATGATGATGTCGGGCCCGACTCCGACCTTCGACTGGTACAGCGGCGAGAGCAGGAACTTGTCGACCCGCAGGTGCGCCAGCGCCGAAAGGTCGGTGCCGAGCCGCCGCTTGATCGCGGCGTGGTCGTCGTGCCACGCGGTCGCGCTCAGGATGCCGATGAGCGCGACCGCCCCCGTCAGGCCGAGCGTGAACGGGAACGTCCGCAGGAGCTGGTCCAGCCACGGTCGGAGGCGCACGCGCATCGCCTCAGGCTAGCACCGGACGCCGCGCATCGCGCCGCTGCTCTACAATGACCGCATGATCGACCTGACGACGCGCGGCGACTTCGCCCGGCACCGGCGCCTCCGGCGCACGCCCGGCCTGCGGCGGCTCGTCGCCGAGACGCGCCTGTCGCCGTCGGACTTCGTGTACCCGCTGTTCGTCACGCACGGGCAGGGCGTGCGCGAAGAGATCGCGTCGATGCCCGGGCAGTACCGCATCTCCATCGACCAGGTGCCGCGCGAGGCCGACGACCTGCGCGCGCTCGGCATCCCGGCCGTGCTGCTGTTCGGCCTGCCGGCGATGAAGGACGAGCAGGGGAGCGAGGCGTGGGACGACGGCGGCGTCGTGCAGGACGCGGTGCGCGCGTTCAAGGCGGCCGCGCCGGACCTGGTGGTGATCACCGACGTGTGCCTGTGCGAGTACACGAGCCACGGTCACTGCGGCGTGATCGTCGACGGCGAAGTGGACAACGACCGCTCGCTCGGACTCCTCGCCCGCACCGCCGTCTCGCAGGCGCGTGCGGGCGCCGATGTCGTCGCGCCGAGCGACATGATGGACGGCCGCGTCGGCGCGATCCGCGAGGCGCTCGATGACGCGCGCTTCGTCGCGACCCCGATCATGGCGTACAGCGCAAAGTATGCGTCTGCGTTCTACGGCCCTTTCCGCGAGGCCGCCGCCAGCACGCCGCAGTTCGGCGACCGCCGTGGGTACCAGATGGACCCCCCGAACGCGCGCGAGGCGCTCGCCGAGATCAGCGACGACCTCGACGAGGGCGCCGACATCGTCATGGTGAAGCCGGCGTTGCCGTATCTCGACGTCATCGCCGCCGCGCGCGCGGAGTTCGATGCGCCGCTCGCCGCCTACAACGTGAGCGGCGAGTACGCGATGGTGAAGGCTGCCGTCGCCGCCGGCTGGCTCGACGAGCGCCGCACCGTGCTCGAGACGCTCACCGCGATCAAGCGCGCGGGCGCGGACATCATCATCACGTACCACGCGAAGGAAGCCGCGCGCTGGCTGGCCGACACCGGCCGCGCCAACAGCGAACCTCGGTAATCCTGCCCGGCTACCTCGACCGGGGGCCGGCGATGAATCCACGAGGCGTTGCGCGACGCACCCCTTGTATCGGAGGTGCAGTTCATGCCACGCATTCGCGTTCGACCGCCGTTCGTCGCCGTCGCCGTCCTTGCGGCCGCCGCGCTCGCCCTCGCCGCCTGCGGAGGAGGCGGCTACGGCTCGTCGGGCGGCTCGAAGTCATCGCCCGCCGCCTCGCCGCCGGCATCGTCCCCCGCGACGGGTGGAGTCCGCGGCACCGGCTCGTCCGAGACGCAGATCAACATCGTCGAAGGCCCGGGCAACCCGGCGACCGCCTGGAACTTCGACCCCAAACAGGTGACCGTGCCCGCCGGCGCGACCATCACCTTCACCAACACCGGCAGCGAAACGCACACGGCGACAGCCGATGACGGCTCCTTCGACACCGGCGCGCTGAACCCGGGCGAGTCGAAGACCGTCACGCTCTCGCAACCGGGGACGTTCTCCTACCACTGCGACCTCCACCCGTTCATGACCGCCACGATCACCGTGAGCGGCGGCACGTCGGGCGCCGCGCCGGCGCCGACGCAGCCCGCGACGTCAGGGGCCGGGATCGCATCCGGGACGTTCAGCAACTACTAGCGCGTACTAGCGCGGCGAGAGCCGTTGACGACGAAGGGAGGTCGGCAGACGTATCGGCGCGGCCTGCGCGGCCAGGCAGAAGTAGCTGTGAGGAGGGAGCATGAAGATTCATCGGTACGCGGTGGCCGCGGCGCTCATGGCGCTCGCGGCATTGGCGATGGCGGCCTGCGGGAGCGGCACGAGCTCCGCGGACAAGACGTCGACGGCGAACGCCGGCCGCGCTCCGACGCAGGCCGGGACGCCATCGTCGTCCACGCCGGCGGCGGGTGACGAGAATGCCAGCATCGAGATCGTCTCTCCGGCTGCGGACGCGACGGCGGCCGGGGACCGGCTCGAGGTCCGGGTACGCGCCAGCGGGCTGAAGTTCGACGGCACGAAGATCGGCCAGCCGGCCGCGCAGAATCCAAGGGTGGGGCACTGGCACGTGTATGTCGACGGCAAATACGCCGGGCTCAGCGTGAGCGACGTGATCTCGCTGCCGAACGACGCGATGCCGCAGATTCCTGCGGGCGAGCACGAGATCAAGGTGCAACTCCACCACACGGACCACACGCCGCTGATGCCGGAGAAGACGGACAGCGTGATGGTGAACTTCCCGCAGGCGATGGCGTATACCGCCGCGCCGGGCTCACCATCGATCGAGATCGTCTCGCCTTCCGACGGAGCGACGTTGACGGACCAGCGGCTGGTGGTGCGCGTGAAGATCGGCGGCCTCAGGCTGGACGGCACGAAAATCGGCCAGCCGGCCGCGCAGAATCCGGGGGTGGGGCACTGGCACGTGTACGTCGATGGGAAGTACGCCGGCCTGAGCGTCAGCGACGAGGTCTCTTTGCCGAACGATGCGATGCCGCAGATCGCATCCGGGCCGCATGAGATCAAGGTGCAGTTGCACAACACCGACCACACGCCGCTGACGCCCGAGGTCTCGAAGACCATCATGGTGACATTCCCGTAGGCTGCGGCGGAGGAGCGGCCCTCCCCGCTCCTCCGCGGCGCCGCCGCTCAGGTGTCCGCGCCCAGCAAGGGAAACGCCTGGCGCACCCACGTCCTCGATGCCCGGCGCGCCGGTCGTCCGGACAGCAGCGGAACTTCCCGCGCGGCACGGCCGGCTGGCGTTCGCGTTCCTGGCCAGCCGGCGCCTGCGCCCCGTGCGGGCGCGACGCGCTGTTCGGTGCGATCTGGGACGATGAGCCACGATCGCGTGCAGCGCGGCGTGCACCGCGGCCGGTGCTCGCCGACGACCTCGGCGCGGAGCCGGCCGAGAAGACGCAGGCGCTCCGCCTCGACCCGCTGCGGTCCGGCGTCCCCGGGTAACTAGTTCTCGCCGGCGCGTTCCGCGCGCGCGGCGAGCAGTTCGTTGCGCGCGGCCACCGTGTTCGGGTGTACCGGCCAGTTGTGCTCGACGGCGAAGCGCACCTGGTAGTCCAGGTACGCGGCCAGCGCGGCGTCGAGATCGTGGGCCGCGAGGTCGCGCACCTGCAGCACGGGCGCGTGGCCGTCCGCCTTGTGCGGCTCGATCTTGTCGGCGAGGAAGAGCACTTTTTGCAGCGCGCTCATGCCGGGCGCCGCCGTCGTGTGCGCCGCGATGGCGCCGAGGACGTCGGCGTCGAGCACGCCGTACTGCTCGCGCAGGATCGGCACCGCGAGCGGTCCGTGCAGCAGCACCGGCGCCAGCCGCTCGCTGGCGTCGAGCGCGTGCCCCTGATCTCGCGCGATCGACAGCAACCACTCGCGCCCGTGCGCGCGCAGCAGGTCGTGGCCGAGGGCGGCGATCTTCGCCGCCTCGCGGTCGACGCCGTGCGCGTCGGCGAGCGGCACCGCCTCTTCGACCACGCGCAGGACGTGCTCGGCCAGCGCGGCCGGCACTTTCGTCAGTGCCGCGCGCAGCAGCTCTTCGCTGTTCTTCATCGCAGGCTTTTCGGGAAGCGCTTGACGAAGTCGAGCACCCGCCACGACCGCACGCGCACGCGGATGCGCCGCTCTTCGCGCACGCGGTCGCGCATCCCCGCGAGGTAGGCGTCCGCCGCCGGGCCGAGATAGCGCCGCACGATCTCCGGGTATTCCTCGGCCATCCCTACGGTCGGCTCGATGGTCGCGTCCCCGTCGATCAGGAGCACGTGGTAGGGAGGCGTGCTCGAGTCGATCGTCAGTGAGACCGCCGGATTCGCGGTGATCGCGCGAACCTTGTCGGCCTTCGGGCCGGTGATCATCACGATTTCCCCGTTGCGGTGCGTGAACCAGATAGGCACGACGTGCGGCCGTCCGCCGAGCCCGATGTACGCCAGCCGCGCGAGGTTGGCGCCGCCCAGCAGTTCGGCGACGATGGGGTCGTCCAGCGGCAGTTCAGACATCGTCACTCCAGCTTCCAGGTCACCATGCGCTCCGGCGCGATCCGGATCAGCACGCGCGGGTCGTCCCGTCGCGCGTCGAGGTACGCCCGGGGATTCTCGACGTAGCGGCTGACGATCGCCAGCGCCCCGTCATAGGCGGCCGCGTCCCGCGCGACCTCCTCCGCCCGACCGTAGGCCGCGACCGACGTCTCGCGCGGCGGCGCATCGACCAGGACGGTGACGCGCGCGTCGCGGCGCAGGTTGCGGTACTTCGCGCGGTCGCGGTTCGTGCTAATCCAGAACGCCGCGCCGTCCCAGCGATACCAGACCGTCGTCATCTGCGGCCAGCCGTCGTGCCGCAGCGTCGCGATGATGAGCGTGTGCCGCTCGGCGAGGAAGGCGTCCACTTCCGCGCGGCTCAGCTCCATGGCCGGATTGTACCGGCACCCCTTACCGCGCGATTGTCCCCGCGCGCCTCGCGCCTATACTGGCCCTCGCGGAGGGCACGCGTGCGGCACAAGATCCGGCTCGAAGGCGCCGTCACGCCCGACGACATGCGGGCGCAGTACGTCTACCTGCCGTTCGAGGTGCCGCGGGGCGCGCGCCGCCTGGAGGTGAGTTACTTCTACGAGAACCAGGTGCGCGGCGCCCAGGAGACCCATGCCGGCAACAACATCGATATCGGCGTGTTCGATGTGCGCGGCGCGGAGTTCCTCGGCGCCGGCTTCCGCGGCTGGAGCGGTGGCGCGCGGAGCAGCTTCTGGATCGAGCCGCGCGGCGCAACGCCGGGCTACCTGCGCGGCCCGATCCAACCCGGCGAATGGACGATCCTCTTCGGCTGCTCGAAAATCGACGATCCCGTGGTGCGATACCGCGTCAACATCGACCTGGACCTCGATCCGGATGCGCCCGAGGAGGCCGAGGGCGAGGTGCCGGTGCCCGGCATGCCGCGCGCGCCGGTGATCGCCGGCGGCGAGGCGGGCGGCGGGCGCTGGTACCGCGGCGACCTCCACGCGCACAGCGAGCACTCGGACGGCGCGAACACCGTCGACGAGATCGTGGCGTACACGCAGCGGGCCGGGCTCGACTACTTCGCGCTCACCGACCACAACACGATCAGCCACTGGCACGACCTCGCGCGCCTCAACGACGGTCGAGCGCCGCTGCTCATCGCCGGCGAAGAGATCACGATGTACGGCGGCCACGCGAACGTCTGGGGCCTCGACGGCTGGATCGACTTCCGCGGCAGCGACGATGAGCGCGTGCAGCGGCTCATCGACCATGCGAACGCGCGCGGGTCGATGTTCTCCATCAACCACCCCGACTCGCCGATTCCCTGGACGCACGACGGGGTCGCCGGCTACCAGGCCGTCGAGGTGTGGAACGCGCCCTGGCGCTGGTTCAACGAGCCGGCGCTCGCGCGCTGGGTCGCGCAGCTCGATGCGGGCCGGCGCATCGTCGCCGTGGGCGGGAGCGACTCGCACTGCGTCCCGCCCGCGACGATGACGCAGCCGAACGGCCCGGGCGAACCCTGCACGTGGGTCTACGTCGAAGGGCCGCTGACGGAGCGCGCGGTGCTCGACGCCGTCGCCGCCGGGCGCGTGTTCATCTCCGAGGCGCCCGTCGGGCCGTTCGTGGAGTTGCGCGCGGACGCGGCCGGCGACGGCAGCTTTTCGGCGCTGCCCGGCGATCTGGTCGAGGGCGCGCGGCGGATGGCGTTTCGCGTGAAGTACCGCGGCCCGGCGGAGAAGCACATCCGCTTCTTTTCGAAGCGCGGGCTGGTGCGGGAGATCGACCCCGGCGTGGAGGAGTACGACGCGGAGTTCACGCACGCGCTCGACGGCGACGACTACCTGCGCATCGAGGTGCGCGGCTTCCGCGGCCGCCCGGAGCGCGGCGAGGTCGTGCACGCGCTGACCAACCCGATCTACTGGGGACACTGGTAGGCGCGGCGCCGACAACGCGGCAATCGCTCAGTTCTGTTGTCTGCGGTCTGCTCTTCGCCCTCGCGGCGGCGCGGCCGACGCGATCCCCTCGTTCATCGAGCCGCTGCGGAAACCCAGCAGGTCCAGCGTCACGTACTTGTAGCCAAGGTTCTTCAGGCGCCGCACGATGCGCTCGCGGTGCTCGACGACGGTCGCGATGTGCTCCGGCTCGACTTCGATGCGTGCTACGTCGTTGTGGTGCCGCACGCGGAGCTGGCGCAGGCCGAGCCCGCGCAGGAACGCTTCCGCCGCGCCGACCTGGTCCAGCGCCTCGACGGTCACCGGCGTGCCATAGGGGATGCGCGACGAGAGGCAGGCCATCGCGGGCTTGTCCCACGTCGGCAGGCCGCGCTCGCGCGACAGCTCGCGGATCTCCGCCTTGGTCAGCTCCGCTTCGAGCAGCGGGCTCCGCACCCGGTGCTCGGCGGCAGCCACCCGGCCCGGCCGGTGGTCGCCCAGGTCGTCGAGGTTGCACCCGTCCGCGACCCAGGCGTAGCCCTCGCGCGCGGCCATCTCCTCCAGCAGCGAGTACAGCTCCGTCTTGCAGTGGTAGCAGCGCAGGGGCGTGTTCTCGACGTACCCCGGGCGGTCCATCTCGGACGTCCCCAGCAGCACGTGGCGGATCCCGATCTGGCCGGCGAGGCGCTTCGCCTCCTCGACCTCCGAGGCCGGGACGGAAGGGGAGACGCCCGTCACGGCCAGGGCCCGCTCCCGGAGGACGTCGGCGGCCACCGCCGCCACGAACGTGCTGTCGACCCCCGCCGAGAAGGCGACGACGACCGATTCCATCTCCCGGAGAATGGCGTGGAGGCGGGCGAGCTTGTCCTGCACGGGGATCACTATAACAGCCCCTTCCCGCGGGGGCGCCGCCGTCCGGCTGCAGGCCGCCGCCGCCGATACCGATAACAGGTAGGACGCGGGAATCTAGCGAGGGGCCATTGTACGGCTCGAAGTCGAAGTCGCACCTGCGGTTCGCGATTGTCAGCTTCATCGTCGTGGCCACCTTCGCCGCGGTGTTCTGCCTCGTCATCCGCGCGCTGATCGCCGGTTCGCTCGAGTCGACCGCGGCTGCGACCACCCGTCACGGCTCGGGCGCCCAGGTGCGCCAGGCGGTCTTCCCGGGTGGCCCGGACGTCACCGCGAGCGCCGTGCGCGCGCGCGCCGCCGCCGCCGTACCGCCGCTCGTCGCCGGCGATATCGCCGCCGTGCGCATCTGGAGCGCGGGCGCCCCGGTCTTCGCCAGCGGCGCCGCCATCGAGGGCTCGGCCGCGCCCAGCGGTTCCTACGCGCGCCTCCGCGCGAGCGATGGGACGCACCTCTTCGCCGTTTACGACACCGCCGGCGACTACGTGATCGAGGTGGACCGCTCCGCTTCCCGCATCGATGGCCCGATCGGCACGCTGCAGAGCGTCGCCGTCAGCATGACGGCCGCCTTCGCGGTGGTCCTCTACATCATCCTGCAGGGCGCGTTCTGGCTGAGCGTGCGCAGCTTCGTCGGTGAGCACCGGCGCCTGCAGTACCTCTACACCACCGGCCAGGAGATCCGTTCGTCGCTCGACCTCCCGGAAGTGCTCGCGCAGATCGCGCGCGACGGTACCGCCCTCGCGCGCGGACAGTACGGCCTCGTCGCGCTGTTCGACCACGATACCGGCGATATGATCCTGCGCACGACCTACAACCATGCCACGGGCTCAATCGAGCAGCACCAGCGCGCGGCCGAAGAGTGGTTCATGCGCCGCTGCGTCGCCACGAACACGACCATCGCGAGCGAGCAGCCCGCGTCCTCGTACGAGCAGCTCGTCACGCCCGACATGACCATGAGCGGGCACGTCGCCGTCCTCTGCGTCCCGCTCTCTGCCCGCGGCCGCGTGATCGGCGTCGTCTCGACGCTCCGCGGCTCGTCGCTCGGCGGCTTCACCCAGGCGGAGCAGCGCGTCGTCGAGGAGCTGGCGGACCAGGCGGTGATGGCCGTCGAGCAGGCGCTGCTCTTCGCGAAGATGCGCTCGTACGCCGACGAGCTCGAGCTGTCCTACGATTCGACGCTCAAGGTGCTGATGGCCGCGCTCGACACGAAGGACGACGCCACCGAGGGCCACTGCGAACGCGTCGCGCGCCTCACGTCGCACCTCGCGCGCGCGATGAACGTGCCCGCGAGCGCGCTCGTCGACATGGAGCGCGGCGCGCTGCTGCACGACGTCGGCAAGATCGGCGTCCCGGACGCCGTGCTCAAGAAGCCCAAGGAGCTGAACGCCATGGAGTGGGAGGCGATGCGCAAGCACCCGCTCCTCGCCGGCGTCATGGTCGGCAAGGTCGGCTTCCTCGAAGGCGCGCTGCCCATCCTCCTCTATCATCACGAGCGCTTCGACGGTGGCGGCTACCCGTTCGGCCTCGAAGGCGACAAGATCCCGATCGACGCGCGCATCTTCGCCGTGGTGGACTCGTACGACGCGATGACCTCCGACCGCCCCTACCGCAAGGCGATGTCGCACGAGGACGCCATGCAGGAGATCCGCGCCAACAGCGGCACGCAGTTCGACCCGAACGTCGTCGCCGCGTTCGAGGCGATGATGGCCGCGAAGCCGCACCTGCAGGCGCGCGGCGCCCACGCGATCTCCGACGACCACATCGACCACGACGAGGAAGCGTTCGCGGCCGGCGAGGACGAGCAGGTCGCCTGACCGCTACGCCGGCAGCTCGATGTGGCGCTCGCGCAGCAGCGCGATGAAGCCGGCCTCGTCCAGGATCGTTGTGCCGAGCTGCTGCGCCTTCGCGAGCTTCGACCCCGGCTCGGCTCCGACCACGAGGTAATCGGTCTTCTTCGTGACGCTCGATGCGGCGGCGCCGCCGTGGCGCTTCACCAGCGCCTCCGCCGCGTCGCGCGAGAAGCGCTCGAGCCGCCCCGTGATCACGAACGTCAGCCCGCTCAGCGGTCCCTCGCGCGCGCCCCCCGACTCCTCGCGCAGGTTCACCCCCGCCGCGCGCAGCTTGTCGATGATGCGGCGGTTCTCCTCGAGCGTGAAGAACTCGCGCACGCTCTCGGCGATCTTCGTGCCGATCCCCGGGATCGCGTCGATGTCATGCGTCTCGGCGTCCATCAACGCGTCGATGCTCCCGAAGTGGTTCGCCAGGATTGACGCCACCTCGCCGCCGACGTGGCGGATGCCGAGCGCGAAGATCACCTGCGCGAGCGGCCGCCGCTTGCTCGCCTCGATCGACGCGAGCAGGTTGTCGACGCTCTTCTCGCCCAGGCGCTCCAGCCCGAGCAGCTCGTCGCGGTGGTCCTTCAGGTAGTACAGGTCTGCGCCGTCCTGCACGAGTCCCGCCCGCATGAGCTGCGCCGCCAGCGACTCGCCGATGCCGTCGATGTCCATCGCGCCGCGCCCGACGAAGTGCTCGAGCAGGCGGAAGCGCTGGGCCGGGCACTGCCGGTTCGGGCAGTAGTACATCGCCTCGCCCTCGGCCCGCGCGACGGGCGTCTTGCACGCAGGGCATTTGCGCGGCATGCGGAACACCTTCTCACCGCCGGTGCGCTTGCTCAGCACCGGGCCGACCACCTGCGGGATGACATCGCCCGCGCGCTGCACGATCACCGTGTCGCCCTCGCGGATGTCCTTGCGGCGGATGTCGTCCTCGTTGTGCAGCGTCGCGAGCTGCACCGTCGCGCCGGCGATCTTCACCGGCTCCAGCACCGCGAAGGGGTTCAGGGTGCCCGTGCGTCCGACGTTCACGTCGATCCGCAACAGCTTCGTCGTCGCCTGCGTCGGCGGGAACTTGAAGGCGATCGCCCAGCGCGGTTCGCGCCCCACGGCGCCGAGCTGCCGCTGGTAGGCGAGCGAATCGACCTTCACCACGATGCCGTCGATCTCGTAGTCCAGCGAATCGCGCTTCTCTGTCCACTCCGCGCAGAAGCGGGCAACCTCGTCGATCGTCTCGAAGCGCCGGATGTTCGGGTTCACGCGGAACCCCAGCGACGCGATCCATTCGAGCGCCTCGTGGTGCGTCGCAGGCGGCTCGGCGCCTTCCATCCAGCCGAGCTGGTACAGGAAGATGTCGAGCGGCCGCGACGCCGTCACCTTCGGGTCGAGCTGGCGCACCGATCCGGCGGCGGAGTTGCGCGGGCTGGCGAACAGCGGCAACCCCGCCTCGCCGCGCTCGTAGTTCAGCTTCTCGAAGCCGCTCTTCGTCATGTAGATCTCGCCTCTCACCTCGAAGCGCGGCGGGACGCTGCCCTTCAGGCGCGCCGGCACCGAGCGGATCGTCCGCACGTTCTGTGTGATGTTCTCGCCGCGCATGCCGTCGCCGCGGGTCGCCGCCGTCGTCAGCCGCCCGTCCTCGTACACCAGCGCGACGGCGAGCCCGTCGATCTTCGGCTCGCAGACCAGCGCGAAGTCGTCGCGCTCGATCTGCGCCGCGACGCGCCGGTGCCAGGCGCGCAGGTCGTCCTCGCTGAACGCGTTCGCCAGCGACAGCAAGGGCACCCGGTGCTCGACGATGCCCAGCGTCTCGACCGGCGCCCCGCCCACGCGCTGCGTCGGCGAGTCCGGCGTGATCAGCTCCGGATGTTTCGCCTCGAGCGCCCGCAGCTCCTGCACGAGCGCATCGAACTCGGCGTCCGAGATCTCCGGCGAGTCCAGCACGAAGTAGCGGTGCTCGTGGTAGGCGATGAGCGACCGCAGCTCCTCGACGCGGGCTTTCGCCTGCTCGTACTCGCGGGTCTCCGTCTGCGTGGCCACGCCTGAGTCTAGGACGGCGGCCGTGCTGGGTCGATGCTCCCCGCGGCGGCGCGTCCGCTACACTGCGATGCCATGCCGCCAAGCGTCGTCATCGTCGATTACGGTGCGGGGAACCTGCGCAGCGTCGCCCGCGCCGTCGCCCACGTGGGCCATGAGCCCTGCGTCACGGCGGATCCGGCCGCCGTCGCTGCCGCGGACGCGATGATCCTGCCCGGCGTCGGCGCAGCGGAGTACACCATGCGCAACCTGCGCGAGTCGGGCATGGTCGGGCCGGTGCGCGAGTTCATCGCCTCCGCGCGGCCCTTCTTCGGCGTCTGCATGGGGCAGCAGGCGCTGCTCTCGGTCAGCGAGGAGGGCGGCGAGCACGCATGCCTGGACATCATCCCCGGCCGCCTCAAGCGCCTGCCCGCGGGCCAGAAGGTGCCGCACATGGGCTGGAACCAGGTGCGCCAGACGCGCCCCCACCCGATTTTCGAAGGCATCCCGGACGAGAGCTACTTCTACTTCGTGCACAGTTACGTCCCGGTGCCCGACGATGAATCGGTGATCATCGGCGAGACCGAGTACGGCGTGCGCTTCGCCTCCGTCATCGCGCGCGGCAACATCGTCGCGACGCAGTTCCACCCGGAGAAGTCCGGCGAGGCCGGTCTGCGCATGTACCGCAACTTCCTCGCGCAGCTCGATTGACGGCGCGCGCGGCCCGAAGGAGCGTCCGCTGGTAACCACCTTCGCGCTCGATCCCGTGGACTCCGTCGCGATCACGCTGCTGATGGACAACGTGAGCGACGCGCTCATGCAGAGCGAGGGCCCCGCGAAGCGTCGCGGCGGGCTCGCCGACCCCGGGCGCGGCGACATGCCGCGCCTCCCGGCGCCGACGCTCGTCGGCGGCGAAACGTTCGACGCCCTGCAGGCCGAGCACGGCTTCTCGGCGCTCGTCACCGTGGCGAAGGGCGGCACCGAGCATCGCATCCTGTTCGACGCCGGCCTCACGCCAGACGGCGTCATCGGGAACATGCGCCGGCTCGACCTGTCGCCGAAGGACGTCGAGGTGATCGTGATGAGCCACGGGCACATGGATCACACCACCGGCCTCTCCGGCATCGCCCGCGCGCTCGGGCGCGCCAACCTCCCGGTGATCATCCACCCGGACTTCTGGACGCAGCGCCGCATCGCCATCCCCGGCCGCGATGCGATCGAGATCCCCTCGACGAGCCGCGGCGCGCTGACGGGCGCCGGCTTCGAAATCATCGAGGACCGGCACCCGTCGTTCCTCTTCGATGGCTCGCTGCTCGTCACAGGCGAGGTCGACCGCACGACCGAGTTCGAGAAGGGATTCCCCGTGCAGCAGGCGCTGCGAGACGGCGCGTGGCAGCCCGACCCGCTCACGCTCGACGACCAGGCGCTGATCGTCCACGTGCGCGACAAGGGCCTCGTCGTGCTCACGGGCTGCGGGCATGCCGGCATCGTCAATACGCTCCGCTACGCCCGCAAGCTCACGGGCGTGCAGGAGCTGTACGCGGTCGTCGGCGGGTTCCATCTCAGTGGCCCCCTCTTCGAGCCGATCATCCCCGCGACGGTCGAGGCGCTGGCCGCGCTGGCGCCGGCTTTCGTCGTCCCCGCGCACTGCACCGGCTGGCGCGCGCAGCACGTCCTGGCGCAGCGCTTCGCCGAC
This sequence comes from Dehalococcoidia bacterium, assembly GCA_035650575.1. Classification (GTDB taxonomy): domain Bacteria; phylum Chloroflexota; class Dehalococcoidia; order DSTF01; family JACRBR01; genus DASRHM01. The sequence continues at coordinate 44,553 of DASRHM010000083.1, read as the reverse complement.
GCCTACATCCCGAACTCGGTCGGCACGCGCCTCGAGTTGTAGGGCGCGCCCCGACGCCTCGCATCCGCGACTATCTCCTCGCTTCGAGGCAGTGGCATAATCCGCCTGATGCGACTCGGGCGCAGGAAGCGCGGCACGCGGAGGAGGCTGCGGGCGCGGGCGATCTTCGTCCTGGCGCTGGCGCTCGCGATCGCGCTTTCGCCGCGGCCCGGCGGCGGCGCCGCCGCGCAGGAGCCCACGCCCACGCCCGACCTCGATGCCACGGCCGCGCGCGTCGTCGCTTCGATGACCATCGACGAGCGCGTGGGCCAGCTGGTGATGGTGAACTTCGTCGGCGATGACGTCTCGGCGCAGTCCGACATCGCCGGGCTCATTCGCGACTTCAGGGTTGGCGCCGTTATCGTGACGGCGAGCAACGGCAACGTGGTCAACCGCGGCGATACGCCCCGCCAGCTCGCCGCGCTCACCAACGGCCTGCAGCAGCGCGCGTACGAGGCGAGCCGGCGGGCCGACGGCAGCGGCGAGTACTTCCTCCCGCTCCTCATCGCCACCGACAACGAGGGCGACCTCTTCCCGTTCAGCAACATCACGAACGGCTATTCGCCGCTGCCTGACAACATGACCGTCGGCGCGACGTGGAGCAAACAGCACGCTTACGACGTCGGCCACGCGCAGGGCAGCGAGCTGGGCGCCGCGGGCATCAATATGCTGCTCGGCCCCGTCGCCGACGTGCTCGCCAGCCCGCGCTCCGGCGGCAGCGGCGACATCGGCACGCGCGCGTTCGGCGGCGACGCGACCTGGGTCGGCGAGCTGGCGCGCGCCTACATCCGCGGCGTCCACGAAGGCAGCGCCGGACGCATGCTGACCGTCGCGAAGCACTTCCCCGGCCACGGCGGCAGCGACCGCTCGACGGACAACGAGGTGCCGACCGTCAACAAGTCGCTCGACCAGCTCCGCGCGCTCGAGCTCGCGCCGTTCGCCGAGGTGGACCGCAGCGATGGCGCCGACCCGCTCGGCACGACGGACGCGATGATGGTCTCGCACATCCGCTACCGCAACTTCGTCGCTGGAGGCGCGGAGCCGTTCACGCGCCCGATCTCGCTCGATGCGCCCGCGTTCGCCACGCTGATGGCGCTGCCCGAGTTCGCCGCCTGGCGCAACGACCACCTCGTGATGAGCGACTCGCTTGGCGTCCCGGCCGTGAAGAAGTGGTACGCCCAGCAGGAGGGCCAGCCCGACTTCCCCAACCGCACCGTCGTCCGCGACGCGCTGATGGCCGGGAGCGACCTGCTGCCGCTCATCGAGTTCTACGCCGACCCCGCGCACCCCGGCTGGAAGGACAACCAGCTCCCGATGATCCAGGACAGCATCCTGTACATGCGCGAGCAGTACAGCGAAGACCCTGACTTCCGCCGCCGCGTCGATGACGCCGTCCGCCACGTCGTCGCCGAAAAGGTGCGGCTGTACCCGTCGCTGCGCCTGGCCGATGTGCTCGCGGACCCGGACCGCGCCGCCGCGGCCGCGGGGCAGGCGACCGACGCCATGCGTGCGCTCTCCGACGACGCGCTCACCCTGATCCAGCCGGCGAGCGTCGCCGAGCTGCGCGCGCGCCTGCCGCGCGGGCCGCTCTCGCCGGAGCACGTGCTCATCGCCGAGTGCTGGGCGGACTGCTATCCCTATCGGATCAAGACGGCGTCGTCCCTGCAGGACGAACTGCTCCGGCTCTACGGCCCGGACGGAGAGGGCCGGCTGAAGCCCGGCGACGTCAGCACCATCAGCTTCGGCGCGCTCGACGCCTGGCTGTCCCAGCCTGATGCTCCGGAGAACGCCGCCGTCGCGAAGCAGGTGGCCGACGCCGCATGGATCATCTTCGCCATCGCCGACTACAACCCGAACCAGTACCCGGCGTCCGGCGCCGTCAAGCGCTTCCTCGATTCCGCGCCGGTCGACGTGCGCAACAAGTCGCTCGTCGCGATCGCCTACACGGTGCCCTATCACCTCGACTCGACGGAGATCAGCAAGCTCGCCGCGTACTTCGCCGTCTACGGCAAGACCGAGCCGGCGATCGACAGCGGCTTCCGCGCGCTCTTCGGCGATGTCACGCCACGCGGCCACTCGCCGGTCGACGTGTCAGGCATCTTCTACAGCGTCGCCGATGCCGTCCAGCCGGATCCGGATCAGGATTTGCGCGTGTCGGTGTTCGGCCAGAGCACGGGCAACGTGCCCGCCGACGCCGGGAAGGTCGGGCTCGTCGCCGGCCCCGTGCTCGACCGAAACGGGAACCCGGTGCCCGACGGCACTACCGTGCGGTTCACGCTGACCGGCTCGGGCACGACCGTCGTGACCGCGAACGCCGCGACGGTCGACGGCATCGCCGGCGCGCAGCTCCCGCTCGCCGGCCGCGGCTCGTACACGGCGACCGCCAGCGTCGGCGCCCTCGTGTCGCACCCGCTCGCGGTCGAAGCGGGGCCGCGCGGCGCGCCGGAGCCTCAGACGGCAACGTCGGCCGACGGCGGCGGACGTTCCCTGCTTCCCATCGCGGTCGGCGTCCCGTCCGCAGTCCTGGCGCTCGGCGCGCTCGCCGCCGCCGCGTTCGTCTGGCGGCGCCGGACGTCCGGCGCGCCCGCCGGAGGCGTGCCCGCGGCGCCGGCGCTCGCGACGGCGGGCGTCCCGGCGCACGCGGTCGAGTCGGCCGTTCCTTCGCCCGAGCACGTCGTGCCCGCGGAGCCGCCGCGCCTGCGCGTCGACCTCGAATCGCGCCGCGTCTACGTCCACGGCGTCGAGGCGCGCCCGGGGCTCTCCAACGAGCAGTTCCGGCTGCTCTCGTACCTCTATGAGCGCAGCGGCAAGGTCGTCGGCCGCGAGGAGCTGATCGCGCACGTGTGGCCGGACGCGCACGCCGAGGGCGTGTCGGAAGAGGCGCTCGATGCGCTCGTGCGCCGCGTGCGCGAGCGCCTGGTGCAGGCCGGCGGCGAGCGCGGCTACATCACCACGCTGCGCGGGCAGGGCTTCCGCCTCGAGGTGTGAGCGCTACGGCGATGGCGCCCCCTGCGCGGGGACGCTACCCAGGCGGTCGAGGATCGCTTTCACCGTCTCTTCCTCGCGCTTCAGGCGCTGGCGGAAGTCGTAGTCCTCGGTGTCCCGCACCTCCATCCGCAGGTCAGACAGGTACTGCGTCAGGACGCGGTGCAGCACGTCGATCTCGTTGCGCTCGAGCGTCAGATCCATCTCGCCGTCCTCCCTTGGTGCGCCTCGCGCGGTCTCTCCTTCGATGTAGGCGCGCGGTGCCGGCGGGAGCCATACGCCTTTCGGCGCGCACGCGAAGGGCGGCCTCTGCGGCCGCCCGGAGTGCGCTGGTAGCAGCGGTTGGATTCGAACCAACGACCTACCGATTATGAGCCGGTTGCTCTAACCCCTGAGCTACGCTGCCAGAAGTTGGGGTGGCGCGCTTGGCGGGACTCGAACCCACGACCTCTGCCTCCGCAGGGCAGCGCTCTATCCACTGAGCTACAAGCGCGTGCGCTTCGCGCGACTATGCGGTTGTCCTGGTGCCGAGGGTGGGATTTGAACCCACACGCCCTTGCGGACACTGCGCCCTGAACGCAGCGCGTCTGCCGTTCCGCCACCTCGGCAGCGGTCGCCTGGCCTTCGCGGCCGCCCTGTGAAACGCGGGTCCCGCGGGATGCCGGCGGGTCACGGAAGGCTGCGGGATTGTACCAACCGCATCGCGGCGCCTACAAGCAGCATCGCGCACCGGACGGCGCCTCCCGGCGGCGCGCCGCGCGGCCGTCGTGCGTGCGCCTGTTTGCTAGAATGCGCTACCACGCGCGGGCGGTTAGCTCAGCTGGAAGAGCGCTTCCTTCACACGGAAGAGGTCACAGGTTCAAGTCCTGTACCGCCCACCATTCCTGGTCCTCTCGCGTCGCCGGCCAGCGTCCGTCCGTACACCGTACGGTGGAGCGCTCGCGCGCACGTTTCCACCGACCGGACGATGTTGCCCGCGCCCTGCGAGGGTCAGACTCGAACTGCGTTCACCGCACAATTCCCCCGCAGGAGGACCAACATGCAGATTCAATGGAAGCTCGCGATCGCGACGGCGCTAACCGCCGTTGTCGCGGGCGCCGCGTCGTTCTTCGCTGCCAACGTGGCCGCCTCGAAGGGCGCGTCGGGCACCGCCGCGCTCAAGGCGTCGGTCGGCAAGTTCCACAACCCGGATACCGCGTTCGATGCGGGGTGGCAGCCGCAGCCCGGACTCGACCAGTGCTTCGAGCTGCCCGGGACCGGCGGCATGGGTATCCACTACATCAACACCGGCCTCATGGACCTGACGCTCGACCCCACACAGCCGGAGGCGATGGTGTATCAGCAGGACCCCAACGGGCGCCTGCACCTCGGAGCGGTGGAGTACATCGTCCCGCAGGCGCCGTGGGACGCCGCGCACCCGCTCGATGCGGACGGCCACCGCGAGCTGCCCGTGCTGCGCGGGCTGACGCCGGAGGATCTCCCGCTGCACCTGAACGCCGGCCTGGGGGTGTACGTGCTGCATGCGTGGGTATTCACGAAGAACCCGGCGGGCACGTTCGCTGACTGGAACCCGGACGTCTCGTGCCTCCCCGGCACGGCCGCCATCCACGGGCACAGCGACTGAGGTACGGCCGCGCGCCGTCCTCGCGCCGGGATCCTGTCTCGCGCGCAGAGGACGGCGCGCTGGCGCCTGCGGCGGGGCCGGGCGGCCGGGCCTATACTTGCCCTGTCATGCCGTATCCCATCCGCTATGCGCGCGCCGCCGACGGCGTGCGCATCGCCTTCACTGAGCTCGGCCAGGGCGAACCACTGATTTATGCGACCGGCATCCCCTGGTCGAACTTCACCGTCGGTTTCACGAGCCCGCTCACGGCGTCACATCCGGAGGACGTGAGCGCCGCCGCGCGCCTCATCGTCTACGACCCGCGGGGATGCGGTCGCTCGGACCACGGCGTTGATGACCTGAGCCTCGACGGGTTCACGCGCGACATCGACGCGGTCGCCCAGGCGCTCGGGCTCGAGCGGTTCGCCCTCTACGGCAGCGCCGACGCGGCGCGCGTGACGATCCACTACGCGGCGGCCCATCCGGAACGCGTGACGCGGCTCATCCTCTGGATCCCGACCATCAGCACCGCGGCCGTTCGCGGCGATGGGACGCTGCGCGCCGTCTCGTCGCTGGCCACGCGTGACTGGGAGATGTACCTGCGCACGCTCGCGCACGCCGTCGTCGGCGGCTGGGACGCGGAGCGCGCCGCGTACGGCACGGCGTGGGCCGATGTGATGCGCGCGTCGATCCGGCAGGACGAGTTCCCGCGCTTCCGCGAGGCGCTGCGCACCCACGACGTATCGTGCGACCTCGCCGTCGTCCGCGCGCCGACGCTCGTGCTCGCGCGCGAGGATGCGGCGACGTTCACCGTGCCGGTCGTGGGCGAAGTCGCCGCCGGCATCCCAACGGCGCGGCTCGTCGTCTCGCCCGGGAACTGGCTCCTTCCCTGCACGAGCGAGGACATCACGCGCGAAATCGTCGGCTTCATGCGCTCGCAGGAGGCGCCCGCGACGCGGCGCAACGGCACCGACGCGAAGATCGGCGACCGTCCGGCGCTGTCGGCGCGGGAGCTGCAGGTCCTCGCGCTGCTCTCCCAGGGGAAGACGAACGCCGAGATCGCCGCGGACCTCGTCGTCGCGCCGTCGACCGCGTCGCGCCACGTGCACAACATCCTCAACAAGCTCGGCATGAGCCGCCGCGCCGAAGCGGCGGCCTACGCCGCCCGCCACGGGCTTGCCGGAGCGCGCGCGTCCCGTTGACGGGCACGCGATGGATCCACATCCCGCGCACCGACTCCACGGCCCTCGACGAGTTCCGGGGGCGGATCCACGACCGCCGCTTGCCGCCCCCTCGCCGACGCTCCTACACTGCCGCCGATGTTCCGGCGCCCCCTCCTCGCGGCCCTCGTGGTCTTCCTCGCCCTCCCCGTCTTCGCCGCGTGCATTGGCAGCGTCGGCGATGACCATACGCCCGTCTCCGACAGTCCCACGCCGGCGCCCGAGGCCACGAGCACCCCGGCACCCATCGACATCCGCACCGTTGACCTCGCGACCGACCCGATCGTGAAGGCATTCCTCTCGTCCACCGGCGGCGAGCTGAGCCAGGACGACGTGCTTTACGCCGACCTCACCGGCGATGCCAACGCCGAGGCGATCGTCCCCGTCAGTTCCGGCGGCACGCTCGGGAACCTGGGATTCCTCGTGCTCGCGCCCACGTCATCGGGCACGCGCCAGCTCCTGGCCGTCAACGCGCAGCCGGTCGGTGGCAGCGGCATCACCGTCGCCGTCGAGAACGGACAGCTCGTCGAGACGCAGGCCGCCTACGGCACCGACGACCCGCTGTGCTGCCCGACGCAACTGCGCAAGACCACCTACGCCTGGGATGGCTCGCAGCTCGGGCAGGCGTCGAGCGTCCTGGTGCCGAACCCGGATGCGGGCGGCGCCAAGTTCACGCCGACCCCCGGCCAGTAGCGTGTCGACGCCGATCGGCCACACGCTGCTCGGCGTCGCGCTCGCCCGCAGGCTCGGCGTCCGCTCGCCGCTCGGCCTCGCCGCCGCGACCGTCGCCTCGAGCCTGCCCGATGCCGACGTCATCGCCGGCGCCGTGCTGCATCGCGACCCCTGGCGCCTCCACCGCCAGGGCACGCACACGCTCGAGTTCGCGCTCACCGCCGGCGCCCTCGCCGGCTTCGGCGGGCTGATCAGCGCCGGCAACGCCGATGGCCACCGCGACCTCGTCCGCGACGCGCTGCTCGGCGCGCTCCTCGTCGCCTCGCACGTCGTCCTCGACCGGATGTGGTTCCCGTACCTGGATGTCGAGCGCGGCGCGCCGGCGAAGAAGCTCGCGGGGATCAGCGCCGTCAACTGGGCGCTCGATGCGGTGGTCTACGGCGCGCTCGCCTGGAAGCTCTGGCCGCGCCGCGAGGACGCGAGCCCCTAGCGTCGGTCCCCGCGTCGCGCTGGCGCGAGGTCAGCGGTCGATGTTCGCCCAGTAGGTCGGCGCGTTCCCCGCCGTGTTCATCGCCGCGATATCGCAGTCGCCGCAGCTGCCGGTGATGTTGTACTGCGCGCCCAACGGGCCGTTGAGGTTGAACGACGCCAGGTTCGCGACGGCGATGTTCGTCGGACCGTCGAACCAAAAGCCGTAGAAGCCGTTCGCAAGCGCCGTGTTGTGCTCGATGACGTTGGATGCGCCCGTCACCCAGAGCCCCGTGCAGCAGCCGTTCGCGCCGTTCGACGCGAACAGGTTGTCAGCGATGCGGTTCACCCCGCCCGTCACCTGCGCCCCCTGACCAACGTTGTTGCTGAACGAGCAGTGCTCGATGAGGCTCGACGACCCGAAGATCGTCGCGCCCCGGTTGCCGTTGCCGTACGCCTGGCAGTCGCGCAGCACGCTGTACGTGAAGCCGAACGTGATCCCGTCCCCCGCGTTGGACGAGGCGATGATGCCTTCGATTCTCCCATGTGTGCCACTGACGGTGTTGATGCCGTTCTGTCCCCAGCCCGTGACCGTCCCATTCCGGATCACAACGTCGTTCTCGAGCGACACGTTGATCCCGTGCAGCGATCCCACGACGCCCTTTACCGTGAAGCCGTTGAGGTCCAGCGTGACGTCGTTCGCGGCGATATCGATCCCGTCCTGCCCGGACACCCCCGTGATGTTCTCCGCGAGGTAGTACGAGCCCGGCTGGTTGATCACGATCGGGAACGACCCCGGCTGCGTGATGGGCGTCCCCGGAAGCCGGACGCCCGGCGTGCTTCCCGGCGCGCCTGGCGGGTCGAGCGGGCCCGCCCGCACGGCGCCCGCGATCACGGCGACGAGCGCGATCGCGAGCGCCGCCGCAGCGCCCCAGCCGAGCCGGTCGATCACGCGCCGCATGGGGTCACCTCACACGTTCAGCGGCGCCGATCCTACGCCCTGCCTCCCGGGCGCGACAACCCGTCGCGCTGCGATGCGGCGCGCCGCCGCGGCCCGTTCAGTCCGCCGCCCGCACGCACCAGGCGCCGTTCGCGGTCGCGATGTTCGCAGGCTCGGCATCGCCGGGGACGCCGGGGTTGAAGCCTGACAGCCGCACGACCCAGAACGTCGCGCCGGTGAGATCGCGCGTCGATGTCCAGAATGCGCTCTGGGAGGGCACGTTTTGGAACGGGTGGCCGGCGGGGAGCGACGGGGAAGGCGACACGACCGTCGGGTCGAGCAGCGACATCAGCTCCGCGGCCGTCGGTAACCGCCAGCCCTTGCGCTCGCCGCCGGTGAAGTTGCCGCATCCCTGCTCGGCGCTCTCCCAGCTCTGCAGCGCGTAATTACTCAGATTGCGCTGCCAGACCAGGCCCGTCTCGTGGTCGAGGACGCCCTCATAGGCCGTGAAGCAGATCGAGTTCACGCACGACTGGTGCGGCATCACGCAGTCGAACCGCGACGACCCGCAGCCGTTGCCGTCGCCGTTGGCCGAGTCGAGGAATTGCACCCAGTCCGGCGGCAGCTCATCGAGCGGTTGCAACGTGCTGCCGACCGGCGCCGGCGGGTCGATCGGACCGCCGTGCGCCGCGCGCGACGCCATCAACGCGAGCACGATCGCCAGCACGCCGGCGACGCCCCATCCCGCGCGTCCGAGCAGCAACCTCATCGCCGTACCTCGCGCGTCATTCGGCGCCTCGCACGCACATGGCGCCGTATGGCGAGCCACCGACGCTGTCGGCGATCACGAACCCCGGCGTGCCGTTGCCGGAGAGGTAGTACACGGCGAACACGTCGCGGCCGTTGCCGTTGCTGAAATCCTGCGTCGCGGTCCAGTACCACGGGACCAATGGCACGTTGATGAACGGCGCGCCGGGCGGGAATGACACCGCCGGCCCGACGACGTTCGGGTCGATCAGGCTTGCCGCCTCGGCCATCGTCGGCAGCCGCCAGCCGTACTTCCCCCCGCCCTGGAAGTTCAGGCAATCAGTGACGGCCTGGGACCACGTGCGGCCGGTCTGCGTCCCGGTCAGGTCGCGCTGCCAGACGAGGCCGGTCTCGTGGTCCAGCACGCCTTCGAAGTTGAAGTGGCAGTTCGGGTTGCAGATCACGCGCAGCATCACGCACTCGAAGCGCTGCGAGCTGCAGCCGTTGGCCGCCGACAGCTTGAGCATCCAGTCCGGCGGCAGGTGGTCGAGGGAGAGCATCGTCGGCCCGGGCGTGCCCGGCGGGTCGAGCGGGCCGCTGTGCGCGCCGCGCGCGGCCACGGCGATCACGCCGATCGCCAGCGCTCCGGCGAGCGCCCATCCCGCGCGCCGTAGTATCGACTGCATAGCCACTGGTCACCGCGCCCCGCCGGGCGGCGGGGCGATCGTACCGCCAGGCGCGGCGCGGTGTCTACTCCCGCCGGGCGGAAGTTGACAAGGCTCCCGCCCGGCAACCCTACAGGAAGTAGGCGGCGCAGGCCTCGTCGACGAGCTCGGGCGTCAGGCTCGTGCGCGCGCCGGCCGGCGCGCCGAGCAGGTCCGCGACCCCGTCGAGGATGTCGCGCGCGTGGCAGCCGCGCAGCTCGCGCCCGTCCCCGTACCAGCGCCGCAGCACGTCCTCGACGATGCGTTCATCGCACAGCACGCCGCGCGCGTAGCACTCGCGCCGGAAGATGTCGCGGAATTCGTCCGCCGTCGGGTTCTCGACCCGCACCTTGTAGCGGATGCGGCGCAGGAACGCCTCGTCCGCCAGGTGCTCCGGCGGCAGGTTGGTCGAGAAGACCAGCACGACGTCGAAGGGCATCTCCGCCATCTGGCCGGTGTGCAGCGTCAGGTGGTCCACCTGCGACTCGAGCGCCACGATCCAGCGGTTCAGGAGCTGCACCGCCGGCACCTGCTGCCGGCCCAGGTCGTCGATGATGAGGATGCCGCCGTTCGCCTTGAGCTGCAGCGGCGCCTCGTACAGGCGCGTGTCCGCGTCGTACGTCAGCTCCAGGCTGGATGCGTTGAGTTCGCCGCCGCACCAGATCACCGGGCGCTCGACCTCCACCCAGCGGCGGTCGCCCCGCGACCGCAGGTCGTCCTCGGCGCCGCCGTCCTCCCGCGCCACCGCGCGGTGCTTCGACTCGTCGAACACCCGCACGATCTGGCCCATCATCTCGATCGCGTACGGGATCCGGATCGTGCCGCCGAGCAGCCCGCCGAGGATGTGCGCGATCGTCGTCTTGCCGTTCCCCGATGCGCCATGGATCAGCAGCGGCTTGCGCGACTCCGCCGCCCAGGCGATCCGCTGCACCGTCGCCTCGGGAAGGACCAGCGCCGAGAGCGCGCGCGCCACGTCGTTCCGCACGAGCCGCGCGTCGCCGGTGCCCTGCTTCCGCACCTGCGCCACGTACGCGGAGAGCGGCACCGGCACCGGCCCGACGTAGCTGTTGCGTCGCAGCGCCTCCTCGGCGCGCGCGTAGCCGAGCGCCGTCAGCGCGTACGCCTGCCCGTCGGTCGTCTCCCCGACGTACGGCGCCGCCAGCCCGTCGCGCGTCAACGTGTGCACGACGTCATCGACCGCCGGCAGCGAAAGCTTGAGCGCGCGCGCGAGCTGCGGCCGTGATGCGCGCCCGTCGTAGAACAGCGTCTTGAGCGCGATGTCACGGACGATCGCGCGGTTGACGCCGAGCTCGTCGACTGACAGCGGCTCGGACGCGTGGTCTTCCTGCGTGGGTCCAGCGATGAGCGTCGTGATGGGACACCTCCTTGCGCGCCGCGAGCGATGATAGCGAAGCCGCCGCGCCCGCGTGTCAATCATGTCAACCCGCGGGGCCGAAAAACGCTGCGCCCGGCGCTATGCTGGCGGCCGATGATCACGCATGCCCTGCGCACGCCGCTCTGTCGCCGCGTGGCGATCCCGCTCGCCGTCGCCGCCGCGCTGCTGGTGTCGTGGTCCCGCGCGCCCGCGGGCCGTGCCCAGACGCCGGGCGCCAGCGTCGTCGTCAACCAGTTCGACGCGTCTGCGTACCCGGACCTGCGCGCCGTCGTCACGGTGCTCACGCCGGAGGGCGTGCCCGCCGCCGAACTCCCCGTGCAGGCGTTCCGCGTCGCCGGCGACGAGCCGGTCGATGTCGCCGCGGTGACGCCCGCCCAGGACGCATCGCTGCCGCTCGGCATCGCCATCGTCATCGACACGTCGGGCAGCATGCAGGGCGCGCCGATCGCCTCGGCGCGCGCGGCGGCGGCGCAGCTCATCGACCAGCTCGGGCCGGGCGACCAGGCGGCGATCGTCGCCTTCAGCGACGAGCCGCACGTCATCGTGCCCTTCACCGCCGACCGCACCGCACTCACCGCCGGCATCGACCGCCTCGAGGCCGGCGGCCCGACCGCGCTGTATGCGGCGGTGCAGACCGCGGCCTACGCCGCGCGCGCCTCCGGGCTGCCCCGCCAGGCGGTCGTGCTGCTTTCCGACGGCGAGAACGACACGACCGACCTCTCGGCGACGGCCGATGGCACCCTGCGCGCCGTGCGCGGCGCGCGCGTGCCGGTCTTCACCGTCGCCTATGGCGATGCCGCCGACGCCGGCTACCTGCGTCAGCTCGCCGCCGAGTCGCGCGGAGCGGCGTTCGCGGCGACGCAGTTCGATGTCGCGCGCACCTACGCCGCCATCGGCGCGCTCCTGCGCAGCCAGTACGTGCTCGCGCTGCGCGCCGGCGCGCCGGCCGACGGGCGCGAGACGGCGATCCGCATCGCGGCGGACGTCGGCGGCGTCATCGCCACCTCGGACGCGGTGAAGTTCGCGCGCGGCGCCGCGCCCGCGCCGCCGCCTGCGGCGCCTGCCGCGGCGCCGCCGAAGTCCTCCGGCGTGTCCGGCACGGCGCTGGGCCTCGTCGCGCTCGCGGCCGCGGGCCTGGCGGCGGCCGCCGCCGTCGCCCTCTGGTCGGTGCGGGCGGCTGGGCGCGCGCGCGCCCAGCGCGAGCGCGACCGCCACGCCGGGCAGGTCGCCGACCTGCCCGTGCCGGCGCCCCGTGCGAGCGCCCTCGCCGGCGAGCGCGCCGAAGAACGCGCGGTGCAACTGTTGCGCGTAACCGAGGACGGCGCCACGCGCGCGTTCGAGGTGCGCGGCACGCCGCTGACGATCGGCACCGCGCGCGACGCCGACATCCACGTGCCGGCCGATGATCGCGTCGCGTCGCGCCACGCCACCGTCTGGGTCGCCGATGGCAACCTGCGCCTGCGGCACATCGGCGGCGCGCGGCCGACGCTGTTCAACGGCCGGCCGATCGACGTGATGGTCCTCGAGCCGGGCGACGAGTTCGCCGTCGGCTGCGCGCGCTTCGTCGTCGGCGCCCGCGTGAGCGCGGATGCCGTGCTCGCCCAGGGCACCGCTTGACATCCTCCGCGCGCAGGCAGCGCAACTCGCCGGTATGTTAAGCGAAACGCTTGTAATCGCTTCTTGCGCGAATTATGTTTCGCTCGCCGATCGCCCGTGGCGGGCGCGCCGGCCGCGTCGATCGCACGCCGAACGCGGCGCCGATGCGCCAGGTGATCCGTCACCGCACGGGTGATGCGCGCGGACGACAACAATCGCTGGAGATGAGGAGGCCCGGGCGGTAGCCGCCGCCCGGACCGAGGCAACAGGAGCGGTCCGCCCCAGGTTGCACGACGAGTATCGTGCATTGCCGCCGGCGCCGACAAGCGCCGTGCAAGCTCCCTGGTTTTCGGGAGCGCCGGGTTCAAGGCCTGTTGCCGGAAGAAGGAGGTGACGGCGAGGGCAGAACCACGAGCGCACCAGTCCCGCCCGCCCGCGACGGCGGGCGAACCCGAACCTTCACAACCAAGGAGCGAATCAATGCTGAACCTCTACGTCCGGATCCAGAACTTCATCGCCGGGCTGCACCGCGAAGAGCGGGGCCAGGACCTGGTCGAGTACGCGCTGTTCGGCGGCTTCATCGCCCTGGCGATCATCACGTTCGGCGTGCTGGCGTACCAGGGCATGCTCACCGGCATGCTCGGTGGCATGAAGGACTGCGTCGACTTCAAGGCGTCGACGACCTGCGCGCCGTTCTAATCCCGTAGCGAGCTCCGGGGTGGCGGACCCGCCTCCGCCACCCCTCGGCTTCCTGGCGACGACATGCACATCAACGCGTCACTTCGCCGCGCGGCGACGTTCCCGAACGTGCGCCGGCGCGCTTCCCGGTTGTCCCGCCTGAACATCGTCGGGCAGCTTGCGCTGTTCGCCGCGCTGTCCGCGCTGACGCTGCCGTATGTCGCGCTGCGCGCGCTCGCCGACGACGGGCGCGCGCCCGTCGATGGCGCGCGGTACGAGCGCGCGCTGTTCGGCGGGCTGCCGAGCATCGGCCTGCAGGAGCGCCTGTACAGCGGGCACTACGGCGCGCTCGAGCACGCGGCCGTGTTCGTGCACATGTCGTGGTTCTTCGTGCCGGCCGCGGTGACGCTGCTCGTGCTCTTCGCGTGGCGCGGCGAGTTCCGCTCGTACGCCGCGTGGTACCTCGGCGTCATGTACCTGTCGGTCGCGATCTTCATCGCGTTGCCGATGCGGCCGCCGTGGGACGCCGACCCGCACGTCGTCCGCATCCTGGCGCTGCGCTGGGACGCGGCGCACATCGACAACAACGCCTACGCCGCGTTCCCGAGCCTGCACGTCGCGCTGCCGCTGACGCTCGCGCTCTGGGCCGCGACCCGCAGGCACCGGCTGCTCGGCGGCGCGCTCGCGCTGTACGCGGCAGCGGTCGCGTCCGCCGTCGTGTTCCTCGGCGAGCACTACGTGATCGATGTCATCGCCGCGGCGCTCGTCGCCGGCGCCGTCTGGGCGATCGATGCGAACGCGGCCGAGCTCGCCCGGGCGGTGCGCCGGTTCGCGACGGCGCTGCGCGAGCGCGCGCTGGCGCCCGAGGGCGGGCAGAACCTCGTCGAGTTCGCGCTGATGTTCCCGGCCGTCCTGCTCTTCCTCGGCGTGATCATCGTCTTCGCGCTGATGCTGCACACGCGCTCCAACCTCCAGCAGGCCGTGCGCGAGGGCGCGCGCCAGGCCGCGGTCGGCGCGTCGCTCACGGAGGTGCGAGACCTGGCGGCGGGCAACGCGAACGACACGCTCGACCCCGCCGATGTGCGCTGGTGCTTCCCCGACGGCACCGGGCACGTCGGCGACCGCGTGCAGGTCTACATCTACAAGGACGGCGGCGAAGGCTACCCGTACGACCTCGTCGCGACCGGCGGCACGTTCAACGCGCTCTTCGGCGCCGGCGCGCTCACCGTGCGCATGAGCCCGAAGGCGACGACGCGCCTCGAGCACTCCGTGCCGCAGGCGGACGTCACCGCGGCAGGGGCGTGCCCGTGATGCGCGCGATGCGCCGGCTGTTCCCCGCGCTCCGCGGCCGCGATCGCGGGCAAATGCTCGTCGTCATCGCGCTCGTCGTGATCCCCGTCAGCCTGGTGCTCTCCGCGGTGGCGGTCGATGCGAGCGTCTGGCAGAGCGAGCGCCGCGGCGCGCAGAAGGACGCGGATCTGGCGGCGCTCGCGGGCGCGCTCGAGCTCGTGAAGCCCAATCCCGGCGACGCGGCGACCGCCGCCCGCAGCTCGCTTGCGCAGAACGACGAGGCGGGCAACGGCGGCTCCCGGGACGCGAACATCAAGACGCTGAAGGTCGACAACAGCTGCTTCCCGCACGACGCCAAAGACGACGCCGTGACCGTCGACGTCGACCACGGGTCGCAGACCTACTTCTCGAAGATCTTCGGGCTGCAGGTCGCGCCGGACATCGGCGCGCACGCGAAGGCATGCGCCGGGGCCGCGCAGGCACCCGGCGGCATCGTGCCCATCGAGATCAACACGACCGATCCCTGCTTCGATGTGGACGGACGCCCGCGGATCGCCCAGGCGTGCCCCATCGAGTACGGCGCGGAGCACGGCAACCCGCGCGGCATCCTGGACCTCCAGGCGGACCCCGACTACTGCAGCGACGCGCGCGGCGGCGGGGAGCTGGAGGACCTGATCGTGACCGGCGCGCCCGGCAGCTGCCGGATCAACGGCGGCGACACCTGCGACCCGCCCAAGAACGGCCCCTGGTACGACTGCGTCGGCGTCCAGAACGGAAACCCCTCGAAGGTGGCGCGAGCATTCGCGACCCGGCTCGCCCAGGAAGGCGCTTGCGACACCGACGGCGACGGCATCGAGCAGTTCGACGAGACGGTGACGCTCGCGTTCGACTCGCCGGATGACACCAGGGACGTCTACGAGCCGCGCGACTGCGACCCGAACACCGAGGGCGTGCAGCTCAGCCGTCGGCTGATCACGATCATCGTGCTGAAAAATCCGCCAACGTCCGGCAACAGCGGCTACCCGATCTACGCGTTCGCCGGCATGTACGTCGAAGGCTGCAACGGCGACCCGACGAGCGAGACCGGCCTCGACCCGAAGTGCCGGGTGCCGGGCTCCGGGCGCGGCGTCGGGCACATCGTCGTCTGGGGGCGCTTCGTGAACCTCATCTTCGCCGGGCACGAAGCGGGCCCGCCGACGGACGCGACGACGATCTTCAGCATCTCACTGGTGCAATAGGCAACGAGCAGGAGGACCAGGCATGACCACCATTGCAGCGAACGCAGGACCGGAACGCACGACGAAGTGGCTGCTCCTCGGCGGAGTGGCGCTCGCGCTGATCACCGGCGTCATCGTCTTCCTCGCGCTCGCCAACGTCGGCGGAAACGACAACGGCTCGACGTCGGCAAGCGGCGCGACGGGCGAGGTGCTCGTCGCGAAGGACAACATCGCCGCGGGCACGCGGCTCAACGCCGACATGTTCCGCGTCGCGACGTTCGCCGAAGGCGACCTCGTGCCGGAAGCCGTCTCCGACCCGCAGGCCATCGTCGGCCAGACGGCCACGACCGACATCCAGCGCGGCCAGCAGCTCTCACGCGTGCACGTCGCCGCGGCGACGGACGACAAGCGCGCCGACCAGCTCGCATTCAAGATCCCGGACGGCCAGCGCGCGGTCGCCGTGAAGGTGGACGAGACGTCGGCCATCGGCGGGCTGCTGGTGCCGGGCGACCGCGTCGACGTGCTCGTCACCATCAAGGAGAAGGACGAGAACCGCCCGGACCAGGACTTCCTCCACGTCCAGACGGTGCTGCAGAACGTGCTGGTCGTCGCCCGTGAGCAGACCGAGGTGCAGCGCGTGGTCGCGCTCGGGACGCCGGCGGCCGGCGCCGCCGACGGCAGGAACACGCCGGATGACCAGGCCTTCGAGCAGCGGCCGGACGACATCAAGCCGGACCCCGGGCTCTCGACGGTCTCCCTCGCCCTCTCGCCGCAGGACGTGCAGCAGCTCGTGCTGGCCGACGCCCTCGGCGACATCACCCTGGCACTGCGCCCGTACGGCGAGAGCGCGCCGGCGCAGGTCACCGACCTCCGCGTGCCGGTCTCGGTGCGATAGGCGGACTGGCGGTACGGCAAGGACGGAGTTCGGAGGACCAGTGGCGCGGACACCATCAGCGATCATCATCGACCAGGACCTGCAGACCCGCTTCGATGTGAAGCAGGCCGTGCGGTCGTCCGGGCTCACCTTCTCCGGTGAGGCGGGCTTCGGGCAGGAGGCGATCGCCCTCGCCTCGGACACGCGGCCGGACATCATGTTCGTCGCGCTGAACGCGCCGCTCGAGCGGCCGCTGCAGACGATCGAGTCGCTCCTCGCGCGCTTCCCGACGACGCCCGTGATCGCGTACTCGAGCGCCCCCGACGTCGACGCCTGGCGCAACGCGATGCGGGCCGGCGTCTGGGACCTCCTGCCGATGCCGGTGCGCCCCGAAGCCGTGCGCGACGCCATCGTGAAGGCGATGGCGGCGGAGGAGACGCGCCGCATGCGCCTCCAGGGGCGCCCGGCGCCCGCGCCCGCCGTCGGCACGATCGTCACGGTGTTCGGCGCGAAGGGCGGCATCGGCAAGTCGACCGTCACCGTCAACCTGGCCGTCGCGCTCGCGGCGCAGGGCTCGTCGGTCGCCGTCGTCGACCTCGACACCGGCTTCGGCGATGTCACGCCGATGCTCAACATCAAGCCGGAGCGCACGCTGCGCGACTTCGTGCGGGACCACGGACAGATCGCGCAGGCCGACCTGCGCCAGTACCTCGCGCGGCACGAGGAGTTCGGGCTGGACGTGCTCGCGAGCCCGGGCGCGCTCGAGTGGCGCGCTATCAAGCCCGATGAGCTGCGCGCGTCGCTGGAGCTGCTCGCGCGTTACTACGACAAGGTCGTCCTCGACACCTCCGGCACGCTGAACGAGGTGTCCGAGGTGGCGCTCGACGTCGCGACGATGGTGCTCTGGGTGACCACCTCCGAGTTCACGAGCGTGCACGACAGCATCGACGCGCTGAAGGCGCTCGACACGCTCTCCGTGCCACGCGAGCGCGTGCGCATCGTGCTCAACGCCTCGTCGCCGGACGACAGCGTGAGCCCGGCGACCGTGAGCGACGTCTTCCAGCGCGAGGTGTTCTGGCAGATCCCGTACGACAAGCGCGTGCGGCAGGGGACGCACTACGGCCGCCCCGTCGTGGCCTCTGCGCCCCAGTCCGCCGCCGCGCGCAGCATCACGGACCTCGCGACGCTCATCTCCGGCGGCCGCGTGACGAACGGGCACCAGAAGTCCGCGTCGTTCACGTGGTTGCCGCGGATGCGCGCGTCGAAAGCGGAGAACTAGGGGGCGCCATGGTCATCGAAACAGCACCAGGACCAGCACCCGGCCTGCGGAGCGCCGACGCGCCCGACTGGTCGGAGATCGTCCATCACCTCCACCTGCGCCTGCTCCAGGAGGTGGACGCCGCCGCGCTCGAGCGCCTCGAGCCGGAGCGCGCGAAGTCCGCCGTGGAGACGGCCTCGCGCCAGCTCCTCGGCCGGCTCTATCCGGCGATCCTTGGCGACGAGCGCGAGCAGGTCGTCTCCCGCGTGATCGATGAGGCCGTGGGCTTCGGCCCGATCGACCCGCTGCTGCGGGATCCCTCGATCTCGGAGGTGATGGTCAACGCGCCGGACGACGTCTACTTCGAGCGCGACGGCGTGATCCACGCCGCGCCCGTCCGCTTCCGCGACGGCCTCCACATCATGCGGGTCATCGAGCGGATCATCGCGCCGCTGGGGCGGCGCGTGGACGAGTCCTCGCCCTACGTCGATGCGCGCCTGCCGGACGGTTCGCGCGTGAACGTCGTCATCCCCCCGGTCGTGCCGAACCCGGTCATCACCGTGCGCAAGTTCCGCCCGGACAAGTACCGCGTCGCCGACCTCGTCGCGAACGGCACGATGACCCAGAGCATGGCCGACTTCTTCCGCGCCTGCGTGCAGCAGCGGATGAACATCGTCATCTCCGGCGGCACCGGCACCGGCAAGACCACGCTGCTCAACGCGATCTCGGAGTTCATCCCCAGCCGCGAGCGCATCGTCACGATCGAGGACCCCGTGGAGATGAAGCTCCAGCAGCGGCACGTGATCCCCATGGAGGCGCGCCCGCCGAACATCGAAGGCAAGAACGAGGTCACGCAGCGCGCGCTCGTGCGCAACGCCCTCCGCATGCGGCCGGACCGCATCATCATCGGCGAGGTGCGCGGCGCGGAGGCGTTCGACATGCTCCAGGCGATGAACACCGGCCACGAGGGCTCGCTGACCACGGTGCACGCCAACACCCCGCGAGACGCCCTCGCCCGCATCGAGAACATGGTGCTGATGGCCGGCTTCGACCTGCCCGTCCGCGCGATCCGCGAGCAGGTGGCGTCGGCGCTGCACCTCGTCGTGCAGATCGTGCGCTTCTCGGACGGCAAGCGGCGCCTCAGCAACGTTTCGGAGGTCACCGGCCTCGAAGGCGGAACCGTGACCATGCAGGAGCTGTTCCGCTTCGACCAGGCCGGCGTCGCCCCCGACGGCACGATCCTCGGCCACGCCGCGCCGACGGGCATCGTCCCCACGTTCGCCGAGCGCTTCCGCAAGGCCGGCGTGAATCTCGAGATGGGCATCGCCCTGCCGAGGTGGAGTTGATGGACCTGCTCGCAGCCGTCACCGCAAGCGTCACGGTCATGCTGTTCGCCGCCTACGCGGCGCGGCGGCTGAGCCTGCGCCCGGCGGACCAGCGCCTGCGCGTGCTGGCGCCGGGCGGCGTGGACGTCGAGCCGCGCGGGGAAGGCGAAGTCATCCTGCGTCCCGGCACGTCGTCGCTCGCGTTCGTCGGGCGCTTCCTCGACGGCCAGGGCTATGCCGCCCGCTGGCGCCGGCAGCTCGAGCGCGCGGGGCTGACCGTGCGCCCGGGCGAGTACTTCCTCATGCGCTGTCTCTTCGCCGCGGCGCTCTTCGTCGTGCCGGTCGTCGTCCTGCGCTCGCTGCCGGGGCTGCTCCTCGGCGCCGTGCTCGCCGCGGCGGGCTTCATGCTGCCGGCGCTCTGGGTCTCCGCCCGCGCGAGGTCGCGCATCGGCAAGATCGAGCGTCAGCTCACCGAGACGATCACGTTGATCTCCAACGCCCAGCGCGCCGGCTTCGCATTCGCGCAAGGGATCGAGGTCGCCGCTGAGCGCATGGGGCCGCCGATTTCCACCGAGCTCGCGCGGATGATGTTCGACATGAACATGGGCGCCTCCACCGAGGACGCGCTCGTCGCCATGAACGAGCGGATCGGCAGCGAGGACCTTGACCTCGTCGTCACCGCGATCCTCATCCAGCGCCAGACGGGCGGCAACCTGGCCGAGGTGCTGGACAACGTCACCGAGATCATGCGCGACCGCGACCGCATCAAGGGCGAAATCCAGTCGCTGACGGCGTCGCAGCGCATGAGCGGCGTGATCCTCTCGCTCTGGCCGATCGCCCTCGGCCTGCTCTTCTTCGCGATCAACCCGTCGATGATGTCGCTCATGTGGACGACGATCCCGGGGCTCGTGCTGCTCGGCATCTGGGGCACGCTGAACCTCGTCGGCTTCCTCGCCCTGCGGCGCATCCTGCGGATCGATATCTAGGAGCGGAATATGGTGCCCTTCCTCGCCGCCCTCACCGGAGCCAGCTCGGTCCTCCTCATCGCCACGTGGTACGCCTTCAGCAAGGGCCGCGCCGACGCCCGGCTGCGCACGCTGATGGAGCCGCAGCGGATGGTGCTCGAGCAGGCGGACCCGTTTACGCAGCGGGTCGCCTTCCCCGTCGTCGATGGCCTGGTCAACGCCTTCGCGGCGGTCCTCCCGACGCGCCTCGTGACGCGCGCCAACGCCTGGCTCGTGACCGCCGGCGACCGCACCTCGCTCCCGCAGTTCCTCAGCATCGTGCTGATGCTCGCGGCCGGCTTCGGCGCCGCCGCATGGGCCGCCCTGGCGCTGATCACCGGCGAGCCGCTGCGCGCCATCACGCTCGTCGTCGCCCTGTCCGCGGCCGCTGCCGGGCTCCTGCTGCCCTTCGTCTTCCTGCGCGTCGCCGCGAAGAGCCGCCAGAAGCAGATCTGGCGCGCGCTGCCGAGCTCGCTCGACCTCATGACGACGTGCGTCGAGGCAGGGCTCAGCCTGGACTTCGCGCTCCACCGCGTCTCCGAGCGCTACAAGGGCCCGTTCTCGGACGAGATCACGCGCGCGCTGCGCGAGATGACGCTCGGCAAGCTTCGGCGCGATGCGCTGATGGACATGGCGCGCCGCATCGACCTGCCCGACGTGATGACGTTCGTGAACTCGCTCCTCCAGGCAGAAGCGCTCGGCACGAGCGTCGGCGCCGTGCTGCGCGTCCAGGCGGCGCAGATGCGCACGAAACGCCGCCAGCGCGCCGAGGAACAGGCGCGCAAGGCGCCGGTCAAGATGGTCGTCCCGCTCGTCTTCGCCCTCATGCCGTCGCTCTTCATCATCACGCTCGGCCCGGTGATGCTGAACGTCATCAAGGTCCTGCACGAGAACTAGAGGCGATATGGCGGTCTTCGGGCACCCGCGCACCCATGCCATGGCGACGGCCGACCACTACCGCACGCTCCAGTTGCGCCTAGGCGCCGCGCGCGAGCTCGTCGAGGAGGCTTACTGGGCCCTCATCGCCGACCTGAAGGCCTCGGCAGTCCACGAGCCCGACTACTCCCGGCGCATGGCGGAGCTCAACGCCGCCTACGAGGCGATCGTCGCTGCGCCGGCCGAACAGCGCCCGGTCGTGCGCCTCGAGCGCGGCTTGTTCCGCTGGCGCCCTCGCGTCGTCCCGCGCGCCCGCAGCTACTACGAACTGCTCCAGATCGATGAGGCGGCGTCGCCGGCGGTCGTGCGCGTCGCGGCGCGGCATGCCGAGCGCGCGGCGCCCCGCGGCCGCGACGGCGTGGCCGCGCGAGAGGCGCTCCTCGCCGCGTGCCGCGTGCTCAGCGACCCCGCCGAGCGCGCCGGTTACGACGCGCGCGCGGGCGTCCGCCCCGGGGCCCGGGCCGGGGCGCCTGCCCCAATCCCGGCCACCGCCGAAGGCGTGACGCCACCGGCGCCGGGACCCGACGTGGACCGGGCGACCGCCACCGCCGCGGACGCGAACGCTCGCGCCGTCGCGAAGGACGCTCGTCCGCGGTTCGGCGCGATCGGCCGCCGCGCCGGGGAGAGCGTCGTTGCCGACGCCGAGGCCGAGCGACTCCTGAGCTTGCGGGCGGAGCCCGAGGTGGTCGACGAACCCGCGCCGGACGCCCACCCGGACGAGCCCGCGCCGGAGTTGCCGGTGCCGAAGCGTCCGGGCATCGCGTATGAGTCCGGGCCGCGGTCCGGCGCCTACGTGCCGATCCCGGACGGTGCCGATGAACCCGACGGCATCGACGTCGTCCTGCGCGCGACAGATGATGCGGAGGAGACGCTCCTGCGCGTGGTGCCGCGCGGCCAGACGCACCTGCTCGTGCATTTGCGTGGGCCGGCCCCGCTCGTCGGCGACCGCGAGATGACCGTCCCGGTGCTGGTGCTCGAAGACGGTGACACGATTGCGGTCGGCGAAAGCCGCGCGCACTTCATCGCGCCGCGTCCGCGCTGAGCAACGCGCAGCCCGCGCCGCGCCGCCGGTTTCGCCCTATCCGTGCGCGCGCGGGGAAATGGCGGCGATGATCTTCTCGGCGTGCTGCAGGTGGTCCGTGTCGTGCACGCGCTGGAACCCCGCCCACTCCAGGCAGTTCAGCGGCCCGAAGAACGGGTGCGGCAGGCGAAACTCGAGGTTCGGCGCATCGGGCAGGGCCGCGATCGCGGCGACGACCTCGTCGTTGCGTTCCCGGAGCTCATCGAGCACGCTCGCGTAGGGGCGGCCGTCGTCGTCCGGCATCATGCCG
The DNA here is from genome assembly GCA_035650575.1 of Dehalococcoidia bacterium. GTDB lineage: Bacteria > Chloroflexota > Dehalococcoidia > DSTF01 > JACRBR01 > DASRHM01. The sequence goes on along the minus strand of DASRHM010000083.1, from coordinate 22,270 downwards.
ATGCCGGCGCCGCGCAGGTCTTCGGCGGACGGCGCTTCGCCCCGCGCGGTGTGATGGATCAGCTTCGCGACGAGATGCTCCGTGAAGGCGGCGTGCAGCGCGAGCTCGCGAAGGCCCCATTCTTCGGGCGCGGGCTTGCGCACGGCCTGCTCCTCCGGGACCGGCGCAAGCACCGCGAGCAGGCGCGCCTGGCTCTCGCGCACGCTCTCGGTGATGCGCGCCGGCGGCATCGCGCCGTGGTCGCGCATCAGCTGCATGTACTCCTCGCGCCGCCGGGTGATGTCCTCGCTGACCATCGCTTTGTCCTTCGCTCTTCGTACCGGCCCTCATGCTCGCAGCTCCGGCGGCGAGAGCCAAGCGGCGGGGAGCGGCTCAGGACGAAGGCGGCGCCCGACCGTGTGGGTCGCAGGCATGCTTGAGGAAAGGCTGGCTCCCCGGGCAGGTGTCCGGTTATCGCGCTTACACCCCCGTTCTGAATCGGCGTACGGGCCAGCTCTTGCCCGCGCTCTTACGTTCCAAAGTAAAGCGCGGCAGTAGCATCGTCGGCGAGAAGCCCTCAAGGCGAACCGACGGCCACCTCAGAGGCCAATGAGCGCCCGAGCGTGGGTGTATTGCTCTTCGATGTTGGCCGTGTGACCCTCAAACCCCTTGCGAGCCAAATCGTGCTTCGCTCTATCTGTCTGGACCACATTGAGGAAGTCCGCATCGAAGTGGAACCCCTCGATGTCGCTCAGCAACTCTCTACTGTATGCCTTGGCGACATCGGCCCACGGTGGTCGAAGCACGGTTACCCAACTGAACAGCAGATACATCAGCGTGAGCAGCGAGTCGTTCTTTGTGGGGAACATCACCGGGATTGCGCCGGTGTCAGGTTACAGGATCAAGTCATCAGTGTCTGGCTGACCAGCAGCGAACACAGCTTGCCCGAGGACGCACACCGGCATGGGCGACTCGGCGGGGCTTTCCCAGAATGCTGTTGCATAGTCGAAATAGCGGAGGTTGGTGTTCTCACACTTGTACGCAATTCCCGCCATCATTGGACGCCTCTGGCCTTCGACTTGGAGCTTCATTGCACGCAGCTTCTTGCACTTCGCAAACATGTCTTCGAGGTCGCCCTTATCCAGATTCGACTTGACTTCGATGCAAACCTCTACGCTCTCGACCATGGCGATGAGTGCGTCATCGACTTGGGCCAAGAGCGGAAGATTGCGGCGGTCGAGAATTGCGCCATCGAACTTCGGCGACTCTGTCCCCGTGCTGTCCATGATGACCACGTTCTTGTAGGGAGTGACTCGTTGCGGGAGTAGCTGGAAAACGTCGATGACTTGTGTCTCCCGAGCGCTGCCCTTCGTCCCCGTGTGTTTGATTCCGGCGGAGGCCTCGAAGCTGGCGACGAGGAGATTGGAATGCTTCCTCATCCAGTCCCGCCACGGCTGGTTTACGTCCGCTGCCATCAGCTCGTGAGAACTTCGCACTGCACGCCGCGCCATACCGGGCCACGAGCGCCTTGAGGCCCAATCTCTAGGCCGACCATCATGTTGATGCCCTTGACGCGGAGTCTTGCGCCGTTGTATTCCAACTCGCCGGAGAGGTCGCCCTTGACGAGAATCTCGTCGAATGTCACCTGCTCTCCGCTCGTGTCGTAGATGCGGTCCGTCAGGCCGACCACTTCACCAGCCTTCCGGATTTCGTTCGTCTTCGGCTGCACGGAGAACTTCGATCGGGGCATCGCTTGTTCTCTCCAATCCGGTGCTGGGAACCGCCTGACCTGCCATTGTAGCCTCGGTCAGTAGACGAAAAGGCGCGGGTCATTGGTTGCCTGATGGCCTTCGGTTCTGGCTGAGTGGCGGTCGAACGTAGTCTATTGGGACGGGGTACTGACATGACAGACCGAATAGATTGGTCAGATTTGGGCGTACCGCGAGCGTGCGTACGACATTGACTGCCCAATCCGCAAGGCAGAGCTACTTCAGTTTAGCCCCAAGCAACGCATGAAGGTGCGAGTCCGGTGGCTCGATGGTGAGTTCACCGGTTTGGACGAATGGGTGCCGCGAGTGAGGCTGCGTTTCCCGTGGGACGAGCGAGACGAGTGGCTGCGCGAGGAGCGGGCGCTCGACGCCGTGATAGATGCCTCCGAGGGGGTCGAGGGGGCAGACTGGTATGAAGCAGCGAACATGCTGTTCAGGGCGGCGTACCCCCCTCGACCGGGCCGAACGGTTCAATGGGGACTGTGGTGTAATCTGGCTCCCCGGGCAGGACTCGAACCTACAACCCATCGGTTAACAGCCGATTGCTCTACCATTGAGCTACCGGGGAGCGCGGCAGCGCGGGCCGGCGGGCGCCGGCCGGGCGCATGGTAGCGAATCCGGCTCGCGCGCCTCAACTGCGCGGCGCGCGCATCCACCCTTGCGCCGTCGCGTCCGGCGCGCCGAGGAGGCCGAGATGCACACGCAGCACATCACCCGGGCGCCCGTGCACCGACGGGGCGGCCAGTTATCGTATCTGCTCCTCGCGCGCGGACAGTTCGGCACCACGAACATGAACGTCACGTGGGTCGAGTGCCCTCCCGGGAGCCAGCAGGCGCGCCACGAGCATGCGTCGCAAGAGCAGGTGTACGTGATCATCCGCGGACGCGGTGTGATGATCGTCGGCGATGAGGAGCAGGAGGTCGGCGAGGGCACGCTCATCTCCGTGCCGCCCTGGATGCCGCACGCGATCCGCAATGATGGCGCCGAGACGATGGTGTACGTCTCCGCGACGTCACCGCCGTTCGATGAGGCGCTCCTCTACGAGCTCGACGCCCGCTCCTGAGCGACGCCGCGCCGACCGAATGCGCCGCCAATCGCGTGGCCCGGTGATTCATGCGCGCCGGGCATCGCCGACCCCCGGCCGCAATGCCCGGCTGGTAGGATCTTCCCGTGTCCCAGCGGCGGGAGATCCTGCGCACCGAAGGCCTCTCGAAGAAATACGGCTCGCTGACCGCGGTCGCCGACCTCGACCTCTGCGTCTACGCGGCGGAGGTGTTCTCCTTCCTCGGCCCGAACGGGAGCGGGAAGAGCACGACCGTCGGCATGATCCTCGGCCTCGTGCGGCCGACGCGCGGCCGCGCCGTCGTGTTCGGCGATGACGTCGCGCGCCGCCCATGGCCCGCGCTGCGGCGCGTCGGCGCCGTCATCGAGACGCCTGCCTTCTACCCTTATCTCTCCGGCTACGACAACCTGCGCGCGCTCGCGATCGCGCTCGGCGACGTGCCGCCGGGGCGCATCGAACAGGCTCTGGAGACCGTCGGGCTGCGCGAGCGTGGGCGCGATCCGTACAAGACGTACTCGCTCGGCATGAAGCAGCGGCTCGGCATCGCGTCGACGCTGCTGCGCGACCCGGACCTGATCATCCTCGACGAGCCGACGAACGGCCTCGACCCGGCGGGCACGCGCGAGGTGCGCGAGCTGATCCCGCAGCTCGCGCGCGCCGGGCACGCCGTCTTCCTCTGCAGCCACCTGCTGCACGAAGTGCAGGCGGTGAGCGACCGCGTGGCGATCGTGAAGCGCGGCCGGCTGATCTCCGAAGGGACGGTCGATGAGCTGATCGGGCGCGGCCAGCACCTGCGGCTGCGGGCCGAAGACAACGGCGCGCTCGCCCGCGCGCTCGGCGGCGTGCCGTGGGTGACGGGCGTCGAGCACGTCGATGGCTACGTCCGGGCGACGGCGCCCGTCGCCCGCGCGGCGGAGCTGAACCGGGCGCTCGCGGCGCAGGGCGTGTACGTCGCCGAGCTCTCCCCGTGGCAGGAGGAGCTGGAGAGCGTGTTCCTGGAGCTGACGGGCGAGGAGGCGGGCGCGTGACGCGGCTGATCAACGCCGAGTTCTTCAAGCTGCGCAAGCGGATGATGACGTGGGTGCTCGCGGCGCTGCTCGTGGGCCTCGTGCTGCTGCTCTATACCGTGCTCTGGAGCATCAGCGGGCGCGTCACGCGCTTCGGCGAGCACAACGAGTTCACCGGCGAGGACCTGCGGCGCGCGCTCTTCCTCCAGGGCTCGGTGCCGTTCGCGCTGCAGATCGCCGGCACCTTCGGCGCCATCCTGGCGATCATCCTCGCCGCCGGCGCCGTCGGCAGCGAGTACGCATGGGGGACGGTGCGCCTGATGGCGACGGCGTCGAGCGGGCGCGGGCGCCTGATCGCCGCGAAGCTCGTCGTCGTCGCGGCGCTCACCGTCGCCGGCGTCCTCGCCGCGATCGCCGTCGCCGTCGCCTACAGCGCGATCGTCACGCAGGTCGATGGCGGCGGCGACTACGGCTTCCTCACGGCGACATGGTTCCGCGAACAGTTCGCCGCGTTCGGGCGCACGCTGTTCGTGATGTCCCCGTACGTCGCGCTCGGGTTCGGGGCGGCGGTGATCGGCCGGTCGACCCTCGCCGGCGCGGGGACGGGCATCGGTGTCGCGTTCATCGAGCCGATCGTCTCGAGCATCATGCGGCAGGGCGGCAGCCCGTGGAAGGACATCCCGAACTACCTGCTGAACGCCAATGCCGATGTCATCCTGGCCCAGAACGCGCTGCCCCCGGCGTTGCCGCGCTTCCGCGCCGGGCAGGAGGAGCTGGCCCGCCAGCACGTGCACTCGCCGGAGGGCGCGGCGCTCGTCCTCGCGGCATACGCCGTCGCCTTCATCGCGCTCGCCGTCTTTGTCTACACCCGCCGCGACATCACGGCGAGCAGCGGCTAGCCGGATGTTTCGCCTTCGCACCGCCGCCGCTATACTCCCGCGGGTCCGGAAGGAGCGCAGATGGCGGTCAAGTGGGCGCGCATCGCCCCGTACATCGAGAACGGTTATGCGTCGAACGGGCGCGTCGAGCGCGCGAGCATCGTCGACGCGGCGTACGACGAAGGCGCGGACGACGATGTCGTCGATGCGCTGGACGGCCTGGGGTCGCGCGTGTTCAACAGCGTCGACGAGGCGAAGCAATTCCTCGTCTCGCAGGGGTTCGCCGAAGAGTAGCCGTCTCCCGGCTCGTGGCGACGCCCGCGGCCCTGCCCATGCCACGCAGCGAACGCAGCGTGCCTGCCGCGAAGGGGCGCCGGCCCTCGACTCGCTAATCCCAGCGCAACAGCAGCTGGTACAGGCGGAACAGCAGCCGCGTGCTGTCCAGCGCGATGATATCCGGCCGCTGGTCGAGCTTCGGCTGGACGTGCTCGAATAGCCGCACCTCATCGAAGTGCACGTTGTCGCGCCCCGCGACCGCGGCCTCCAGCTTGCGCGACTCGGTGTACGGGATGAACGGGTCCGCGCGGTCGTGGACGATGAACAGCTCCGCCTTCACCCGCCCGATGCTCGTCCGCGGCGACAGCTCGTCCAGCTCGGCCCGCGCCGAGGCGGGGAGGCGGTCGATCAGCGCGCTCACGGCCGCCGGGTCGCGGTTCGCGAGAAAGTCGTAGGAGCTGCGCCCGACCGGCGTGAGGCTCGCCAGCTCCGCGCCGTCCGCCTGCTCGCCGTCGATGAACATGCGCGTCAGCAGGTCGCGGTCGCGCGGGTTGTCGACGGCGTTGATCAGCTGCTCCGCCATCACCTCCTCCGCGTGCAGCCGCGGCGTCCACGGCTGGTCCACGCCGTCGTACTCGATGTGGTGCGTGGCGATCGCGCCGAAGGTCTCGAGCGCGTCGAAGTAGCCCCCGAACGAGACAACGTGGTCCACCTCGTCGGCGATCCGCGGGTCACCCGCCGCGACGAGCGCCAGCGAGCCGCCGACGCTCGCACCGAAGAAGCCGACGCGCCGGCGGTCGACCTCCGGCTGCCGCTGCACGTACTGGAACTCCGCCACGAGCGCGTCGATCTCTTCCGGCTCGATGCGCTCGTCGTCGAGCCGGTCAGAAAACGGCACGAGCATGACCACGCCCGAGCGCGCCGCGTCTTCGGCGATGCGGCGGAGCCGCGGGTCGTCGAGCGGCAGCGGCGGCGCCCCCATCGAGAACACCACGCCCTCGTGTGCCGTCCCGTGCGCCGGGACGTACAGGTCCGCATCGATGGTCCGCGGGCCGTTGCGGCTCGTGTACGCGATCGTCACCCGCTCGCGATGCGGCGCGTCGGTGAACAGCTCCACCGGCCGCACCGGCATCGGCACCTGGAGCACCATGTCGGGCAGGTAGATCGAAGCTTCGACCGCGACCCGCCCCTTGCGGTTCAGGCTCAGCAGGAACGGCGCCGCCACGAGCAAGGCCAGCGAGGCGAAGAGCGGCCAGCCGCGCACGAGGACGCGTCGAAGACGGCGCGACAGTCGGGTCATGGCCGTTCAGTCTAGGTGCCGCGGCGGGCGGCGGCCAAAGCCCCCATCTATAATCGCCCCGGTGCGCAGTTCGATGCGGTGGCGGGAGCGGACCCTGGCGGCGATGATCGCGCTGCTCGCGGTCGCCGATGCCGCGCTCTACGGCGGCGTGCTCACGCACGGCGATGCACGCGCCATCGGCGGGCTGCCTGCGGGCGCGCTCCGCGCGGACCAGCGCGCCGAGATCGACGATTCGGCGTCGCTGCCGGGGCGCTACGTCCCGCCGCAGGGGCGGAAGCACACGCCCGGCGGCTACCCGTTGCCGGCCCGAGTGCCCTTCTGCGCGCCCGACGCGATCGCGGACACCTGCTACGCGTCCAACCCGCCGACATCCGGCCTCCACATGCCCGTTGAACGGGTCCGGCTCGAGGATGGGCACGTCCTGCAGGTGCCGCCAGACCCCGGCGTCTACGGCTTCGTCATCCCCCGCGAGGCGATCCCGCACATCCAGGAGCACGCCGGCGTCTACGTCGGCTACCGCTGCGCTTCCGGCTGCGCCGCCGTCGATGCCGCCACGCAGGTCGTGCGCCAGGAGCTGGCGCTGGGCGCGCGCGTCGTCATGTCGCCCGACCCCGACCTCGCGCCCGATACCATCGCGGCGGCAAGCTGGACCCGCCTCGACGTGATGTCCCTCGCCGACTACTCCGACGACCGCCTCCGCGCCTTCATCAAGGCGCACAGCTGCCGCTTCGACCCCGAGCGCTTCTGCCCCGAGCGCGAGCTGAACTGATCTCGGCGACGCATTGGCCCCCGCGCGCTGCAGCGAGCATCATGCGGCCGCAGGAGGTCCATGGCCCGCGAAGTGCGCGTGGCGGTGCTGGGCGCGTCCGCCTTCGCGGAGACGGCGCACGTCCCGGGCGTCGAGGCCCACCCGCGCGGGCGGGTCGTCGCCATCTACAGCCGCAACCGCGCGCGTGCGCGGGCGCTCGCGGCGCGCTGTGGCGTGCCCGACGCGAGCGACGACCTCCCGGCGCTGCTCGCGCGCCGGGACATCGATGCGGTGACGGTCGCGGGAGCGAACGCGCAGCACCACCCGTACGCCATGGCGGCGATCGCCGCCGGCAAGCACGTCTTCTGCGAAAAGCCGATGGCGCTCGACGCGGCGCAGGCCGCCGACATGACGCTGGCGGCGGCGGGCGCCGGCGTCATCGCGCAGGTCGCCTTCATCTTTCGCCACACCTTCGCGCTCGAGGAGATGCGCCGCATCGTGCGCGCGGGCGCGATCGGCGCGCCGTACTTCGTGCAGATCGAGGGCCAGCGCTACGAGCGGCAGGCGGTCGCCACCGTGCAGGCGACCTGGCGCAGCTTCGCGTCCGAGCACGGCGCCGGACAGCTCGGCGAGATCGGCTCGCACTACTTCGATGCCGTGAACTTCGTCTGCGGCGAGCCCTGCGGTCCGGTCGCCGCGGTCGCGGCGCTGACGCACACCGTCCCGCGCGAGGCCGAACGCGCGGGCGGCCAGCGCGTGCCCGTCGAGACGCCGGACCTCGCGGCACTGCTCCTGCGCACGGAGGGTGCCCTGCAGGGTCAGGTGCTCACGAGCCGCGCGACGCCCCCCGCTGCCGCGGTGCCGCTCGAGCCGGCGGACTCGCGCCCGGCGCGCGCCCATGGCTGGATGACCGTGACCGGCACCCGGGGCGCGCTCATGTGCGTGTTCTCGCGCGGCGAGGCCGATGCCCTCTGGCGGCGCGAGCCGGAGGGCGAGTGGCGGCGCCTGCCGCTGCCCCAGGGCGCGCACGACGGGCGCCCGCACGCCATCGACCGCATGATGGCCGCCTTCGTCGACGGCGTGCTCGGCGAGGCGCCCGAGCGCGCCGCCACGTTCGAGGACGGCTATCGCTCGCAGAGCGCGGTCGATGCGGCGCTGCGCGCGGCGGCGTCCGGGCGTTGGGAGTCCGTGGACACGCGGGCGCCGGGCGTCGCGCGGTAGGCTTCGGCCATGCCGCGCACGATCCTGCACGCCGACATGGACGCGTTCTACGCGTCGATCGAGCAGCTCGACCGGACGGAGTTGCGCGGGAAACCCGTCGTCGTCGGCGGCCCGCCCGAGTCGCGCGGCGTCGTGGCGGCGGCCTCGTACGAGGCCCGGCGATCCGGCGTGCACTCGGCCATGCCGATGTCGCGCGCGCTCCGGTTGTGCCCAGAAGCGGTCCGCGTGCCGCCGCGCTTCGACCGCTACGGCGAAGTTTCGCGCACGGTGATGGCGATCTTCCGCGCGATCACGCCGCTCGTCGAGCCGCTGTCTCTCGATGAGGCGTTTCTTGACGTAACGAGTCAGGCGCCGGCCTACGGCGGCGCGGAGTCCCTCGGGCGAGAGCTGAAGCGGCGCGTCCGTGAGTCGACAGGCCTCACCGTCTCCGTCGGCGCAGGCACGAACAAGACGATCGCCAAGGTCGCGTCGGATGCGCAGAAGCCCGATGGGCTGGTCGTTGTCGCGCCCGGCGACGAGGCCGCGTTCCTCGCCCCGCTGCCGGTGCGCGCGCTCTGGGGCGTCGGCCCGAAGGCCGAAGCTGTTCTTCGCGGCGCAGGGTTGCGCACCGTCGGCGACCTCGCCCGCGCGGGCGATGGCCCGCTGCAACGCCTGCTCGGCTCGCGCGGGCCGATGCTGCACGAGATGGCGTGCGGACGCGACGACCGCGCCGTCGAGCCGGTGCACGAGCGCAAGTCCGTCGGCGCGGAGACGACGTTCGCGCGCGACCTCGCCGACGGTCCCGAGCTGCGGCGCGAGTTGCGCGAAGTCGCCCAGGACGCCGGACGGCGCCTGCGCTCATGCGGCCAGCGGGCGCGGACCGTCGTATTGAAGCTGCGGTACGAGGACTTCCGTACCGTGACCCGCCGCAGCACCCGAGCGGAGCCGACGGACGAGATCGACGAGATCGCGCGCGCCGCGGAGGCGCTCTTCGAGCGCACCGTCGCCGCCGGCCAGCGCCTGCGGCTCATCGGGGTACAGTGCATGCAGCTCAGCGAGGGCGAGGCGGCGCAACTGCCGCTCTGGCGGGAGCCGGCCGCCGCGCCGGCGGAGGGAGGCTGACGATGTGCAGGAGCATCAAGACGCTGCGGCGCTCCGACGCGCCCGCGACCGAAGAGGAAGTGCAGGCCGCCGCGCTCCAGTTCGTCCGCAAGATCAGCGGCTACCGCACGCCGTCGAAGGCGAACGCCGAGGCGTTCGACGCGGCGGTGGACGAGATCGCGCGCTCGTCGCGCCGCCTGCTCGAGGAGATCCAGAAGCGCCCGCGGGGCGCGGACGGCGCCCGAGCCCGTCCCTGACCTTCTACGCACTCCGCGCCAACCCCGGGCGCTTCCGCCCGCATGGCGCTGGCGCAAGATGCGCGCTTCCGGCGATGCCCTCCGCGCCCATAGCGTGTGATGCTGCGGAGCTGGGCGGCCTCTTGCCACGCTACCAATAGAAATCCGCCAAAATGACCTCGCGGCGGAGCCGCCGGCGAGCTTAGAGGGCGAGTGGGGACGGAAACGGTCCAGCACGGCACGATCGTCAGCCCGGTCGTCATCGGCCGCGGCGAGCACCTCGCCGCGCTCGAGCGGATGCTCGATGAGCTCGCCGCCGGCGCCGGCGCCACGCTCCTCGTCTCGGGGGAGGCGGGCATCGGCAAGTCGCGGCTCGTCGCCGAGGCCCGCCGCGCCGCCGAGGCCCGCCCCCGCGCCGCACCCCTGCAGGTGATGGTGGGGCAGTGCTTCGAGGCGGACGGCTCGCTGCCCTACGCGCCCATCATCGACCTCCTGCGCACGTGCGTCGCCGTCCACGACGCCGCCACCGTCGCGGACTGCATCGGCGCCGGGGGGCCGCATCTCGTGAAGCTCCTGCCGGAGCTCGCCCGCATCATCCCCGGCGTCGCCTCCGCGCCCGCGCTCGAGCCGGAGCGGGAGAAGCGCGCGCTCTTCGGCGCGCTGGATGACTTCATCGCCCGCATGGCGGCCCGCGCGCCCGTCATGCTCATCGTCGAGGACCTGCACTGGAGCGACGACACGAGCCTCGAGTTCATCGTGCGGCTCGCGCGGCGCGTCCCGTCGCAGCCGATACTCCTGATGCTCACCTATCGCAGCGACGAGACGACGCCGGCGCTCGACCACTGTCTCGCCGCCCTCGACCGTGCCCGCCTCTCCGTCGAATGGGCACTCCGGCCGCTCTCGCCGGCCGAAGTGGATACGATGATCCGCGCCATCTTCGGGCTCGATCAGCCGGTCCGCGGCGACTTCCTCCACGCCATCGCCGACCTCACCGAGGGCAATCCCTTCTTCATCGAGGAAGTGCTGCGCACGCTCGTCGCCTCCGGCGACATCTTCTACGGCGCACGCGGCTGGGATCGCAAGCCGGTCGAGGAGCTGCGCATCCCGCGCACCGTGCACGACGCCGTCGCGCAGCGCTCGGCGCGCCTCAGCTCCGAAGCGCAGGAGCTGCTCCGCGTGGCGGCGGTCGCCGGACGGCGTTTTGACTTCGCGCTGCTCGAGCGCCTCTCCGGCCGTGGCGAGAGCGACTTGCTGCCGCTCTTCAAGGAGCTCCTCGCCGCGCAACTCATCGTCGAGGAGTCCGCCGACCGCTTCGCGTTCCGGCACGCCCTCATGCAGCACGCCATCTACTCGGGGCTCCTCGCGCGCGAGCGCCGCGCGCTCCACCAGCGCATCGCCCGCACGCTCGAGGACATGCACGCCGCCCAGGATGGCGCGCCGTTGGCCGACCTGGCACTCCACTACTATCGCGCCGAGGCGTGGGAGCAGGCGCTCGCCTACTCCCGCCGCGTCGCCGAGGACGCGCAGCGCATCTACGCCATGTCCGAGGCGATCGAGCACTGCACGCGCGCGATCGACTGCGAGCGGCGCCTCGGCCGCGAGCCGGGCGCGTCGCTGCTGCGGCAGCGCGGCGCCGCCGCCGAGCACGCCGGCCGGTTCGACCTCGCCCGCGCCGACTTCGAGGCGTCGCTGCAGGCAGCGCGCCGCGCCGGCGACCCCGCCGCCGAGTGGCAGGCCCTCATGGACCTGGGGTTCCTCTGGGCCGGCCGCGACTACCAGCGCACCGGCGACTACTTCCGCCGCGCCCTCGACCTCGCCCGGGCGCGCGCCGAGCCGCTGCTCATCGCCCGTAGCCTCAACCGGCTCGGCAACTGGCTCGTCAACACCAACGACACCGCCAACGGCATCGCCCAGCACCGCGATGCGCTCCCGCTCTTCGAGCAGGCCGGCGACCGCGCCGGCATGGCCGAAACCCACGACCTGCTCGGCATGGCCTACGGGATCCACGGCGACCGCGTGCGCTCCGTCGCCCACTACGACCGCGCGATCGAGCTCATGCGCGCGCTCGGCGACGAAACCGGCCTCACCTCGACGCTGCCCAGCCGCGGCACCTTCAGCGGCCCCACGAATGCCGAGTGCGTGCGCACGGGCGCCCGCCCGCGCGAGCTGGTCGAGCGCGATTGCCTGGAAGGGCTGGAGATCGCCCGCCGCATCGCCTCGCCCGTCGCCGAGTCATTCGCGTCCTGGATCCGCGGCCAGGCCCTCGCGCATTTCGGCGCCGTCAGCGACGCCGAAGCGCACATCCAGGCCGGTCTGCGCCTCGCCGAGGAATGCGGCCACCGCCAGTGGGCGACCGGCGCGCGTTTCGCGCTGGGCTCCATGTACTGGCTCGCCCTCTGGTTCGAGGACGCCGTCGCGGTGCTCGAGGAAGGCCTACGCGGCGCCCGCGAGATCGGCTCCTGGTGGTGGATCGACAACGTTTCCTGCTATCTCGCCCTCTCGCTGCACGCCGCCGGTCGCCGTGAGCCGGCGCGCGCGGTCCTCGACGACGCCATGCCGGACGGCCGTGAGCCGCGCAACCTCTCCGAGCGCCGCATCGCCTGGGCGCGCGCCGAGATCGCGCTCGCGGAGGGCGACGCCGCGGACGCGCTGCGGCGAGCCCGCGCGCTGCGCGCGCTGCCCCCGGACTCCGGGGGCCCGCCGGCGCTCATGCTCGCCGGCGTCGAGGGCGGCGCGCTGCTCGCGCTCGGCTGCGCCGAAGAGGCGCTGGCGCTGCTCGTGGACGCCTGCGACGAAGCGCTCGCGCAGGGCGACGAGGCCGCGCGCTGGCGCCTTCTCGCCCTGATCGCGCGCGCACGAGAAGCGACTGCCGACGCGGCCGCCACCGCCGCCGCGATGGCCGACGCCGCTGCCGCGATCGACGCGTATGCCGCGGGCATCGATGATGACGCGCGCCGCGCGCGCTTCATCGAGCGCGCTCGCGAGCGCCTGCCCCGCCGCGCCGCGCCGCGCCGCAGCGGCCGCGAGGGCATCGGCGGCCTCACCGAGCGCGAGACCGAGGTCGCCGCGCACGTCACGCTCGGCCGCTCGAACCGCGAGATCGCCGACCTGCTGGTGCTCAGCGAGCGCACGGTTGAGACCCACGTCGGCAACATCCTCTCGAAGCTCGGCTTCAGCTCGCGCGCGCAGATCGCCGCATGGGGCGCCGAGCGGGGGCTCAGCCGCGCGGAATCCCGCGACAGGCAACCGCGCGCAGGTACGTAGTCCGCCGCAGCGCGATCCGAAGTCTCCAGTATCAACTTCCGTACTCGGCCGCAGCCGGATCTCCGTGATCACCACGACGCCGCGCACCCGGCGCCGGAGCGATAGTCCTTGCGCGACGGGGCGGCGCGAGCGCCGCCGGGGACGTAGCGAGACGGAGGTGCGATGGCGAGGGACCCGACGCGAACCTGACCGGCCCCCACGGGCACGAAAGACCAACCCGTCACCAAGAAAGGACTGCAACCGGAGATGACCACGGAAACAACGACACAGCCAGCGGCACCCTCAATGGACCAGATCATGGAGTTCGCCTTCAAGGTGGTGAACGAGCTGGGCGCGGCGATGGCAGCGCCCCACGTCTACATCGGCGACAACCTCGGGCTCTGGAAGACGCTCTCGGCGACGGGCCCGATCACCGTCGACCAGCTCGCCGCGCGCACGGGCCTCCAGGAGCGCTACCTGCGCGAATGGACGGCGGCGATGGCTGCTTCCGGCTACCTGGACTACGACGCCGTGAAGCGCACGTTCGAGCTACCGCCCGCGAAAGCGGCCGTCCTCGCCGATGAGGACAGCCCCGTCTTCGTGCAGGGCTTCGCGCAGATGCTGCCCGACCATTACAAGGTGATCCCGGGCATCATCAAGGCCTTCCGCGAGGGCGGCGGGGTGCCTTACACCGACTTCACGAATGACACGTTCCAGGGCACCGAGCGATTCTTCCGCCCGGGCTACGTCAACTTCTTCGTGCAGCAGTGGATCCCGGCCCTCGGGCTCACGGACCTGCTGACGAAGGGCGCGAAGGTGGCGGACGTCGGCTGCGGCCGCGGCCAGGCGATCTGCACGCTCGCGAAGGCGTTCCCGAACTCGCAGTTCTACGGGTTCGACAACCTCGCCGTCGGCATCGATGGCGCGAAGGAGAACGCGAAGAAGCAGGGCGTCACCGCGAACACCACGTTCGAGACCCGCGCCTCCACCGAGCTCCCGCAGACCGGCGATTTCGACCTGATCTGCACGCTCGATGCGCTGCACGACATGGTGGACCCGCACGGCGCCGGCCGCGCGATCTACGGCGCGCTGAAGCCGGGCGGCACGTGGTTCATCGTCGAGCCCAACGTCTCGGACAAGCTCGAGGACAACCTGAACCCGGTCGGCCGCGTCTTCTACGCGGTGAGCGGGCTCCAGTGCATGCCGGCGTCGCTCGCGCACGGTGGCGCGGGCTACGGCGCCTGCATGGGCCCGGCGAAGATCCGCCAGGTCGCTGAGGAGGCCGGCTTCAAGAGCATCGAGAAGCTGCCGATCGAGAACCCGTTCAACCAGTACATCGCGGCGCGCAAGTAACCAGCGGCGCGGCGAGGCATCCGGCGCCAGGCGGGCGGGACGACAGTCCCGCCCGCTGCGCATCCCGCGGGCGTGCGCTAGGCTGCGGCGTGCCACACCTCCCCGGCGTCGATCCGGGCGTCCGCGCGCGCAGGGACGCGGCGCCGTGAGGCTGCGCATCCCGCTCGCCGCCCTGGTGCTCTTCGCGTTCGCCGTCGCGCTCTCGGCCGTCGCGTGGAGCGGCCATCTCATGCCCGGCGACCTGTACCTCGCGCACCGCGCCCAGGACACGCCGCATGGCGCGACGCTCGAGGATCTCTCCAGGTGGGTCTACGCCGCCCGCTTCGTCGTCTTCGCCGTTGCCGCCGCGCTCTCGCTGCGCGCGCGCGAGCGGACCCCGACGCTCGTCGCGGTGCTCGCGCTCCTCGCCCTCGCGACGAACCCCGTGCTCAAGGATTTCATCGACCGCCCCCGGCCGGGCGCCGCCCAGGTCGTCCTGCGGGAGCATCCCGGCGGGAGCGGCTTCCCGAGCGGCCACGCCATGGCGAGCACGCTGCTCTTCGGGTACGCCGCGTTCGTCGCCATGCGCACGCTGCCGCGCGCCTGGGCCGCCCTGCTGACGCTCGCGGCGGCGGCGATCGTCGCGCTGGTCTGCTGGCAGCGCGTCTACGCCGGCGCGCACTGGCCGTCCGACGTCGCGGGCGGCATCGCCATCGCGGCGCTGTTGCTACTCGCGTGCGTCGCCATAAGCCGCGCCGCCTGGCGGGTCGTGCGCTGAGCGTCAGGGCGGGAACGGCGCGCGCAGCAGCGAGTCGCCGTTGAGCACGTAGAGGACGCCCTGCCCTTCGTCCACCTGCACCGCGCGCAGGTCGGTGAACGCCGGGCTGACGATCTGCCGCAGGAACGCGCCCTCCGGCGAGGCGACGATGATCCGCTTGTTCCCCCGGTCGGCGAGGACGATACGGTTCGAGCCGGGCAGCACCGCCAGCGACGCCGGCGACACCAGCGGCGTGTCGATCCCCGCCAGCGGGAACGCCGTCTCGGTCTTGCCGACGAACCGGCGCACACCCAGGCGCGAGTCCAGCACGTAGATGTCCTGCCCGACCGCCAGCTCCGTCGCGTCCTTCAGGCTCACCGCGTCGAGGAGCCCCGTGCGCTCGCTGTCGAAGCCGCCCTGCCCTGGCAGGTAGCGCCACACCTGGTTTGACTTCACGTCCAGCAGGTACAGGTTGCCGCCCGAAGCCGCGATCGCGTCCAGCGAGCCCAGGCCGTCGGCCCCGCGCACCACGAGCGGCAGCGCTCCCTTGTCCGGGAAGTACGCGAACGCCTGCCGCCGGTCATCGAGGATGAGCAACGCCTGCGTCTGCTCGGACCAGGCGATCTGCGCCGGCCGCGCCGCCGTGACGACGCCCGCGAGCCCGCCTTCTTGCAGGATCGTGTCCGGCGGCGCGCTGCCATCGACCGGCACGCGCAGCACGCGGTGCCCCTTCGCGTCGAGGAAGAACGCGTTGCCACCACCGACCACCGCATTCGTCACGCTGAGCGCGCCCGTGACCTGTTGTGACAGGTCCACGACCGGCGTGATGTCCTTGATCTCGTACACGGCGTCGAGCACGCCCAGCGCCGCCGCCACGTCGGCCTTCAGCGCGGTCACCTCGCCGCTGTCGGCGTGGATCTTCGCCGCGTCCGCGAGCTTCGCCTGCGCGTCGTCGAGCAGCTCGCGCTTCGCGCCGGGATCGCTCGTCGCCTGCGCGCGCGCGTTCGACTCGCGCGCCTGCGACACGAGCGTCGCGAAGCGCTCCTCGCGGTTCTCCTTCACGGACCCGGGCAGCTCCCGCCACAGCAGGAAGCCGAGCGCCGCCAGCGCGACCAGCGCGACGACCAGCAGCTTCGGTACCCGGACCTGGCTCACCGCGCCCGCGCCCGTCGTCCGCTTGTAGCGGGGCGTCGCGCTGTCGCCGCGCAGGCGCACGTTCGCGGAAGGCGGCGGCGCAGCCGTCTGCGTGATCTCCCGCACCTGGTCCTGGATCGGGCGGCTCGGCAGCTCGAACTCGCCCGCCGCCAGCTCCATCCGCGCCGGCTCCGCCCCGACCCCGACCGGCTCCGGCGCGCTGACCGTGTTGCCGATCGCCTCGGCCGCGCTGCTTGCCGCGTGCTCCGCCTGCTCGATCACATCCGGGGTGCCGCCGTCCCGCGTGAGGAACTCCGGGGCCTGCGACTCCTCCTCGAAGCACGACAGCAGCACCAACGCGAAATCCGGCGCGTCGCGCGCGAGCAGGTACAGCTCCGGCAGCGCCTCGTCCGCACCCCGCGCGAGGATGCGCTGGATGTGGTCCGGCGGCGCGATCGCGTCGAGCTGCGTCGAGGCGATGAGCACCAGGTCGCCCGGCCCGAGCTCCACCCGCGTGAGCTTCGGCTCGAAGCGCTCACCGATGCCAATCGCATCGTCGAACGTCTGCCCTTCGGCACGCACCCGCAGGAACTCCCCCGACGCGCGCCGCACGTACGCGAGGCTCGGACCCGCCTGCGCGATGTACGCCTCCGTCCCGCGCAGGCTCAGGCACGTCGCGCCGGCGCCGATGCGGTGTTCCTTGAGGCTCTTCTCATTCCACTCGCGCAGGTGTTCGTGCGCCGCCCGCAACGACCGCACGAGCGCGCCGGTCAGCGAGAGCGCATCGCGCTGGTAGAGGCGCGCGACCACATCGACGAGCTGCGTCGTGTAGTCGCGGCTCGCGCCGGACGCCGGCTCCACGAGCACGTACAGCTCATCGGGCTCTTCGTCCGGGTGCTGGCGGATCAGCGAGCCCAGCCACGCGCCCTCCTCGTGGACGTGCCCGTCCACCACGGTGAAGCGCCCGACCCACGTGCGGACCGCCATATCCCTCCCTGGCACCGTGCGGCTTCGCCGTCCCTCCGCCCGCGCGCAGACGGCGTCCGCTCCGGGCGCGCGCGGCGTGGCGATGGGAGATGCGTGGCGCGAAGCCGGGCGCATCGCGGCGCCCCGGCCGTGGCTCGCACCAGTATACGCGCGGCCACCGCGCCGCGCACCGCTTGTTACGTCATGCGCGCATCATCGTCGGCATGCGCAGGCTTATGTCGATACCTGGGTCGTCGCTGCGTCGAGGCACCGCTCACGGGCGCGAGCGCGGCTCCGGTACGGCTCGGATTCGGTAGGTGCACGCGTCGTCGCCGCGCAGCAGCGACGTCGTGAGGCGCGCGTCCGCGCCGACGAGGCGGCGCACGAACTCCACCTCCAGCGCGCAGACCGCGCTGTTCCGCGTCGCCACGTTCGGGAACGGGCACGTCATCTGCCGGATCAGCGCGTCCTCGCCCTGCTCCGCGCAGTCCGCCAGGCACCCGCGCTCCTGCAGGATCTGCGCCGCCTCCTGCACCCGCTCGCGCGGCGTCTTCCCTTCGAGCCGCGGCAGATACGGCTCCGCGAATCGCGCCGCGACGTTCTTCATCAGCCTCTGCAGCGGCTCCGGGCCGAGCAGCGCCCGCGCCTCCTCGATCAGCGCATTCGCCAGCGCGTCGTATTTCTTCGGGTACAGCGCATCGCCGCGGTCCGAGAGCCGGTAGACGAGCGCGGGACGGCCCACGTGGCCGCGCTCCTCGCGCGCTTCCACGAGACCGTCGCGCTCCAGGATCGTCAGGTGCTGGCGGATGCCCGTCGAGGTCAGCCCGAGGTGCGCGCCCAACTCCTTGACCGTCGCCTGCGACCGCCGGCGCAAGTAGTCCAGGATTTCCTGCCGCGTCGCCTGCACAGCTGCACCTCTCGGACCGTCTCTGAGTATATCCCAGCTTGCGCTCCGTCCGGCACGGCGTCGCGCGGCGGGGCTGTACAGGCCCCGCGGCCGGGCCGATACTAGCGCGTGATCATGAGCGTGGATCTCCCGGCGAAGCTCGACCGCGACACCTTCCTGGTGAACCAGCGCCACCGTGCGTGGATGAAGAGCAAGTACTACGTCTACGACGAGGGCGGCCGCCCGCTCTTCTACGTCGAGCGCCCCGTCCGCCCGCTCCGCCGCGCCGATATCACCATCTACGACGACGACTCGAAGGCCACGCGGCCGCTGCTCATCATCCGCCAGGACCACGGCTACGCCGCGCTGCATCGCAAGTACACGCTCATCGACGCGGCGAGTGACGAGCCGATCGCGCATTTCGACCGCAACAACGTTCGCGCGCTCTTCCGCCGCGCGTGGGTCGTCACCGCGGCCGATGGCCGCGTCCTCGCCCACGCGCGCGAGGACACCGCCGCGCTCGCCGCCATCCGCCGCATCGTCGAGTTCGTGCCGTACGTGGGCGCCCTCATGGCGCTGGTGCGCACGAACTTCCGGCTCGCCACCGTCGCCGCGGATGGCTCCGAGGCCGAGGCCGGCGCCTTCAACCGCAAGCTGAGCATCGCCGACAAGTACGTGCTCGACCTGACGTCGGACCGCGCCCGCCTGCTCGATCGGCGCATCGCGCTCGCGCTCGCCATCCTGCTCGACACCGGCGAGGCGCGCTGAACCGGATCCGGCGCGCGCCGCTACCTGTGGACGGCGGACCACTTCCCTGCGAGATGCCATACTGCCGGCATGTGGCGCGCGTCGGCGCTCGGGGCCGTGCTGGCGGCGGTGGGATGGTGTGCGGCGCCGGGACGCGCGTCGGCCGATGATCCCGTCGTGCTCGCCGCAGGCGACATCGCGTCGTGCGCCTCGACCGGAGACGAGGCGACGGCAGCGCTTCTCGCGTCCCTCCCCGGCACCGTGCTGACGCTCGGGGACAACGTGTACGACTCCGGCGCCGCCGCCGAGTTCGCGAGCTGCTACGACCCGTCGTGGGGGGCCGAGAAGGCGCGCACGCGTCCGTCGCCCGGAAACCATGAGTACGTCACGCCCGGCGGCGCCGGCTACTTCGCCTACTTCGGCGCCAGCGCCGGCGACCCGGCGCGGGGCTACTACAGCTTCGACCTCGGCGCGTGGCATCTCATCGCGCTCAACAGCAACTGCGGCGCGATCGGAGGCTGCGACGCCGGCTCCCCGCAGGAGACGTGGCTGCGCGCGGACCTGGTGGCGCACCGCAGCGCGTGCACGCTCGCATACTGGCACCACCCGCGGTACAGCTCCGGCCCCCACGGGGACGACGCGCGCACCCAGGCGCTCTGGCAGGCGCTGCTCGATGCCGGCGCCGACGTCGTCCTCAACGGCCACGACCATACGTACGAGCGCTTCGGCCTGCAGGACGCCGCCGCCAACGCCGATGGCAACGGCATTCGCGAGTTCGTCGTCGGGACCGGCGGCCGTAGCCACTACCCGATCGCCGCCACGCAGCCGAACAGCGAGACGCACGACACCGACACGTACGGCGTCCTGAAGTTGACGCTCCACGCCGGGAGCTACGACTGGCAGTTCGTGCCCGTCGCCGGCGGGACATTCACCGACGCCGGTACCACCGTGTGCCACCACGCGCCTTCATCCGTCGGTGGGCGCGCGTCCGACGTACCCCGCGTCGTGCGGCGTGCCGAGGATGGCGGCTGGTGGTGGGCCCTCGTCGCAGGCGCGCTCGCGCTCCTCCTCGCGTCCGGGACCGCCGTCCGGCGCGCACGCCGCGCGCGGCCAGACCCGAAGCGCCGCTGAGCGTGGGAGCAACGCACACGCCCGCCGCCGGCGCCCTCGATGAGCGCGCCGTGCGCGAGGCGTTCGCCCGTGAGCGCCTCGTGCCCCATGCCTGGTCGAACGCCCCCGGCGACGTCTACGCGCCGCACAGCCACGCGTACCACAAGGTGCTCTATTGCCTGCGCGGCTCGATCGTCTTTCGTCTGGCGGACTCCGGTGAAGAATTTGAGCTGCGACCCGGCGACCGGCTGGACATCGAGCCGGGCACCGCGCACTCAGCCGTCGTCGGCCCGCACGGCGTGACCTGCACCGAAGCGGCGCGTCGGTAGCCTACGCGCATATCCCGCGATGCAGCGCGACGGTGCCGCCCGCGAGCCGCCGGTAGCGCACATCGCGCAGGCCCGCATCGCGCATGATCGCGGCGAGCGCGTCAGCATCTGGGAAGCCTTCGACCGACGCCGGCAGGTAGCGGTAGGCCCCGCGGTCGCTCAGCAGGCCGGCGACGAGCGGCATCACCCGCCGGAAGTAGAGGCGGAATATTGCGCCGAACAACGTACGCGGCGGCGGCGTCATCTCGAGGCAGACGGCGATGCCACCGGGCCGCAGCACACGCGCCGTTTCCGCCAGCGCTGCGCCCACATCCTCGACGTTGCGCAGGAGGAAGGCGCTGGCCACGCGGTCGAAGCTCGCGTCGCGGAACGGCAGCCGCAGCGCATCGGCCAGCACCGGCACGAGGCGCGGTCCGGACGGCGCGCGACGAAGCATCGCCGGCGTCAGGTCGGCGGCGACGACGCGCGCGGCGCCGGCATCGAGCAGCGCGCGAGAAAGGTCACCGGTGCCCGCGCCCAGGTCGAGCACGCGCATTCGAGCCGGTCCCGCGAGACGCGCGGCCTCCCGGCGCCAGCCGCTGTCCATGCCGAAGCTGATCAGGCGATTGAGGCGGTCGTAGCGACCCGCGATGCGGCCGAACATCCGCTGCACATCGCGGGCGGCCGGGCCGCGGCGCACGGGCGGCGGGTCAGCTGCGGCCTGCGGGCGCGCCCGCGCGCGGCGCGCGCTCGTAGTGGTCGAAGAACCGGAACTGCTCCGAGTGCGTCAGGCGCTCGTACGAGCCGAAGCGCTCGTCGCCCTCCTGCACGAGGTCGAGCGGGTCGTAGTGGTCGTCCTCGTCCGGCCCGAATTCGCGCACGATGCCGTACAGCGTGTTGCGCTCCGCCGGGACGCGGCCGACTTCCCGGATCAGCGCGCGCATCTCGCGCGGCGCCATGCGCTGGCCGTAGATCGCGCCGGCGGACGTGCTGATGCTCTCGTTGATCAGCGTGCCCATGAAGTCGTTGCAGCCGGCGTTCAGCGCCATCTGCGCCAGCTTCGGCCCTTCCTTCACCCACGACGCCTGCAGGTTCGGGATCCAGTTGTTGAGCATGATGCGCGCCACGGCGTACATCTTGATCACTTCCGCGCCGGTCGCGCCCGGGCGGATGTCCGGCACGAGCGCTTTGCGGTACATCGGCGCCTCCGAGGCGATGAAGCTCAGCGGCACGAACTCGGTGAACCCGCGCGTCTCGCGCTGGATGTCGCGCAGCAGCCCGATGTGCGCCGCCCGGTGCCGCGTCGTCTCGACATGGCCATACATGATCGTCGACGTCGTCGGGATGCCGAGCCGGTGCGCGGTCGTGATCACTTCGACCCACTGGTCGCGGCTGATCCGCCCCGGCGAGATGATGTCGCGCACCTCCTGGTCGAGGATCTCGGCCGAGGTCCCCGGCAGGCTGCCGACGCCCGCGTCCTTCAGCGCGCGCAGGTAGTCCTCGATCGAGCAGCGGGCGCGCACCGCGCCGTACAGCACTTCCTCCGGCGAGAAGCCGTGGATGTGCATCTCCGGCATCTCGCGCTTGATCGATTTCGTCAGGTCGACGTAGTAGTAGCCGTCCATCTTCGGCGGGAGCCCCGCCTGCACGCAGACCTCGCGCGCGCCCAGGTCCCACGCCTCGCGCGCCCGGCGCACCACTTCCTCGACGGGCAGGAAGTAGCCTTCCTCCTCGCGATGGTCGCGGCTGAAGGCGCAGAATCCGCAGTGCTTGATGCAGACGTTCGTGAAGTTGATGTTGCGGTTGATGACGTAGGTGACGACGTCGCCGTTCGTGCGGCGACGCAATTCGTCGGCGACGAGCGTGATCGCCGTAACGGCAGGCCCCTTCGCGTCGAAGAGCGTCACCGCCTCGTCGACGGTGATGTCATCGCCCTGCAGGGCGCGGTCGAGGATGCGCGCGTGCTCCCGCTCGATGGGCAATGGCACGCCGGACCAGTCCGTGCGCGCGGCCGGGTCGCTCACCATCGTTCCTCCTCAGGGCGCACGAGCCCGTCCGGCCCGGCGAGCGCTTCGATGCGGGGGCGCACGGCTTCGGGCGCGAACGCATCGCCCTGGCGCACGTACTCAGGGTACAGCGCCAGGCGCTCGCGCAGGTCGAAGCCCGCGTCCGCGGTCGTCTCGCGCAGCTCGGCCAGGTTCGGCCACGGGCGCTCGGGGTTGATGTGGTC
>DASRHM010000082.1:0-6653 GCA_035650575.1 Dehalococcoidia bacterium | reverse complement strand
CCGAGCGCCTCAGTAACGGCCCCAGACGCGCGCGAGCAGCGCGGAGCGCGGCACTGGCCCGAAGTCCCGCGAGTCGCGGCTGGCGGCTGAGTTGTCGCCGCGCACGACGAACGACTGAGGCCGCCGGGGATCCCCGGCGGCCTCTGCGATGCGCTTGATCAGCACGCGCCGCGGCATCTCCGGGTCGCGCAGCACGGCGATATCGCCGGCGCGCGGCGGGCGCAGCAGCCACGTGACGCGCTCGGCGAGCACGCGGTCGCCCGCGCGGAACGCCGGCTCCATGCTCGGGCCGTCGATCACATAACGCGCGAGCGGCGGCCGGCGCAGGAGCCACGCGGCCGCCGCAAGGGCGGCGCCGAGCGCGACCAGCCGCCCGCGCACCCCGCGTCTACGCCGGGACGACGATCTCGCCGCCGACGGCCTGGTTCGAGGACTGGCGCTTCGACTGCACGCCCTTCGTTTCCCAGAAGATCTCCGCGAAGCGCTGCGCCTGCGCGAGCAGGTCCTGGGCCGCCTGCATGTTCACTTCCTGCTTGCACTTCCCGCCGAGCTTCATGATGTTCCAGACGAGCCCGTGCAGCTCGGGGTACTTCTCCGCGTGCTCGGGCTTGAAGTAGTCGCCCCAGATCACGCGCGCCTCCCGCTTCGCGAGCTCCGCGTGCTCCTCCTTGACGAGCACGTAGCGGCTCATCGAGTTGTGCCACTTGTCCTGGTCGGCCTTCGCGCCGCCGCCTTCGCCGAGCGCCTCGATGAGCTGGTTCATGCGGATGACGGTGAGCGCGGCGACCTGCAGCAGGTGCGGGTCGTAGATGCCGCAGGGGATGTCGCAGTGGGCGTGCGCCGTGGCCGGCGGGCTGATGCGGTCGAGCGCGCGCAGCGCGCGGGCGGCGAGGGACGGGACCAGTGCTCGGGTCATGTTCGATCTCCTTCTCGTCCGTGGTCGTGAGTCGTGGGACTTTCAGTCTAATCCGGGTATCGCAGCGTTCAAGCGCGAGAGGGGTAAGGGACGGAGCGGGTCGGGCCGTGTTCGCGCGGCGCTCCGCGGCGCCCCCGGCCGCCCGACCGTGTTCGCGCCGGTCCGTGCGGCCGACCCGGCCGCCCTCGTAGAGACGCGATGGTCCCGGGGGACACGCGGAGCCCCCGGCAGGGCGCTGCCCCTCCACCCCGCGCGAGAAGCGACGAATGCACGTGCCCCGCCACACCTTCACGGGCGAGGTCGGTCCGGCTCCATGGGGGTCGCCGCCGCACCCGGGACGAGGCGACTCCAGCGACGGGACCGCTGCGAGAGCGCCCACTGACCAGCGACCAGTCACCGCTTCGTCTGCCATCCCGAGAAAACCGCGGGAGTTCCCCGATACGCGGGCGGGGCCGCGCGCCGTAGCATCGGCTCCGTTATGACGTCCGAAATCGTGCATCGCTGGTACATGCCGTTCCTCTACATCACGCTGGCGTCGCTGGTGTCGGTGCCGGCGGCGATCTACTTCGAGCACGGCATGCCGCTGCACCCCGGCACGGAGCTCGGCCTCGGGTACGGGACGCACTGGGTGCGGCGCGATGACCTGCTGGCGGCGCTGGTGCCGTACCTGCTGAACATCGGCGCCGTCGTCTGGTTCTTCAGCGAGAACGGCAGCACGCGCTGGGCGGCGTTCTGGGCCTCGCTCGTCGGCTTCGCGCGCATCGTCGCGCCGGTGTCGCTCGCGCTCATGTCCGACGTCGCGGCGCCGGGCGCGCGCCACTTCGTCGACTGGGGCACGCTGCGCTACCTGCTCTGGTTCCAGGACTTCGAGATGCTGGTGCTGGGCGTGCTGCTCTGGACGGCGTTTGGGCGCTTCGTCGGCAGCAGCGAGATGGCCGGCGCCGGCGCCTTCGCCGAGGCGTAGCGCCGCAAGGTTGATCCGCCGTCTCCCGCCGCCGTCGCCCCCGCCGCGACGGCGGCATGTTTTTCGCGCGCTCGAGTAGCGACGGTGCGCGGCAACACGCGCCGGCGCTGCAAAGCGGTGGTTCATGCGTGGCCCGCGGTTGTCCGGCAATCCGCCCCTGATTGCAGATGGAAAAGGTTCGCTGTTATACTCGCGCCACTTTCGCGCCGGGCGCGACATAACCGCCGGTGGGGCGAGTGGCGGAGGTGGGCTCAGGATGGACATCTCGTCGTTCCCGAAGTGCCAGAAATGCAACCAGGGCGATCTCGTCCCGCTGTCGGACTTTGGCAGCCAGGGCGCGGCGATCCATTTCAAGGCGTGGGCCTGCACCAACCCCGAGTGCGGTTTCAACATCAAGATCCGCAACGGCGACCTCTACATCGATGAGCCGATCGCGAGCGGCGCGCTGCACAGCCCCCGCGCGCGCTGACGGGTTCGTACTCCCCTGCGCTTCCTCGCCCGAGAGGCCCGGGATATGATGACGCCCTCATCCGTACCGATGCGCATCACCTTCACGCCGTCTCGTTGACGCGCGCCTGACCGGAGGCTCCCGTGCCCGACCTGACCGACCTCGACCGCGAACTGCGCGGCGCCGGCTGCTCGCGCGCGCACTCGGCGCTCGGCGCCGCCGCGGGCCCGCGCGCGTTCCCGCTCGCCGGCGACCGCCCGCACTACGCGCGCGACCTCGTCGTCGACGTGCAGCACATCACGCTCGAGATCCGCATCGACCCGGCGCGGAAGCACATCGAGGGCACGGCGACGCACCGGCTGCAGGCGATCAACGACGGCGTCGATGCGGTCGAGTTCGACGCCGCCGAGATGAGCATCGGGGGGGTGACGGTCGGCGGGAAGGCCGCGCGCTACGACTACGCGGACCCGGTGCTGCGGGTCGAGCTGCCGAAGCCGCTGCGCGCGGGCGCCGGGGCGGAGGTGGCGATCACGTACTCGGCGTACCCGCGGCGCGGGCTCTACTTCACGGCGCCGGACAAGGACTACCCCGGCAAGCCGCTGCAGGCATGGACGCAGGGCCAGGACGAGGACTCGCGGCACTGGTACCCGTGCATCGACTTCCCGAACCACCAGCAGACGAGCGAGGTCATCGTGACGGTGCCGGCGTCGATGATCAGCATCGGCAACGGCGAGCTGCGCAGCGTGGACGAGGACCGGCGCGGGAAGACGAAGACGTACCACTGGAACATGCCGACGCCGCACGTCACGTACCTGCTGAGCCAGATCGTGGGCGACTTCGCGGAGATCGTGCACGACGTCGACGGGCTGCCGGTGCAGTACTACGGCCCGCGCGGGCGCGAGGCCGACCTCGAGCGCACGCTCGGCCGCACGCCGGCGATGCTGCGCTTCTTCGGCGAGGCGACGGGCGTGCGCTACCCCTACGCGAAGTACGCGCAGACGTTCGTCGCCGACTTCATCTTCGGCGGCATGGAGAACATCAGCGCCACGACGCTGACGGACACGTCGCTGCTCGACAAGCGCGCGTCGCTCGACGCCGACTCCGACGGCCTGCTGGCGCACGAGCTGGCGCACCAGTGGTTCGGCGACCTGCTGACGTGCCGCGACTGGTCGCACGGCTGGCTGAACGAGGGCTTCGCGACGTACTTCGAGGCATTGTTCACCGAGCACCACAAGGGCATCGACGAGTTCCGCTACGAGCTGTACCAGAACGCGCAGATCTACATGGGCGAGGACGCGAACCGCTACCGCCGCCCGATCGTCCACAACGTCTACCACGAGCCGATCGACCTCTTCGACCGCCACCTGTACGAGAAGGGGTCGCTCGTGCTCCACATGGTGCGGACGGTGCTGGGCGATGCGCTCTGGTGGAAGGCGATTCGCCACTACGTGCAGAAGCATCGCAGCACGAACGTCACGACCCCGGACCTGCAGCGCGCGATCGAGGTGGCGACGGGGCGGAACATCGACTGGCTGTTCGACGAGTTCGTGTACCGCGGCGGCCATCCGGCGTTCCGCCTCGGATACGAGTGGGACGAGCAGGCGAAGCAGGCGAAGCTCTCCGTCCAGCAGACGCAGGACGAGAAGGAGTCATCGGTCTTCCGGCTGCCGGTGACCGTGGACTTCACGGTGAACGGCCGGGCGCACAGCTTCACCGCGGAGATCAGCGAGAAGCAGCACAACTTCTATTTCGCGCTGCCGGCGAAGCCGCAGATGGTGCGCTTCGACCCCGGCCACAACTTCCTGAAGACCGTCGAGTTCAAGCGCGGCAAGGACCTGCTGCTCTACCAGCTCCAGCACGATGACGACGTCATCGGCCGTATCGACGCCGCGAAGGAGCTGGCGAAGCTGGGCTCCCGCGAGGCGATCGACGCGCTGGCGCGCGCGGTGCGCGAGGACGGCTTCTGGGCGGTCCAGGCGGAGGCGGCGCGGGCGCTCGGCGGGATCCGCACGTCGGCGGCGCGCGACGCGCTGCTCGGCTGCGTGACCGTCAAGCATCCGAAGGCGCGGCGCGGCGTGATGGCGGCGCTCGCGAACTTCCGCGACGAGGAGGCCGCGGCGGCGCTCGAGAAAGTCGTGCGCAAAGGCGACGCCTCGTACTACGTGGAGGCGCAGGCCGCGCAGTCGCTCGGCATGACGCGCTCGCCGCGCGCGTTCGCCGCCCTCGCCGACGTGGCGATGAAGCGCGACTCGCAGAGCGACGTCATCCGCTCGATGGCGCTCAACGGCCTCGCGGAGCTGAAGGACGAGCGCGCGCTGCCGATCGCGATCGAGTGGACGAAGCGCGGCAAGAGCAACCCGGTCCGCGGCGTGGCGACGGCGATGCTCGGCAAGATCGGGCAGCTCAGCGACCGCGCGCGCGACCGCGCGTACGACCGGCTGGTCGAGCTGCTGGACGACGAGTGGCTGCGCGTGCGGCTGAACGCCGTCGCCGCCCTGGCGGAACTGAAGGACCCGCGCGCGCTCGGCGAGCTCAACCGCGCGGCATCGCGCGACCTCGATGGGCGGGTGGTGCGCGCCGCGCGCGAGGCGATGGCTCGCATCCGGGAGGGGACGGACCGCGCGGACGAAGTGCGCAAGCTGCGCGCCGACCTGGACCAGCTGCTCGAAGAGAATCGCGCCCTGCGGGACCGGCTCGACCGCATCGAGGCGCGTGGCGACGGCGCGAAGCCCGCGCGCAAGCCCGCGGCCGCGCGACGCACGAAGGCGGCGGCCCGCGCGACGCCGCGGCGGCCGGCAGCCGCACCGAAACGGCGCGCCGCGGCCGCGCGCTCGCGCCGGAACGGGCGGTAACGCCCGGCCCGGCTGCCCGCGGTCCGTCGCCGCCGCCGCTACGGCGGTGCCGGGTCGTACTCCATGAACTTGCGCACGTTCGCGCGCGCTTCGGGCGAGATGAGCTCCCCGACGACGTAGAGCGCCATATCGATCCCGGCGGACACGCCCGCCGACGTGATCACATTGCCGTCGTGCACCCAGCGGGCGCCCTCGACGACCTCCGTGCCGCGGCCGAGCGCCCGCAACTCGCCGATTGCGCCCCAGTGCGTCGTCGCGCGCCGGCCGTCGAGGAAGCCGGCGCTGTGGAGCAGGAGCGCGCCCGTGCACACGGAGGTCACATGCTGCGCGGCGCCGCCCGTCCGGCGGATGTACCCGATGAGCGCCTCATCCTTCATCGCGGCCCGCGTGCCGACGCCGCCGGGGACGCAGATCAGGTCCGCGGGCGGCGCCTCGCCGAAGAGGAAGTCCGGCTCCACGGTCATGCCGTGGAACGCGCGCACCGGCCGTTGGGCGGCGACGCTGTACACGCGCCACCCCTGGTCGATGTAGCGCTCGACCATGCCGAACACCTCCCACGGCCCCGCGAAGTCCAGCTCTTCGAAGTCCGGGAAGAGCACGAGCGCGACGTTGAACGGCATTCCGCCTCCCTTGTATGGTCGCTCGGAGGTTAGAGGCTAGAGGTTGGAGGGGCGGGCGTCCAATCCTCGCCGCCGGCGCACTCCGGCGGCGTCGCTGAGTGACGGCGTTGCCCACCCCTGGGCGGTCGCCTGGAAGTCCGAGGTTGGAGGCTTGCGTCCAGATCCAGCATCCAGCTTCGCATCGTGTCCGGCCGCGGCGCGTCGTCGTCGCCCGCGCGCTACGATCGGCGCGTGGAGTACGACGAGGCGCTGCGCTGGCTCGCGGGGCTGCCCGACTTCGAGCGGTCGGGGGAGTTCAGCGACCGCCCGGACCTGGCGCCGATGCGCGCGCTGCTCGCCGCGCTGGGCGACCCGCACCTCGGCCGGCCGACGCTGCACGTCGCGGGGTCGAAAGGGAAGGGCAGCACCTGCGCGATGGCGGAGCGCGTGCTGCACGCGGCCGGGCGGCGCACCGGCTTCTACAGCAGCCCGCACCTGCACCGATACAACGAGCGCATCCGCATCGACGGCGAGCCGCTGGCGCCCGGGCGATTCGGCGCCGCGCTCGCCACCGTGCGCGAGGCGATGGCGCGCGTCGAAGCGCAGTTCCCCGGGCGGACGCTGATCGCCTTCGACGCGCTGACGGCGGCCGCGTTCCTGGCCTTCCGCGAGGCCGGCGTGGACGCGCAGGTCGTCGAGGTCGGCCTTGGCGGCGCGCTCGACTCGACCAACGTCTTCCACGACGCGCCCCACCGGGCGCACGTCGTCGCCATCACCCCGATCAGCCTCGAGCACACGGCGATCCTCGGGCGCACGATCCCGGAGATCGCGGCGCAGAAGGCGGGCATCATCACGCGCGGGTGCGTCGCGGTCG
>DASRHM010000081.1:0-12992 GCA_035650575.1 Dehalococcoidia bacterium | reverse complement strand
GAAGGCGCAGGCCCGGGACAGAACGAGAGGACTGCCCTCGCGCTGCGGGCGCGGCAAGGGCAGTCATCTCGTTGGTAGCTGGAGCCGGCGATGGGATTCGAACCCGTGACCTGCTGTTTACGAAACAGCTGCTCTACCGCTGAGCTACGCCGGCGAACGAAAGCGCCCGCTCCGCGGACGCCCCCCCAGCGTAGCAGGCGGCGCCTACTCCCGGAAGACCTGATGCGCAGCGCTGCGCTGCCCCCTGAAAAGCTGACCATTCTTTGTGGGGATCGACTGGGGTAAGAAGTACACCCAGGAGGACCCATGAGGAAGAGCCGGTTCACGGAAGAACAGATTGTCGGCGTGCTCAGGGAGCACGATGCGGGCGCGCAGACGCCCGAGCTCTGCCGGCGGCACGGCACCAGCCCGCAGACGCTCTACCGCTGGAAGGGCGAAGTACGGCGGCATGAGCGTGTCGGACGCGCAGCGCCTGATACAACCAGATCGGCGACCCGAACGCGACCATCATCGTAAGCTTTGTGACTGCGGGCGAGGTCGACCAGTATTGCAACACGTCGTTTGGTGATGGCTGCAATGACGGGCACTATCCTGTCAGCAACATCTGGATCGATGCGGCCAAGGCAAGCAACCTCGCCGTGATGCACGAGCTGGGGCATTCGCTCGCGTACAGCGACCAATACTACTACCCCAGCGGCGCCTGCAGCCCGGCCGACACGATCATGGACGCCTGGGGCTGCACGAGCGGGATCACCACGCCCGACAAGAACGACTTCCAGTACCACTACGAGCCGACGTACCAGTCCGCGAATGCAAGCTATCCGGACACGTGGAGTGCGTCCTGGAACGCGTATACGCAGACCGGTTCACTGACCGAGCACTTCCCGACTTCGGATGTTGAATGGCGGTATTTCTGGCAAAAGGAGAGCGACACCGGCGGGACGATTCTGGGGAACGGGTACAGCGATACCGCATCATCCGCGCCATCCACAAACCATCTCGTTACCTTCTCGTTCAGCACATCGCGGTTCTGCCTCTTTGCGAAGATCTACAACGAGGTTGGCTACCCGGGCAGCCGGCCATGGAGCCCCCGCAGCCAGTACTCGTGCATTGGCTCGGCGCAGTCTCAGAGTGCTGGCTACTTCCTGAGCACGTCGGATCGAAACAGCCCCTCAACAAATAACCTCTATCTCCGGGTCAAGAACTTCTCAGGATTTGACCGCGACATCGCGATCTTCGGCCCTGCATTCGAAAACATCGGTTGCGGCTACGTGCGCACGGGGGTGGCTCGCCACGCGCGAGTGCAATATCTCGCTCACGAGGGGCGCCTACCCGTACCTGCTGTGGTTTGCGTTTGACTCGTACAACGGGTCAGTTTACTCGTACGGGTTCCTGGACTTTGAGTAGGGCGCTTTAGGGAGGAATCGCGATGAAGATGCTGGTACTTGCATTCGCCGCCAGCGTCGGGATAGTGGCGGTTGCGGCGTCGTATAACGCGAGCGCCCAGGAGGCAGCTCAGGCGACGCCCACGATGGCCTCAGCGAGCCCCTCGGGCGCGCCGACCGCGACGGCCACCGTGCGCCCGACACCGCCGCCGGAGCCGATCCCGCCAACGCCGGGGCCACCTTCGCCGACCCCGGCGTTGCCAGAGGAAGGAGGGCCGCCGGGTGGCGTCCTCGGAGGGCACGTTTATGTCGATGAAGATGGCAGCAGGAGCTTCACAACCGGCGACAGAGCGGCCGGTGGTGGCGTAGGTGTAAATCCGATTGTTGATGGATCCCTTCGGGGCGGATATGGCGGAAGCGTCGATGCCGCGGGTCGCTGGGAAGTGCGCGCGCTTCCCGACGGTGTCTATCGTGTATCTTGGGACGCATCGGGGTTGCCCGAAGATCAGTGGCCTCTGACGACCCCCCCTGTCGAGACAATCAACACCAACCCAGCGGACACTATCCACGACAACACCATTCATGTCATCACCCGCGTGGTGGAGATCAAAGGGGCGAACCGGATCCTGGACATCGACTTCGGGATCCCGCCGCAGCGACCGGCGGTGGGGGCGAACGCTGCGCCGCAGCTCCCGTCGACGGGCAGCGGCGGCGGCGGGACGGCGAGCCTGGCGCTGCTGTACGTGGCCATCGGCGCGAGCGCAGCGCTGGGGCTGGGGGGCGTGGCGCTGCGGCGGAGGGCAAACCGGCGCGGCTGAGCCGGGGTGCCGCGGACCGGCACCGTCGCGCCGCCATATAACCGCACCGCTCCCTGGTGCGCTGGCCGGTTCCAAGGTCCCAGTCACTCGCGCATCGGGGCAAGTCGCGGATATCTACACGGAAGCGGAAGCGGGCGGTGAGCGCGGCCAGGACGCCGCCTGCTCCGCCACCAGCTTCTTCAGCCGGCGGTTCTAAGACGTGGCGGCAGGACTACAACACCGTGCGCCCGCACCAGGCGCTGGACAACATGACACCAGTGCAGTTTCGAGAGGTCAGCCGGGGACCCCGCCCCACCCCTGCTTCGAGAGGAACGAGGCCAGCGATCTTCTCACAATGAATGGAAGGGATCTGGGGGCAGCGCAGACTGCTTCGGAGAATACGAGAACCGGCCTTAGCATCCGCTTATTAATGCAAACTAGTCTCGAAAATTGATTGGCACTTCTCGCGAATGAAACTCGTCCGTGACGCCGTAAGTTAGATACGCATCGAATGAGAATTCGATCCCCAGCTTCTTTGTTCGGTCCTGGCCGTGGATGAAGTCGCGATATTCGCCAAGCTTGAGCTACTCCCGTGCGTGACGAGCGGATTCGCGAGGTCACGGCTCTCAGCCGTTTGCTTCAGAAGCAACAGCGACTGGATTATGGTGCTTTCCCGCTGCTGTTGGGCCCAAGGAGCAGCGTAAGCGGCTTGAGCTCGATCAACCCGGTATCAGCGAACGCCTTGAAGTTCTGCACGCGAAGTGATCGCAGCATGCCTCGTTACCTCGGTGATAAGGTTACACGACAGGCTGCTGGCGCGTCAGGAGCATGCATACCGACCGGCGGGCGTCCGGGGCCTGACGCTGACGCCGCGAGCACGCACGCCGTCGTCCCGGCGCGGCACCCGCAGGCGCACGCCCGCTGCCTGCTTCGGAGAGAGCAGCGCCGGAGGTGCGCCCGAGGCCGCCAGTACGACCCAGGAAGACTTCGACAGCCGCGGCGCGCAGCAACAACACGAGAACGCGCCCTCGCACGAGGCCCCCTTTCCGGAGGGTCGTGAAGGGTCGGTCGTGAGACAACACCGCGGCGTCCAGATCCAGGCTCGCCGCCCGTCCCCTAATCCGCGCGCGTCAGCCGGATCGGCCCCGTGATCGCCCGCAGCCGCACCTTCGGCCCGCCGGCCGGCGGCCCCGCGCCGCCCCGTCGCGGCGGCAGGTCGGACGTCACCGGGCCGACGCGGCTCTCCGCATCCACGAAGAACGGCACGTCGGGGTCCACCGCCAGCGTGATCGGCCCGGTACCCACCTCGATGTCGAGGTCGCCGCGCACGGCGCCGCCATACCGGAACGAGCCCGCCTTCGAGCGCGCGTGCAGCCCGCCCGCCACGTCCTCCACCGTTATCGACCCGCTGCGCGCCGATACGCGCACGTCGCCCACGATGTGCGCCAGTTCTACGGCCCCGCTGCGCGCCTCCGCCACCACCCGGCCGCGCACCGCCGCGATGTGCAGGCGCCCGCTCCGCGCCTCGGCCGTCACGCTGCCTTCGACGCGGTCGATCTGCATCGCCCCGCTGCGCGAGATCGCCGTGACGTCGCCCGTCACGTCCTCGACCGTGCAGCGGCCGCTGATCACCTCCGTGTGCGTGCGGCCCTCGATGCGCCGGATCTCGACCCGGCCGCTGCGCGACAGCACGCGCACCGCCGTCCGCCGCGGCACGCGCACGTGGTAGTCCAGCCGCGAGCCGCGCTGCCCGAACTGCAGGATGCTCCAGCCGCCGCCGCTCCCCTGCGGCAACGCCGGCGCCCGCACGATGACGCGCTGCCGCCCGTCCATCTCCATCCCCCGCTCGACCAGCGCCGCCGCGTCGTCGGCGTCGCCCGCGTCGTCCGACCAGATGCGCAGCACCGCCTCGACCCGGACGACGTCCGTCTCGCGCCCTTCGACGACTGCGGCGCCGGAGCGGGACTCGAGGTGGAGCACCGCCGGCTCGCCGGTCGCGAACTCGCGCGTCACCGTGCGGACGTGCTCCGTGCTCACGCGCTCACGAAGCCCCAGAGGCGCACCGTGAAGTCGTTCCATTTCCCGCGCGCCCGCGGCGGCTCCGGCAGCCGCACGATGCGCGGGTCGAGCGCGCGCCGGATCGCCGACGCCAGCTCCCGCCGCGTGTGCGGGCCGACGAAGCGCGCCAGCTCGCCCTCCGCGTGCACCACGACGAACGTCGGCAGGAGCGTCACGCGGAACGCGCGCCGCAGCTCCGGGTGCCGGTCGATGTCGACCGCGCGCACCGGCAGGCGCGTCGCCGGCGCCAGCTCGATGCCGCCCGCGCGCGCCGCGAGCGGCCGCTGCGCCGCCCGCCGCGACGTAAACTCGACGACCAGCGGCGACTCCGGCGCCTCCGATTCGCCGGGCAGCCCAGCCCGGCCCGGTGCTTCCAGCGCCCTCATCGCCATGCGT
Organism: Dehalococcoidia bacterium; assembly: GCA_035650575.1. Classification (GTDB taxonomy): domain Bacteria; phylum Chloroflexota; class Dehalococcoidia; order DSTF01; family JACRBR01; genus DASRHM01. The sequence goes on along the minus strand of DASRHM010000081.1, from coordinate 8,356 downwards.
CCTCCCACCACGCGTCCCGGCGCGCGCGCCGGCGGCCGCCGAAGGGGAAATCGTCGTCACCCCAGCCGCGGCGCCAGTACGACCGCGGCCAGCGCCGGTGCCGCGGGCCGGCCGCGATGAGCCGCGGCGCGAACAGCGCGACGCCGCTGATCACGGTGAGGGCGATGAGCCATCCCTGCGTCGGTTCGATGACGCTCGCGGCGAGCAGCACGGCGATCACCGCGGCCGCGAGCCGCAGATCCAGGTCCGGCCGCAGGTCGAGGGGGTGCCATGCCCGCCAGTGCGCCGCCGACAGCCCGGCGACGACAGCGAGCGCGACCAGCCAGCCCTGTGTCGGGTCGACGGAGCCGGCGAGCAGCAGGACAGAGATGACGAACGTGGCGATGCGCATCTCCGCCCTCCTAGCGCGCGGCGCCGGCACGCGCCGTGACGCGCCTGCCGGCCTCGCGGTCGATGAGCATCCCCGCGCGCACCAGCGTGGAAGCGATCACCTCCCGCACGCAGTGCTGGCGAGACGCGAGCGCGTCCGCTTCCTGCCGCCAGCGCACCTCCGGCCGCTTCGCGGCTTCGATGCGCTGCTGCGCGATGATCTCGTCGAACAGGTAGTGCTCCATTTTGCCGCCTCCTCGGCCCGCGCTTGGGCCTGCGATGTCCTACTCGTCGTCGCCGCCGACCCAGCCCGTGAAGCGCGAGCCCGGCCCGTGGCGCCGCCGCTCCTCCCGCCCGCTCCGTTGCGGCGGGGACTGCTGCACTTCGATGTTGCGCAGGGCGCGCGCCAGCGCCTTCACGAACCACGTGTTCGCCGACGTGCCTGCGCGTTGCGCCGCCTGTGTCGCCATGTCTTTGAGTTCCGCCGGGATGCGGATCGTGATCTTCTCGACGTCGCCCTCGAGCGCCGCCCAGCCGGCCTCGTCGCCGGCCGCGTTCTGCACCCGTTCCTCGACCTCGAGCCCGAGGCCGTCCGGGCGGTAGGCCAGGCGCACGCGGTAGTGCTCGCCGACGCGCTCGTCGACCGCCTGCACGAGCTGGGACATGAGGTCGTGCACGGCGCGCTCGAGGGGGATGCGCGCGGCCTCGATGTAGGTCTCGATGGCGCGCCGCCGCTCGTCGTTCTCGACCAGGGCGAGCGGCTGCTTGAGGGCGTCGAACAGGGGTCCGGTGCGGAGCTCGGCTGCGGCCACGGGCGCCTCCAGTGGCGCTACGCCATCATTTGATGGCGCAATGATGGCATAGTGCCATCACAGGTGTCAAGCCCGCGGCCGCGAAAATTGACAGGTTTTTTGTCCCAGCCTGACAGCGGTGGCGCTCCGGAACTCGCTACGCTGGTACGAGTGGCCAGTGGGCTCGTCTTCGACTACCAGGAGCCGTGCCAGCACCTGATGGCCTGGTTCCTCTCGGACTCCGGGATACCGAACGTCCGGGTAACCACCGCGCGCGATGCGTTCCTGGCGCTGAGGGACCGCCCGCGCGTGATCATCGTGAACAGCACCGCGCCGGCAGCCGAGATCGCCCCGGTCGTCGCCGAGCTGCGCCAGCGGGCTCGCGGTGACGTGCGGATCGTCGTCCTGCACGACGGCCGGCACCGCCCGGGCCAGCCGTCAATCGAGGCGGACATCTGCCTGCACGAAGTGCACGATGTCGATGCGCTGGTGCACGCGGTGCAGGCCGCGCTGGACGACGACGTGCCGGAAGTCGAGCCGCACGCGGCCGGCGAGGCCGTCATCGAGGACGCGCAGGACGTCTGACGGCCCTACGCGCGGGCGCGGCGCTTCGCCTCGCTTGCGCGCTCGGCGGCCAGGCGCTCGAGCCTCGGCCCGTCTTCGGCGCCGACGAAGCGCATCGCGGCGGCGATCGCATGGTGCCCCGCGACCTCGTCGATCAGCCGGTGCATCTCCCGCCCGACCCAGCGATAGCTCGGGTGGCCCTGCGGCGTCGTCCGCAGCTCGATGAGGTGCATCGCCTCGCGCGCGTTGAGCTGCATGTAGAAGCGGATGCGGCACGCCATCGGCACGGCATATGGGGCGACGCGCGCGAGCCCGGCGGCGCGCAGCGCGTCGTGCAGCGCCGCGCCGCGTCGCATGACGGCGTGCCAGGCGTCAGCGAGCCCGCACGCCGCCACCTCCTCGGGGACGTCGTAGCCGAGCGCCGGCGAGAGCGGCTGCCAGTCGAGCGTGAGCATGCGGTGCCGCTGCAGGTCTCGGAAGGCGCCGTAGTCGGCGACGATATCGAACCGGTACGAGGTGCGTTCGAACGCGCGGCCGGGCTTGTGGCGCCGGTTCCCGCGCTCGCCGGCATACGCGCGGAGGAGCGCGGCGCGTTGCGCCGGCGCGAGCGCGCGGGCGGCGGCGAGCAGGGCGGCGTCGGGCGCGTCGCTCTCCGGATACAGCGCCGCGGCGACGACCTTGGTCTCGCCCTCCGGGTCGAACTCGGTGAGCTCGACGCTCGGGCCTTCGGCGGCGCGCCCGCCGGGCACGTCGACGCCTGCGGCGGCCTGCGCGAACGACGCCGCCGTGTCGCGCAGGTACGCCGTCCAGGCGCCGCCGCGGTCCGGCTGGTCGACCCGCCGCATGAACACCGGGATCACCTTGCGCAGCTCCGTGAGGAGCCTGTCGCCGGCCTCGCGCGCCTCGGCGAGCGGGTGCGCGCGCAGGCGGAGGAGCAGCGCCTCGAACGCCTGCGCCGTCCCGAACAGCCCGACGTTCGACGTCGTCGCGGCCGGCAGCAGGCCGCGCAGGACATCGCACGCGCGCGCGTTGATGCTGCGCCGGTACACGGCCGGTGAGTCCTCGGGGCCCCGCGGGAAGCGCCCCTGCAGGTACGCCTTCATCGGCTCGAAGGCCGCCGCGTACGCCTCGAACGCGGCGTCCATGGTCTCGATGAACCGCCGCTCGAGCGGCCCGCCCTGCACCTCCGCGGGTACGTGGTAGCGCCAGCGCCCCCCCGGCCGGTCGGTATAGGGGATGTAGCGCGTCGACTGCTCGAGATAGTTCATCAGGCGGCCCCACTCGAGCACCTTCGTGAGGACGTTCGACGCGCCTTCGACCGCCACGTGCGCGCCCACGAGCTGGGCGACCGAGTCGTCGCCGTACTCGACGAGCACGCGCTCGTAGAACGACTCCGCGCGCTCCACGCTGGCGGCGGACATGGCCGCGGCGCCGGCGTCCGCGTTAGCGTCGTAGAACTCGTCGAGGAACAGGCGCCGGAGGTCTTTCGGGGAGCGCGAGTAGCGGGAAAACAGGGCGCCCTTCACGACGTCGGGCATCGCGGTGAGGGCGAAGATGGGTTCGTCGACGTTGCTGAAGTGCCGCGCGAGGATCTCGCGCTCGGCTTCAGTGAAGGGCTCGGCGTCCATGCGGCCTCCGCGGTCCCGCATGATACCGCGCCGCACGCGCGCGCCGGCCCCAGCGATCACGCGACATAAGCACGGACCCGGGAATGAATCCCGGGTCCGCTTTCTCGTTCCGGCGTTCCGCACCTTGGCTCGCTGGCGGGCCCGTTCAGGGTCCAGAGGGCGTCGTCCGTCCGAATCCGTTCGGTCGGCTCCTCCGCCCGCAATCCGCGCCTTCGAGCGATTATCGTTTCTGCGAGTTACGGCCTGGAGCGCCGGGCCATCGGTCTATGTCCTGTACGGTTCCGGCCTCCTTTCGCTTCTCTCATTTCAATCATACGTCCCCGGGCAAGCGCCGGTAGGGCCGGATGGCACGTCGTGGGGAAGCTGGGGTTAGCCCGCATCGCCGCGCCGCGCGCAGGACGGTATGGTACGGCGATGGCGTCCGTCGACCTCGTGATCCCCGTCTACAACGAGCAGCGCGTGCTCGCCGACAGCGTCGCGCGGTTGCGCGCCTGGTGCGCCGAGAACCTGCCCTACGCCTGGCGCGTCGTCGTCGCGGACAACGCCTCGACGGACACGACGCTCGAAGTCGCGCAGAAGCTCGCGGGCGAAAACCCCGGCGACACCGCGGTCGTGCACCTGGACCAGAAGGGACGTGGACGCGCGCTGAAGCGCGCGTGGCTCGAGAGCCAGGCCGACGCCATGTGCTACATGGACGTCGACCTCTCGACGGACCTCGCCGACATCACGCCGCTGCTGCGCGGCGTGCTCGAGGAGGGGTACGACGTCGCGTACGGCTCGCGCGTTGCGGGCGCCGCGAACATCGAGCGCTCGCTGCGCCGCGAGATCAATTCCCGCGGCTTCATCACGCTGATCAAGGCGCTGTTCTGGACCAAGTTCTCCGATGCGCAGTGCGGCTTCAAGGCGATCACGCGTGCGGCGGCGCACGAGCTGCTGCCGCAGGTGCAGGACGGCGAGTGGTTCTTCGATACGGAGCTGCTGGTGATCGCGGAGAAGGCGGGGTACCGGCTGAAGGAAGTGCCCGTGCGCTGGGTCGAGGATCCTGACTCGCGGGTGAAGTTCCCGCAGGACATCATCAAGATGGCGTCGCAGCTCGTGCGCTTGCGGATGCGGAGATTGCCTTCGCGCGAACAGCTGCGCGCAAGGGCTGCGGCCTAGGGCTCAGACCGCCGGCCCGCACGACGTCCGCGCCGAGAGCAGCCCGAGCTCCGTCGCGGGCGGGGCGTCATCGATGTACTCCGCGACGATCGCTCGCCACGGCCCGCGCGCCCGGAGGCTGGCGAGCACGCCCGCGAGGCCGAAGTTGATCCGCGTGAGGAACACCATCCCTTCCGGGACGTTGCAGTGCTGGTTGATGCGCCCGCCGATGCCGGTGGTGGCGGTGTTGCGCCGGACCATCTCTGCCGCCAGCTCCGGCGTGAACTCGACCTCGTCCTCGAGGATCGGCGCCCAGTACCAGTGCATGTGGTCGTACAGCTCCTCGGTGGTGAAGGGCGCGCCTTCGCGCAGGATGCCGATCGACTCGGCGGCCGTCCGCCATCCCTCGGGGTCGTCCGCGAAGAGCGCCCGGATGACGCTCTTGAACCCCGCGATCGCGTCCTCGCCGAACTCGGCGACGCAGCCATAGTCGATGAACGCGAGGCTGCGGTCGGGGAGCAGGATGTAGTTCCCCGGGTGGGGGTCGCCGTTGAACAGGCGGTGGCGATAGATGGACCCGAAGGCGTAGCGGAAGATCACTTCCGCCACCCGGTTGCGGTCGGGCTGCTCCAGCTCGAGGGCCGCCGCGAACGGCCGCCCTTCGATGAACTCCTGCACGAGCACGCGTGACGTGCTCATCTCGCGATGCACCCGCGGGATGCGGATGAACGCGTGCCCGCGGAACTGCTCGTAGAACCGCGTCTGCGACGCCGCCTCGCGGGCGTAGTCCAGCTCGCCGAGGATCCCCTCCTGCAGGTCGCGGATGATCGGCCCCGCCTCCAGCCCGCGCGAGACGGCGCCCGCGACGCCGATCATCAGACCCACATTCGCGAGGTCGTGCTCGATCGCCTCGCGGACGCCGGGGTACTGCACCTTCACCGCGACGTGGTCGCCGTCCTTCGTGACCGCGCGGTGCACCTGCCCGATGGACGCGGCCGCGAACGGCGCGCGCTCGAAGCGCCGAAACACGGCCAGCGGCCCGCGCCCGTACTCCTCCTCGAAGACCTGCTCGACGAGCTCGTACGCCATGGGCGGCGCGCTCGAGTGCAACCGCGCGAGCTGCGCCTGCATCTCCTCGGGCACGATGCCGCTCATCAGCGACAGGATCTGCCCGAACTTCATCACCGCGCCCTTCATGTCGCCCATCGTGCGGGTGACGTCCTCGGCCGTGCGCAGCACGAACTCCTCGCGGCGCTCGCGACGGCGCTCGCCGAACGACGTGTAGGTGCCGGCCCAGCGCACCATCGCCCGCGCGGCGAGCTGCGCCGGGCGCAGGGAGCGGGAGATGCGGCCGCCGCCGACTGCGCGCTGCGCCGTCATCGTCTTCCTCGCCGGGGTGGTGCTGTGGTCATGGGTGCCGGGGTCGCCGCGGGAAGGGACGCCGTGATCAGACCTCCACGTAGACGTCGTCGCCCTCGACGCGCGTGCGGTAGCAGGGGACGCCGCGCTTGAGGAAGCCGGGGAAGGTCGCGTCCATCAGGAGCTTGTACCAGGCGGGATGCGTCACCCATCCGCAAATGCCGCCGTCGGTGACGTCGAACTTCGCGCCGTGGTTCTTGCACTCGACGACCGTGCCCTGCAGCGTGCCGTCGTGCAGGCGGCCGCGGAGGTGCGTGCAGATGTCGCCGATGGCGTAGGCCTCGCCATCGATGTTGGCGACGAGGATCTCCTTGCCGCGCGCCTTGACGCCCTTCATCGTGCCGGGCGGGATCTCGGAGAACCGGGCGACGCGCACGAACTCGGCCACGCTGCTCCTCCCTCGGGTCGGATTTCGGGCGCGATTGTACCCAACGTCACGATTAGCCGCTACGCGCGGCGGGCGTCTTCGTTGTCGAGCCGTCGGGCACGCGTCGGGCCGGCGTCGTGCCGGCCACGGCGCGCCGACGTAGCATCGAGGACGGATGCTGCCCATGCGAACGCCACTGGTCGGCCTGGTCGGAGTCGCCGGGTTGCTCGCCGTCGCCGGTGTTGCTTGCGGCCCGGCCGGCCGCCGGACGGCTTCTCCGGCGCTTGAGACGCCCACCGCCACGCTGGCGACCGCGACGATAGCGCCTGCTGCGCCGACCGCCGCAGTCGCGACGCCGACACCGGGCGCGGCGCGCCCCGGTCCGTTCATGGCGTTCGCCGCGACAGATGTCCGGCACCAATGGATCAGCCATGGGACGTTCGTCGAAGCCGCGAGCGGGCTAACACTCGGCGACGGCGAGCTGTCGATCAGCAGCGATGGCGGGCTGACGTGGTCCGAGCTGTATCGCGGCGAGGTGTGGCCAGACGCGCTTGCCTTCGCCGACGCACGTCACGGCTGGATGGCCGGCTGTGTCCGCGCACCAGGGACGCTGCAGTGCGCGACTCAGGTGTTTCGCACGGACGACGGCGGCGCGAGGTGGCAGCGGCTCGATACGTACGCCGGCGGCTGGGTCGTCGCGATGGCGTTCGTGACGGGTACCGACGGTTGGTTGCTTGCGAACCCGTGCATGCCATCCTGCCGCGACGCTCGCGCAGCGCTGTACGCGACGCGAGACGCGGGCGACTCGTGGCGCGCCGTGCCACTGCCGGCAACGGGGCCGCCGGAGTCACTCGCACGGATCGATGCGACCGGAGCGGCTATCGTTACCCGGCACGAGGTGCTCGTTACCGACGACGCGGGCGCGGACTGGGCGTCCACGCCGAACCCCTGCGCGGAGCCACAGCTCCACGCGGGCGTCGGATTCCAGGGCGGGCCGACATTCTTTATCGATCCTATGCACGGTTGGCTTGGCTGCACGGCGCCAGGTGCGGCGGGCACCTCGCCGGAGGCGCTCTACGCGACGGCGGATGGCGGCCGCACGTGGCACGTCGTCGCGGAATCCCCGCTCGGCCGTGCAGCGCCCTCGCCCCCAGGCGTGGGCGTGCTTTCGGGCGGCGGAGGCATCAGCGACATCTACTTCTTCGATGAAATGAATGGTTGGATCGCACTCGACGGGCCCGCTGGCGCGCTCTTCGCCACGACCGATGGCGGATACACGTGGACGCGCGCGGACGACACGAGCGGAGGCGGCGTCGACCACGTGCGGTTCGTCACTCCGGACGATGGCTGGGCGTGGGGTGCGCGGTTGTTGCACACGTCGGATGGCGGGCAGCACTGGCAGTCCGTGTCGATCCCGTAGCGCGGCGCGACGCTACGTCGTTCTTGCGGCTCGCTGTGCTGCACATTCCGCAGGCCCCGATTGCCCGCGCGCCTCCTTGCGCCGCCGTATCATATGGGCGTGAGCGAACTGTACGACGACGACGACGTATTCGAGGGCATCGACATCAGCGGGCCGTGGGGAGGAATCCGCATCGGCGCGGGAGGTGTGCGCGTGGGACGGAACTTCGACGAGGACGACGACCGCGAGCTGCGGTCGGTGCGCCGCCGGGTGCGCGCGCGGCTCGACTTCATCCGCAACCTGGCGACGTACCTGATCGTGGTGGGCGTCCTGGCGGCGCTCGACGGCCTCACCGGCGGCGGCTGGTGGGTGCAGTGGGTGGCGCTGATCTGGGGGGTGCTGCTGCTGATGCAGTTCATGAGCCGCTTCGCCGGGCCGGTGCTCTGGGGCCGCGAGGCGGAGGAGCGCATGGTCCAGCAGGAGATGGCGCGACGCCGCGGCCGCGTCCACGTCGGACAGCCGCCCCGTCCGCCCGAGGAGTAGGCGTTCGAGGCGGAGGGCGGAACTCGATCGCCCGCCCGGCCGCGAGAGCCGATACGGCGCCTGAACGCCTGTTCGATGGTGTCCCGCGCGCTTCTCGGCCGCTGGAAGGCGCCAGGAGCCCGTCGCGGGCGAAGAGCGG
>DASRHM010000080.1:0-8128 GCA_035650575.1 Dehalococcoidia bacterium | reverse complement strand
CTGTGGGTGGCGACGCTGCGCGACCCGGCAGGGAACGTCATCGGCGTCTGGCGCGCCGGCGGGCGCTGACGATCGCGCTCACGCCGCCGGCGCGTGCGCCATCTCCCGGCACGAGCGCGCGCATCGGCGGCACGCGTCGGCGCAGGCCTGCATCCTCCGGTCATCCTCGAACCCCGCACAGTCGTCCGCGCAGCGGTCGCAGACATCCGCGCACACCGCGCACGTCCGCGCGTGGAACGCGGATGCGCGCGTCAGGAAGCTCGCGCTCGTCCGGCACATGTCGATGCAGTCGAGCATCAGGCGGATGTGCTGCGGCGCCGCGTGCGCGCCGCCCATCTGCAGGCAATAGCTCATCGTCTCGGCGCACACGCGCGCGCAGTTCTCGCACTCGTCCAGGCATTCCCGCATCCGCTGTGACATCGTCGTGGTCGCTGCCATGGCGCCCTCCGCGTTCGTGGTCCTGTCGCCACTGTACGCGCGCGTGCCGCCGACCGCCGTCATCCACCTGGGCGCCGCCCGGCCGACCGCCCATCGAACGCCCCGGCGACCAGCCTCCGGCGCCCAATCGCCAGCCCCCAACCCTCAATCGCCGACCACCGGCCGTCCGCTACGCGAGCAGCGCCAGCAGCTCCTCCCGCGGAGGCGCGGGCAGCGCCACCGGCGTCTTGTCCTTCGCGACCGCGAGCGCGCGCTCCGCCATGCCCGGCCGCGCCAGCACCTGCTCCGGCAGCGTCTGGCACGTCACCACTTCCATGAATCCCCGGAAGAGGTCGGCGTCGTGCACGGCCGCCAGCTGAAACGCCGCCTCGAGCTGCGCCCGCTCGCCCTCCGGTGCCGGCGCGGGCCGCCCTTCGCGTTCGGCATTCATCGCCGCCACGTAGGCGCGGTCCTGTCGCACCTGCAGGTCGAACCACGGCGCGACGTCGCGCTCGGTCGTCTCGTCCCACGCCTCCGCGAAGCGCGCCGGCGCGTCGAGGTGCTCGCGCACGACGTCGCGCAGCCGCACCGCATGCAGCATCCCCACCGCGATGCCGCGTCCGGCCTGCGGGTTCGTGCACGCCCACGCGTCCGCCACCGCCGCGACGCCGGTCGCCACGGGAGCGCCGTCCACGACGAACCAGCGGCGCCGGTCGAGCACGCCGGCGAGCGGCAGCACATCGGACGCCGGCAGCCCGTCGAGCCAGTGCTTGTGCAGCGGGTGCGCCGACACGAACGCTTCCCACGCCTGCGTTGCGCGCAGCCGCTTCATCGCCTGGTCCGCGTTCGAGATCGCGATCGTGACCGACCAGTGGTTGTTGTCGGCCGGCAGCGTCAGGATCGCGTAGGTCGCGAACGGCGAGAGTATCGGCGCGATCATCTGCGGCACTCCACCCTCCGGCGACGCGTAGAACCGCGAGTAGTAGGTGAACTGGCAGTCTTCCGCCTGCTCGCGCGGGCGCTTGCCCCCCGCCGCCGCGATCCAGTCCGCGAGCTTCGACTGGCGGCCCATCGCGTCGACCACGAGATCCGCGCCGATCGCGCCGCGCGTCTCCGTCTCGATGCCGGTCACGTGCGGCACGCCTTCGACCGCCGAAGCGCCCGTCGTCAGGCCGAGCACGCGCTCGCCCCGCACCAGCTCCAGGCGCGGCTCCTCGCGCGCCGCCCGCGCGAAGACGCTCTCGACCACCGCCCGCCGGCCCGTCAACGTCCAGAACCGGTCGTCGCCCGCGCGCGGCGCGCGGTCAGCGATGAACGGCGGCAGCGAATCCAGCGGGTCCATGCGGTGGGCGTTCGCCTCCCGCAGGCCCGCGAGCACCTCCGGCAGCTCCGCCTGCAGGATATGGCGCACCCGCGCGTGCAGGTTGTGCGGCTGCCGGAACTGCGCAACACCCTTCCGTTCCCACGCCTCCCACGCCTCCTCGGGCGACTCCGGCGGCTCCTCCCCGTCCTTCTCGAAGACCGTCACCTCATGCCCGTCGCGCGCCAGCATCATCGCCGTCGCCAGCCCGCACACGCCGCCACCCAGCACGCAGATCCGCGCCATTCGTTCGCACCTCCTCGTATTCTGGACAGCCTGCGATATTACGCGATCCGCGCCGCGCCGTGCCATCGCGCCGCGCGCCCGCATCGCGGTTCGCGGGGCGATCCGATACGATGCCCCCGCCGCCGCCACCCGGCACATCCCGCTCGAGCTGGCGCGCCCTGAGGTCGCATGGCCCTCGTCGTCCAGAAGTACGGCGGCTCGTCCGTCGCCACCGCCCGGAAGATCCGCGGCGTCGCCGCCCGCATCAAGCGCCGCGTCGATGCCGGCGACCGCATCGTCGCCGTCGTCTCCGCCATGGGCGACACCACCGACGAGCTCATCGCCCTCGCCCACGAGATCACCGACCAGCCGGAACCGCGCGAGATGGACGTCCTCCTCAGCACCGGCGAGACCGTATCCTCCGCGCTCCTCGTCATGGCCCTGCACGCCCTCGGCGTCGAGGCGATCAGCCTCTCCGGCGGCCAGGCCGGCATGCGCACCTCCTCGGTGCACCGCAACGCCCGCATCCTCGCGATCGAGCCCCGGCGCGTGCGCGAAGAGGTCGACCGCGGCCGGGTCGTCATCGTCGCCGGCTTCCAGGGCCTCACCGAGACCGAGGACGTCGCCACCATCGGCCGCGGCGGCTCCGATACGACCGCCGTCGCCTTCGCCGCCGCCCTCAACGCCCGCTGCGAGATCTACACGGACGTCGACGGCGTATACACCGCCGACCCGCGGGTCGAGCCTGCCGCCCGCAAGCTCCAGGACATCACGTACGAGGAGATGCTCGAGCTCGCGAGCAAGGGCGCCAGGGTGATGGCGCCGCGCGCCGTCGAGCTCGGCTCCGTCTACGGCATTCCGATCCTCGTCGCATCCAGTTTCCGCGAAGAACCCGGGACGCTCATCCACGGAGGTGTCGACATGGAAGGATTCAACCGCGTGCGCGGCATCGCGCACGATCTCGACGTCGCCAAGGTGACGCTCCGGCACGTCCCCGACCGCCCCGGCATCGCCGCCGAGATCTTCGCGCCGCTGGCCGAAGCCCATCTCTCCGTCGATACGATCGTCCAGAACGCCAGCGAAGAGCAGCTCACCGACGTCACGTTCACCCTCGCGAAGGACGACCTCAAGCGCGCGCTGCCGCTCGTCCAGACGGTCGCCCGCGCCGTCGGCGCCCGCGACGTCATCGCCGACGAGCGCATGGGCAAGGTCAGCATCGTCGGCACCGGCATCCAGAGCGCCCCGGGTTACGCCGCCCGCATGTTCCGCGCCCTCTCGGACGCCGGCATCAATATCGAGATCATCTCGACGAGCGAGATCCGCATCACCTGCATCGTCCCCGAGGACCGCGTGGCCGATGCCGTGCGCGCGCTGCACGCCGCCTTCGAGCTGGAGAAAGCCGAGCCGGCCGAGCTGGCGTGATCGCCGGCCCCCGGCACCCGCACAACGTCGCTCGCTCTACCCGACGCCGGCCGAGGCGCTCCCGGCGCGCGTCGCCGCCGAGCGCGAGCAACGATTCGCGTGGCCGCGCGCGGCCGCATCGACGGCAGCTACCAGGCCCCACCGTCGCCGCCGGACAACAAGATGCCCGCCGTTCGGCGGGCTTGCATCGAGCCGGATGTCGCGCGCGCGCTACACGTTCTTCTTGGCCCGGCGCCGCCGGCGCGCGGCCTTCGCCTGCGCGATCCGGCGCCGCTCGCCCTTCGGGATGAAGTGCCGCCGCTGCTTGATCTCGCGCAGGATCCCGTCGCGCTGCACCGCCTGGCGGAACCGCGTGATCAGGTGCTCCGGGGATTCGCCTTCTCGCAGGTCTACTGTAGCCACGTACGCTCCGTTTCCTCGCCGCGGCCGCGCCGCGGGCGTTGCATCTTACTCGGAATCGGCGGTCATCGCCGCCTGCTGGCGCTTGTGCCAGCCGCCGTCGCCCGCCCATAGCGCGCGGATCGCGTCCCACTTCTCCTGCTTGGCTGCCTCGAGCACCTGCAACTGGTCGCGCAGCACGTTCTTCGAGCCGCCCCGCAACGACGCGATCTTCCGGCCGATCTCCGCGATCTCCGCCAGCAACCGCTCGTGCTCCTGCGCCTGCCAGCCCGGCGGCGCCGCGTCCGGCTCTTCCTTCACCGTGTCGAATGGCTCGTCCGCGCGCGCCTTCCGGAAGATCAGCTTCTTCTTCCCCTGCTCCCACGCGCAGTCCACCGTGATGCCCCAGAGGTCGCGCGAGATCGTCTCCGACACCGCCAGCACGATGCGGTCCTCACACCGGAACAGCACATCCTGCTCGATCGGCTCGTCGAGGACGAAGCGGTAACTCCCCTGCACCGTGCTGAGACGGAGGCACCGCCCCGGGTCGCGGCCAGCCAGCAACTGGCTGAGCATCGCGCACGCCTCGTCGGTCACATGCACGACCGGCATCCCTCCCGGGCGGGCCCGACCGGGGCATCCGCCATCTTCGCCGCAGCTCGCGGTCCTTCGTCGGATGAAGCCACGCACGGACGCGAATCCGCGCCCGAAGGACGTTCAGGGAACCTAAGAATAGCATCGAACGTTCGATTGGGCAATCGTTATGTTCCCGCGTGTGACAAGCGTCACGCCCCCGCCGCCGCGGGTTCCGGCGCGCCCCCAGCCCGCCTCATTGCTCCGAAATGATCACCCGAGCAGCGCGACCGCGATGCGATCTTCGGCCCCGGTGCGCGGCGCGGAGCGGGTCGCCGCCGCGGCGCGCACTGACGCGATAGGCTGAGGCATGCGCATCCTCGCGATCGATGTCGGCACGGGCACGCAGGACATCCTGCTCTTCGATTCCACCGGACCGGTCGAGAACAGCATCAAGCTCGTCATGCCGAGCGCGACGCAGATCGCCGCCGGGCGGATCCGCCGCGCGACCGCCGCCCGCCGCCCCCTCGTCCTTACCGGCATCGTCCAGGGCGGCGGGCCCTGTCACTGGGCACTCAACGACCATCTCGCCGCCGGCCTCCCGGCGTACGCCACGCCCGAGGCCGCCGCCACGTTCGACGACGACCTCGATGCGGTCGCGGCCATGGGCGTGCGCGTCGTGAGCGACGACGAGGCCGCGCGCATCGACGCCGAGCGCGTCGTGCTGCGCGACATCGACCTCGATGCCGTCCGCGCCGCGCTCGCCGCGTTCGACGTCTCCGGCGCCTTCGATGGCATCGCCGTCGGCTGCCTGGACCACGGCGACGCCCCGCCCGGCTACTCCGACCGCCTCTTCCGCTTCGACCACCTGAAGCGCACCGTCGAGGCGCGCAACGACCTGCGCGCCTTCGCCTTCCCGCCGGATGCGCTGCCCCCGTACCTCACCCGCGCGCGCGCCGTCGTCACGAGCGCGCAGGCGCAGGCCCCCGGCGTCCCCGTCGCGTTTCTCGATACTGGTCCCGCCGCCGCCCTCGGCGCGCTGCAGGACCCGCGCGTCGCGGCCGAGCGCGAGCAACTCGTCCTCAACCTCGGCAACATGCACGCGCTCGCGTTCCACCTGCAGGGTGAGCGGATCATCAGCCTCTACGAGCACCATACCGGCGAAGTGACCACCGAGCAGATCGAGGACTTCAGCGAGCGCCTCGTCGCCGGCTCCCTCCGGCACGAGGAGATCTTCGGCTCGAAGGGACACGGCGCCTTCTACGCCGACGGCGCGAACGCCGGCGGCGCGCCGATGCCGCTCGTCGCCGTCACGGGGCCGCAGCGCGGCAAGCTGCGCGGCAGCCGCCTCGCCCCGTACTTCGCGACGCCGCACGGCGACATGATGATCAGCGGCTGCTTCGGGCTGTTGGTCGGCTTCGCCGAGGTGTACCCCGATGCGCGCGAGGAGATCACGCGCGCGCTCGCGTAGGCACGCGGCGGCGCATAGCGATCGCGCGCGGCCCTTTGCTGTTTGCTCTTTGCTGTTTGCTGTGCGCGCGCGGCAGCGCGCGCTAGGCCTCCGTATCGATCGCGCTGTCCGGCTCCGCATCCTCCTGGCCCGCGCGGCGCGCCAGCTCGTCCACCTGCTCCCCCAGCTCCTCGATGTACGTCGGCTCCTGCATCGCCGCCAGATCCGGGTCTTCCCGCTGCATCCCCAGCCGCTCGTGGATGTCTCGCACCATCTCGATCAGCTTCGTCACCTCCTGCTCCGCGATCGTGCTCATCTCCAGGTCGATGCGCGCGCGCCGGTCCGACTGCACCGCCTGTCGGTTCTGGCTCATCAGCACGAACGTCGCCAGGAAGATCGCCTCGAGGTTCGTCGTCATCAGCAGAAAGGTGAACGGGTACGGGTCGAACGCCGCCACCCCGAGCTTCCCCGTGTTCACGAGGATCCATGTCGCGTACCAGGCCACGTGCAGCCCGACGAACAGCATGCTGCCACTGAACGCGGCGATGCCGTTCGCGACGTGGTCCGCCGGCCCCATCTCGACCCGCGCGCGGTCCTCCAGCCGCGCGATCTGGCGCACGCTGCGGGCGATCCGCGGCGACTCCATCGCGCGGGCGCGACGGCCATGACCGGCGAGGCGCCCGGACTCGGCGCTCATGCTCGCCCCCTCGTCCGCAGCCTAGCGCGCGCGCCGGGAGCGAGGTCATCGCCCGTGCGGACGCCGGCCATGCGCCGTACCCGTCGCCGCGGCGTTGCCACGAACCTGATAGCGGGCTTCCCGCGAACGCCACGGCCCCGTGCGAGGCAACCACGCAGACTGCGGGCGTGGAGCTGTACGACTGCGTGATCGTCGGCGGCGGGCCGGCGGGGCTCAGTGCCGCGATCTACCTCGCGCGCTTCAACCGCTCGGCGCTCGTCCTCGACCGCGGCGGCGGCCGCTGGGTCACGCACGAGATCAACGAGAACTACCTCGGCTTCCCCGACGGCATCGCCTCGCGCGACCTGCGCGATCTCGGCCGCCGCCAGGCCGAGCGCTTCGGCGCGCGCGTGCTCGAGACGGCGATCACATCGCTGCGGCGCACGGACGGCGCGTTCGTCGCGGATGACGGCGAAGCGGAGTTTCTGGGCCGCACGCTGATCCTGGCGACGGGCGCCATCGATCTTTTCCCCGAGTTCGATGCGCTCGAGGCCTGCATGGGGAAATCCGTGTTCTGGTGCATCACCTGCGATGGCTGGAAGGCGCGCGACAAGCGCGTCGCCGTCGTCGGCGCGACGGACGCGGCGGCCGTCACGTGCATGCAGTTCCTGCAGTTCACACCGCAGCTCGCCTTCGTCACGAATCGCCCGCCCGGCGAAGCGCAGGTCTCGCCGCGGCGCCTGCGCGCCCTGCACGACGCCGGCATCCCGTTCTTCGAAGGCGCGATCGCCGGCATCGAGGAGACCGATGGCCTGATCCGCGCGCTGCGGCTCGACACCGGCGCGCGCATCGAAGCCCACATGCTGTTCAACCAGCAGGGCTCGCGCCCGAACTCACGCCTCGCGCAGGACCTCCGCGTGGCGTGCACGCCGCACGGCTGGATCCTGACGGACGACGAGCAGCGCACGAACGTGCCGATGCTCTACGCCGCCGGCGACGTCACGAGGCTCTACGCCCACCAGATCGTCACCGCCGCGCACGAAGGCGCGACCGCCGCCCAGGCCGCCAACTACGACCTCTATCGCCCCGAGCAGCGCGAGTAGCGCGACTCGCCCGGACGGCGGGCGCCGTGCGACGCGGCGCGGGGCCACGCGCGGCGTCGCGCGCTAGCCGATGATCCGCTGCAGGATGCCGTCGAGCTCTTCCTCGCTGTGGTACGTGATCAGGATCCGGCCGCCGCGCTTGCCCCCGGTCACCGCCACCCGCGCCCCCAGCGCCTCTCGCAGGTCCCGCTCGATGAGCCGCAGGTGCGCCGACTGCTCGCTCCCCGCCGATGCGCTCGGCGCCCGCCCGGGCTCCGCCGGCGCGCTCCCCGACACCGCCTTCAGCGCGCGCGCGATCTCCTCGGCCTGCCGCACCGTCAGCGCGTCCGAGACGATGCGCCGCCACGCGTCGAGCCGCATCCCCGCGTCCTCGATCTGCATCAGCGCGCGCGCGTGCCCCTCGTTGATCTGCCCGGACGCCAGGCTCTGTTGGATGTCTTCCTGCAGCAGCAGCAGCCGCATCCGGTTCGCCACCCGCGTCCGCGCCCAGCCCAGCCGCGCCGCGATCTGCTCCTGCGTCATCC
>DASRHM010000079.1:0-34988 GCA_035650575.1 Dehalococcoidia bacterium | reverse complement strand
TTCAAGCCCTGGTAAGGTTCTTCGCGTTGCGTCGAATTAAACCACACGCTCCGCTGCTTGTGCGGGCCCCCGTCAATTCCTTTGAGTTTTAGCCTTGCGGCCGTACTCCCCAGGCGGGGCACTTATTGCGTTAGCTTCGGCACGAAGGGGGTCAATACCCCTCACACCTAGTGCCCATCGTTTACGGCGTGGACTACCCGGGTATCTAATCCGGTTCGCTCCCCACGCTTTCGCGCCTCAGCGTCAGGTGGAGCCCAGTGAGCCGCCTTCGCCACTGGTGTTCCTCTCGATATCTACGCATTTCACCACTACACCGAGAATTCCGCTCACCTCTGCTCTCCTCAAGTCCGCCAGTATCCGAAGACCCCTCCCAGTTGAGCCAGGAGATTTCACCCCGGACTAAACGGACCGCCTGCGCGCTCTTTACGCCCAATAAATCCGGACAACGCTTGCCACCTACGTATTACCGCGGCTGCTGGCACGTAGTTAGCCGTGGCTTATTCGCCGGGTACCGTCATTATCTTCCCCGGCAAAAGGGGTTTACGACCCGAGAGCCTTCATCCCCCACGCGGCGTTGCTGCGTCAGGCTTTCGCCCATTGCGCAAAATTCCCTGCTGCTGCCTCCCGTAGGAGTCTGGGCCGTGTCTCAGTCCCAGTGTGGCTGACCATCCTCTCAGACCAGCTACCGATCATCGCCTTGGTGCGCCGTTACCACACCAACTAGCTAATCGGCCGCACGCCCCTCCGGAAGCGCCTTTCGGCTTTGGTCTTCCGCTTCCAAGCGGAGACCGTATGCGGTATTAGCCAACCTTTCGGCTGGTTATTCCCCACTTCCGGACAGGTCACGTACGTGTTACTCACCCGTCCGCCACTCGGTCCCGGGCCGAAGCCCGGTCCCGCGTACGACTTGCATGCATAAGGCACGCCGCCAGCGTTTATCCTGAGCCAGGATCAAACTCTCCGACAATTCACACTCACCGAAGTGAGCCTGGTTCGAACGGAGAACCCTCACCCGCAAGCTTCTTACCGCTATCCAATTGTTAAGGTGCCGCGTCTGCCGCCGGGCAGACAGCGAGGGAGTCTATCGGCCCCTCCGGGCGGTGTCAACGAGACACGCACCGACAGATGGCGCCCGGACTACCCTGCTGTTGACTTGGAAATCAGGCCGAATCAGGTTAGCTGTCGCGTCCGCCCGGAAGGGGGACCAGCTCTGCTGTTCGCCGGCCCGGCACAGAAACGACCCGTCGCCTGACGGGCCGCCGGACCTCTCGGACCCCGCAGGGCCCGCCGCTTTCTTCCGTCACCGCCACTATACTCATCGCCGCGAAGCGCCGTCAAGCCGCTCCAGATTCGCATCCCGGCGTCCCGTCCCCCCAGCACCGGCCGGCGGAGGCGCTTCGACCCGCTCGGCCCGCACGTGGAAACGCCTCCCCGCGCCGTGCCGCGGCCAGGCGACGAACGGCGACCAGAGCACCTCACCCCCGAGGGCGATGACCGGCGCCGAATCGCGCTCGGCGCGCGGGACCTTGCGGTCCACGTACTCGTCCTGCAGCTTGCGATGGCCGGCCCGCGCCCGCACGCGGTCGCCGGGCCGGCGGCCGCGCACGCACGCCCCCTCCGGGAGCACGAGCGTCCCCGCCGGGTCCGGCGCGACTTCCAACCGCCATGCCCCGAGCACGCCCGAGAACGGCAGGGGGTGCGCCGCCTCGGGGTCGATCCCGGGCGGGGTCGCCCCGCGACGCGCGACGACCAGCCGGTGCGCCTCGACGGTCAGCGCGAGGCCGCCCGGCAGCTCGAAGACCGACCCGGTGCGCGCGCCGGCCGCGGCGGCGAGGGCGGCGTACCGTTCGCGCCCGATGTCGCGCGCGTCTCCGACGGCTGCGACGACCGCGTGCCGGATGGCGTACGGCACGAGCTCCGGGCGGAGGCGCCGCACCGCATCGCGGTCGAGCGAAACCGCGCGGGCGTCAACGCGCACCGGCGCGAGCGCCGCGGCCTCCGCGTCCAGAGCGGCGGTGCGGGTGCGGGCGGCGTCCGCGGCCGCCGCGAGCCGTGCCGCGATGCCGGGCGGAGCGGCCTCGAGCGCGGGCAAGAGCTGCGCCCGCACGCGATTGCGCAGGTAGCGCGGGTCCGCGTTCGTCGGATCGTCGTGCCACCGGAGCCCGCGCTCGGCGGCGAAACGGCGCAGGTCGGCGCGCGTCACCCCGAGCAGCGGGCGCACGAGCCGCAAGCATGCACCGCCGTCCGGCCATGGCCATGGGCGCTCGGGCGCGATCCCGCCGATCCCGCGCTCGCCGGCGCCGCGGAGCAGGCGCATCAGCACGGTCTCCGCCTGGTCCTCGCGCGTGTGCGCAGTCGCGACGACCGGGGCCGCATGGCGGCGGGCGGCGTCCGCGAGGAAGCGGTAGCGCGCTTCGCGCGCCGGCGCCTCGCCCGGATGCGGCGCATCCCATGCGCCAATATCGAGCGCGAGGCCGGCGCGCTGGCAGACGGCCTCGACCACGCGACGGTCGGCTTCGCGCGAGGCGTCGTCGCGCAGGCGATGGTCGAAGTGCGCGATCACCGAGCGCCGCGGGTCGATGACGCCCGCCTCGATGAGGAGCGCCGCCATCGCGACGGAGTCGCCGCCGCCCGAGACCGCCAGGGTGCACGCCGGCGCAGCGGCGAGCGCTGGCACGTGCGCCGCGACGTAGTCGCGTACCTGCTGCGCGAGCGAGTCCATGCGCGTATGGTAGCGACAACATCGGAGGCGAGGAGGCGCGGCGATGGGGGTGACGGCCGAGTGGCTCGGTTGCGCGACGTTCCGGCTCACCGCCGGCGACCTGGTCGTCTTCCTCGACTCCTACATCGACCGGGCGCCGGGCGCGCCGGCGGTGGGCCTCCGCACGGCAGACGTCCAGCGCGCGGACTTCGTGCTCGTCGGGCACAGCCACTTCGACCACCTCGGCGGCGCCGAGGTCATCGCGCAGAACACCGGCGCGCGGATCATCGGCTCGAACGAGACGTGCCGGGTGATGCGCGAGCGCGGCGTCGCGCGCGACCAGCTCATCTCCGCGCAGGGCGGCGAGCGGCATCGGCTCGCGGAAGGCGTGACGGTGCGCGTGTTCCCGGGGCTGCACGCGTGCCTCTGGTGCGGCGCGCCGCACGACGTCGACGACGTGTGGCGCGGCGACCTGGGCCTCACGGAGGACGAGCGCCGCGCGAAGATGGCGGAGCGCAACCCGCTGGGCTCGGCGCTGCAGCCCGACACCGACCCGGGGCGCGCGACCATCGCGCACGTGCGCGCGACGGCCGGCAGCATCAGCGACGGCGGGCCGCTCGTCTACCTCATCGAGACGCCGGAGGGCAGCCTGCTCTGGCAGGACACGTCCGGCTGCTGGAGCGGCGTGCTGCGCGGCCTGCGGGCCGATGTCGCGCTGCTCGCGCTCTCCGCGCGCCCGAACTTCGATGGTGAGCCGTTTCAGGGGTCGATGGCCGAATTCATCGCGCAGGAGGTCGAGTGGCTGCGGCCGCGGACCGTGATCTTCGGACATCACGACAACTGGCTCGGCGCGCCCGACTTCACGCCGCTCGACCTGGCGCCGCTGAAGCGCCGGATGGCGGGGGTCGACGTGCGCGAGCCCGGGTATCTCGAGCCTGTGCGCGTGCTCGGCTGAACGTCAGTAGACGATGTTCGCCCAGGGATTCGACGTGGTGAGCGCCGGGTCCGTGACCTCGGGCGGGACGCGGTTGCCGAGGCCCATGTCCTGGACTGAGAACGGCCCGACGCCGGCGGTGTTCGCGGCGATGAGGTTGTGCCCGACGACGTTGAACTGGTCGCTCGGGTTCCCCGACAGGATGACGCCGCGGTTCAGGTTCCGGGTGATGCGGTTATCGGTGATCTTGTTGTAGCCGCCATTCACCATGATGCCGGCGCCGGCGTTCGCATCGATCACGCAGTCGTGGACCCACACGTTGTCCGCGTAGATCGCGACGCCGTTGCTGGCGTTCCGGCTGATATCCGAGTCCTCCAGGATCGCGCCGTAGTTGTTGCCGTTGACGTCGATGAACACGCCGTCTGCGCCGTTCTCGAAGACGTTGAGCCGGCGCAGGATCGACCCGCCGCCGACGAGGATACCCTGGTCGGCGCTGCCCGTGACGGTCAGGTCCTCGAAGGTCGAGCGCGTCGCCTCGACCATCACGATGCCGCTGCTGAAGCCCACCACCGAGCCGTTGCGCACGGTGATGTTCGTCTTGGTCCCGGAGGACGTTTCGATGCCGAAGAGCCCGCTGCCGGAGATGGTGAAGCCGTTGAGGTCGAGCGTCACGTTCTCCGCGTCGATCGTGATCGCCGAGCCTGCGCTCACCGTCAGGTTGCCCGTCAGGTAATACGAGCCGGGCTGCGAGATGACGAAGGGCGCCTGGCCGATCGGCACGCGCGGCTCGGCCTGCGGCCGCGTGGGGCCGGGGGTGCCCGGCGGGTCGAGCGGCCCGCCGCGCGCGACCCCGGTGACGGCGGCGATGACGAACAGCGCGAGCACGGCAGCGACGAGCCATCCGGCGCGGCCGGACGTGACGTGCGGCATCACAGCCTCTCGATGGGGTATACGCGGAGCCGGCCGCGGACGCGTGGACGGGCGGGGACAGCGGGATTGTCGGCATCGCGCCGCCCGGCGTCAACCCGCCGGGGGCGCTACGGTGCGCCGGGCGTCGGCGCCGGCGTCGCGTCGCCGAAGAGCTCCTTCCACCACGGCGCGCCGGCCGTCGCGCGCGCGCCGGGCGTGGCGGTCGCCGCTGCGCCCGGCGCCGGAGCCGCGCCCGACACGACGACGAGCGTCTCCCCCGGGCGCACGAGGCCGAGGATGCGGCGGGCGACGTCCTCGACGTACTCGTCCGACTTCAGATAGTCGCGGACGGCGACGAGCTGCTCGTGGTCGCGGTCGAGCTGGTCGATCTGCGCGCGCACGCCATCCTCCTCCTGGTGGAGCTGGTAGTTGTGCACGACATAGCGGGCGGTGTTGAAGCCGAGGTACCCGACCGCGAGGAGCACCGCGATCGCGATGGCAGGGGCGGCGGAGAGACGCGGCAGCTTGCGCACCGGGTGCGGTTGCCCTCCTGCCCATCGCCGCCGCCGCGAGTGTACAGGGGCGCGGATCGCGCTGCAAGCAGCGGCGGGTTCAGGAGGACGTGCGCTCGCTCCGCGGGCGGAAGGTGCGCTCGGACGCCGGCACGTTCTTGAAGAAGTCGCGGTTGATCTGGATGTACTGGCGCCATTGCTCCGGCACGTCGTCTTCGAAGAAGATCGCCGTCACCGGGCAGACCGCCTCGCACGCCGCGCAGTCGATGCAGGTGTCGGGGTCGATGTAGTACTGCGGGTCCTCGTCGCGGGTATAGATGCAATCGACCGGGCAGACGTCGACGCAGGAGGCGTCCTTCGTGCCGATGCAGGGCTCTGTGATGATGTATGCCATGGCTTCCCCTCGGGTCTCCTCGCGTCGGCGGCGGGACTAGCGCAGCGCGGACTCCTCGCCCGGCCGCCTGACGCCGATCTTCCGCACCGTGACCACCGCGCCGTCGTCCCGTACGCGCGCCTGGCACGCCAGGCGGACGTTCGTGTCGAGCACGCGCGGGCCGCGCTCGGCGACGAGGCTCCGTTCTTCGGCGCGCCCGCGCGGCGTCAGCGCCGCCATGCCTTCGAGCACCTCGCACGCGCAGGTGGTGCACCGGCCTTCGCCGCCGCAGGTGGTCGGCCACCAGAAGCCGAGCGCCTGCGCCGCGCCCATCACCGTCGCGTCGACATGCGCCTCGATCTCGACGTCGAGCGGGAGGATGCGGATGCGGGCCATCGTCCGCCCCGAGTCTAGCATGGCGCTTTACAACCAGCCGGGAAAACCGCGCGCGGTGCCTTCAGGCGCGACGGTTCGGGCCGTTTGGCAGCAGGATCGAGGGACGGGACGTGTGCTACGCTCTGCGCCGGCGGGGCAAGGAAAGGAGCGGCGATGGATCCTGCGCTCGCCCCAGGGGTCTCGGACGAGATGACCGTCGAGACGACGCCCGAGATGGGCATCACGCACCTGGGGCCCGGCGTCCCATCGATGTATTCCACGCCATCGATGGTGCAGCTCATCGAGGGCACGTGCGTGCGCCTGATGGGCCGTTATGTCGGCCCGGGGGAGCAGTCGGTCGGCTACCGCGTCAACATCAAGCACCTGGCGCCGACGGCAATCGGCAAGCGCGTGACGGCGAGGGTGGTGCTGCGCGAGGTGAAGGGGCGCCGCTACACCTTCGACGTCGAGGTCTACAACGAGGATGGCGTGAAGATCGGCGAAGGCGAGCACGAGCGGGCGGTGATCGATGTCGCCCGGTTCGCCGGCGGCTGACCGCCGGTCCGGGATGCGCGGGGGCGGTTAACCTTCGCCCCCGCCGAAGCGTTGTACGTAGTACCGTCCGTGCGTCCGTCAGCCGAGACGCACGAGCAATCAGTCAAGGAGGATCAGGTGAAACGACGGATCTTGGCGATCATGGCGATCGTGGGGTTGGCGGGGTTCGCCGGGACATGCCAGTTGCTGAACACGTCGTTCAACACGATCGGCACGCACGACACGTTCGGCGGCGAGCTGCGCAACGACACCGGGGTGAACTTCCTGGGCCACAACGTCCTGGTCGCGTTCCTCAACGCGAACAACGAGGTCGTGGAGACGAAGACGGTCGCGCCCTGCCTCCGGTCGTTCCAGAACGGCCGCTCGGACTTCTTCTCGGCGACCTCGAGCCAGCCGGCATCGGCGACGACCTTCGCGCTGGCGCGCATCGCCTTCGACTCGGCGCTCAAGGTCGGCGACACCGCCGATGGCGACCTCAGCTTCTCGAATATCCGCGTCGCCCGGAACGGCACGACGCTGAAGGTCACCGGGACGGTCAAGAATCTCGACTCGGACGAGCTCGCTGACCCGACGATCTGCGTCGTGGTCTACAACAGCGGCGACGACGTGGTCCTGGTGGCGAAGAACACGAGCGTCGCCGACCTCTCGCACAACGAGACGGCGGACTGGCAGATCACGGCCACGGTGCCCAGCAGCGCCACGACGGTCGACCACATCGACGTCTGGGCCGACGGCCTGGAGGGGGGGACGCCGATCGCGCCGGAGTCGAGCACCGGCATCGACGTGACGCAGTGCACGCCGACGAGCACGCCCGCGAACACGACGACGGCGACGGCGACGGCATCGAACACGCCGACCAGTACCCCGACGGGCACGCCGCCGGCGACGAACACGCCGGGCGCGGCGACGAGCACGCCGACGCCGAACCTCTGCCTCTAGCGGCAGGTAGCGAGGCGCACGAACGGGGCGCGGCCTTCGGGCCGCGCCCTTTTCTGTGGCTTCCGCGCCGGGGTCAGCCGGCGACCGCCGCTTGGCGCTGGCGCGCCGCCTCTGAGCCCGTGCCCGGACGCAGCAGCACTTTGATCACGCCGTCCTGCTTGCGGTCGAACATGCGGTACGCCTCCGGCGCGCGCTCCAGCGGCACCCGGTGCGTGAACAGGAACGAAGGGTCGATCTGGCCGTCGCGCATCCGCGGCAACAGGTCCTTCCAGTAGCGCTGCACGTGCACCTGGCCGCCGCGCACCGTCAGCCCCTTCTCCATCATCGCGCCGATCGGGAACTGGTTCGCGAAACCGATGAAGTCGCCGATGATCGCGACGTTCCCGGCCTTGCGCGCGCTGCGGATCGCGTCGGACAGCGCGTCGATCGCGTCCGTCTCGAGCTTGAGCTTGCGCTGGATGCGGTGCCGGAACGTGCGAGCGTACCGGAAGCCGGCGGTCTCGATACAGACGTCGGCGCCGCGGCCGAAGGTGATCTCGCGGACGGTCTTCACCGGGTCGTTCTCGTCGTAGTTGACGGCGATCGCGCGAAAGCGCCGGCGCGCCAGCGAAAGCCTGTACGGGAGGTGGTCCACCGCGATGATCTCGGCGGCGCCCAGCGCGCGCGCGGCCTCCATCGCCGCGAGGCCGATCGGCCCGCAGCCGAAGACCGCGACGGACTTGCCGCCGCTCACCTCGCCGAGGGCGCAGGCATGCCAGCCGGTGCACATGGTGTCGGAGAGCGTCACCGCCTGCTCGTCCGGCATGCCCTCCGGCACCTTCAGGCAGTTGACGTCCGCATAGGGCACGCGGACGTACTCGGCCTGCCCGCCATCGAACCCGCCGACGAGGTGCGAGTAACCGAAGACGCCGGCGATCGACGCGCCGTACAGCTCCTGCATCACGGGGTTGGGGTTGGTGGTGTCGCACAGGCCGTAGAGCTCGCGCCGGCAGAACTCGCAGGAGCCGCATGCGATGAGGCCCGAGACCACGACGCGGTCGCCCGGACGCAGGTCCCCGACCTCCGGGCCGGTCTCGTCGACGATGCCGACGAACTCGTGGCCCAGGATGTCGCCCTCGTGCAGGTCCGGGATGTCGCCGTGGTACAGGTGCAGGTCGGAACCGCAGATGGCCGCCGCGGTGACGCGCACGACCGCATCGCCCGGCGCGGCCGGCGCGGGCCGGTCGCGTTCCTCGACCCGCACGTCCTCGGGTCCGTGGTAGACCAGCGCCTTCATGGCGACCGCTCCTCGATCTCGCCCTCGCCGGACTCCAGTGTCGCGCGCCGCCGGCCCGGCCCCTATCCCCCGCGCGGCAGCTCGCGGCGCATGTCGGAGATGCGATACTCCGAGCGCCGGATTTGTTCTATAACTGCCAGCGTCCCGGGGGCGCGCCGGCGCGCGAAGGCGGGCGTGGCCCGCGCGAGAGAGGACCGATGACCGCGACGCGAGACATCATCGATGAGGTGAAGGCGATCGTCGAGGAGCGCAGCCTGCTGCGGCATCCGTTCTACCAGGCATGGCAGAAGGGCGAGCTGCGCCTCGCGGACCTGCGCGGCTACGCGGCGCAGTACTGGCACCACGTGCTCGCCTTCCCCCAGTACGTGAGCGCCGCGCACGCGATCTGCCCGCCGGAGGCGTACGGCGACCGCCAGGCGATGCTCGAGAACCTCATCGAAGAGGAGCGCGGCGACGAGAACCACCCGGAGCTCTGGCTGCGCTTCGCGGAGGGCGTCGGCGCGACGCGCGACGACGTCCGCGGCTCGCGCCCGCTGCCCGAGACGGCGGCGCTCGTCTCCACCTTCCGCGACGCGACCGCCCGGCGCTCGTTCGCCGAGGCGTGCGCGGCGCTTTACGTCTACGAGTCGCAGGTGCCGGAGGTGGCGAAGACGAAGATCGCCGGCCTCGAGCGGTTCTACGGCATCCACGACCCGCGGAGCCTCCAGTTCTTCACCGTGCACATCGGCGCCGACGAGGTCCACGCGGACGTCGGCGCCGGCATGGTGCGCCGGCATGCGACCGACGAGGCCGGCCGCGATGCCGTCCGGCGCACCGCGCACGAGTGCGCGGACGCCCTCTGGTCGTTCCTGGACGGCGTGCACCGCGCATGCGCAGCGGCGGCATAGCGGCGGGATGGCGCTCGAGCTCACGTTCATCGGCAGTGGGAACGCCTTCGCCCCGACGCGCTACTGGAGCTCGTTTCTCGTCAACGACCGCTACCTGTTCGACGCGCCGCCGACGCTCCTGCCGCACCTGAACAAGCTGGGCAAGGACCCGCGGGAGATCGAGACGATCTTCATCAGCCACTTCCACGGCGACCATTTCTTCGGCCTGCCGTTCCTGCTGCTGGAGTTCGCCGAGCGGCTGCGCCGCCAGCAACCGCTGACGGTCGTCGGGCCGCCCGGGATCGCCAAGCGGCTGCAGGCGCTGACCGACCTGGCGTTCCCCAACGTCTTCCGCAAGGACCGGGGTTATCCCCTGCACTTCATCGAGGCAAAGGACGGCAAGTCGAACACGGCCGGGCGCGTGGACTTCGTCTCGCGCGTGGTGCCGCACGTCCCGGGCCTCGAGTGCTTCGCCTTTCGCGCCGAGTGCGACGGCGCGACGATCGCCTACTCCGGCGACACGCTGATGTGCGACCAGCTCGTCGACGTCGCCGACGAGAGCGACGTGTTCGTCGTCGAGTGCTCGTGCTGGGAGGAGCAGTGCGGCCCGCACCTCGCCCCGCCCGACATCCTCGCGCTGCGCCAGCGCATCTCCGCGCGGACGCCGTTCATCCTCACGCACATCGGCCCGGGCGAGACACCGCAGGCGCTGCTCGACGCGGGCGTGTTGGTCGCCGACGACCTCAAGGTGTTCCGCCTCTAGGGAAGCGTCGCCGCGGGCGGCTGCGGCCGCGGGCCCGAGTGGTCGATGCAGACGTACAGCGCCACCGCCTTCGAGGTCAGCATCGAATAGCGGTTGTCGAAGACGAAGTCGTATTCCCCGCGATACTTCACCGGGAAGCTGAAGTCGTAGTTCTCCCTGCGCGCGGACTGCAGGAGCTGGTCGCCGAGCGGCGACGTCACGCGCATCAGCACGTCCACGCGACCGAAGCCACCGTTCGCCTCGAACGTGCCGCGCACCAGGTCGCCCTGCTCGAACGTCATCGTCGTCTTCGTCTGCGCACGCGCCCGCACGACGAGCTCGTGGTTCGTGCAGGCCCCGGGCTGCCCGTTGGAGACCGCGCCCGCGTGCGATGGCGTGCCCGGATGCCCCGGCTGCCAGTACGTGAGCGCCGCCCAGCCGCCGCCGACGAGGCCGCCGAGCGCGAGCAGGATCAGGCAGAAGGCGATGAACGTCCGCATCGGGCGCCCCCCTCAGGGGTAATCGGCGCGGGCACGCCGGAACCGCATGCCCGCGGGATGCCCGGGGGCGGCCGCCCCGCCTACGGGGCTTCGCGCGCGTCCAGGCGGTAGCCGTCGCCGCTCGCGACGATGACGGCGGGATGGGCGGGGGCGTCCTCCAGCTTGAGTTGCAGGCGCGCGATCCAGAGGCGCAGGTACTCCTCGTCCGCGGCGTACTCCTCACCCCAGACGGCGACGAGCAGGTCGCGCGCCGGCGCGGTCCGCGCGGGGCTCGTCGCCAGGGCCTGCAGCAGGAGCCACTCGCTGCGCGTCAGGCCGACGATCCGCCCGTCACGCCGCACGATCCGCCGTTCGAGGTCGATCTCGACGTCGCGCGCGATGAGCCGTGCGTGCATCGACCGCGCGCGGCCGAGCACGTGTTCGATGCGCGCGATCAACTCGCCGATGTCGAACGGCTTGGTGACGTAGTCGTCCGCGCCCAGCTCGAACCCACGCTCCTTGTCGGCGATGCTGCTGCGGGCCGTCATCAGGATCACGGGCACGTCCGACACCTCGCGCAGGCGCTCCATCACCTCGATCCCGCTCATGTCGGGCAGCACCACGTCGAGCAGGATGAGCTGCGGCGACGCTTCGACCGCGACGCGCATCGCTTCTTCGCCGGTTTCGCAGGAGATGATCCGGAACCCGAACGGCGCGAGCGCGCGCGACATCAGGTGGCGGATGCCGGGTTCGTCATCCACGACGAGCACCGACGGATGCGCCTCACCGGTCGCGGGTGGTGGAACGGGAGCATCGCGGTTCATGGCCGTCCAGCTCCACGATAGGGCGCGCGGGATTGCGCGGGCGTCAAGCGCCGACGCGGGACGCATCGCGCGCGCGTGTTTTCGGCCCGCCGCGCGATCGTCAGCCCGAAGGCGGCGGCGCCGGCAGTGCGAAGCGCCGGATGGCCCAGGCCACGCCGTCCTCCCGGTTACCGGGGCCGGTCACCGTCGCCTGCGCTTGCACGTCGGCCGGGGCGTTGCCCATCGCCACGCTCAGCCCGGCGACGCGCATCATGTCGAGGTCGGGCGCCGCATCGCCGATCGCCATCGTTTCATCGAGCGGCACGCCGAGGCGGTCGCAGACGAGTCGCAACGCGCGGCCCTTGTCGGCGGCCGCGTTGACGATGTTCAGGTACGGCGGGAACGTCTCGCTGAACCCCCAGGCCAGGTTCAGCACGCCGTCGTAGCGGTCGCCGAGGGCCGCGCGCAGCCCATCGACCGCGTCCTGCCCGAAAAACAGGAACGCCTCGGCGCCATCGCCGACGTGCTCGGACAGCGTCCGTGACAGGCGCATGCCCGCGGGCAAGCGCGCCGGGTCGATGTCCGCGCGCTTCGTGGTCATCCAGGTCTCGTCGCGCACCGTCACGATCGACTCATAACGCGCGTCGTCGGCGAGCCGCGCGACCTCGCGCGCGGCGTCCGGCGCGATGTCGTGGCGCAGGATGACGCTGTCGTCGCGCGGGTCGCGGATCATCGCGCCGTTGTGGCAGATGATCGGGGCGGTCACGCCGAGCAGGCCGGCGGTCGCCTTCGCGAGGCGGTACCAGCGCGACGTCGCGAAGACGACGTGCACGCCGGCGGCGACGGCGTCGCGGACCGCCGCGGCGTTGGCGTCGCTGATCGCGTTGCCGCGCGTCAGCAGCGTGCCGTCGAGGTCGAGCGCGACCAGCCGGACGCGCGGCGCGCCGGCCGGGCGCGGGTCGCCGGCGGTGGCGCTACCGGCCATCGGCCGGGAATCCCAGGCGCAGCCGCCGCATGCTCACGTACGTCCCGCCGCCGACCACCAGGTGGTCGAGCAGCTCGATGTCCATCAGCTTCGCCGCCTCGGCGAGGCCGCGCGTCATGCGGATGTCGTCCGCCGACGGTTGCGGGTCGCCCGAGGGGTGGTTGTGCAGCAGGATCATCCGCGGCGCGTTGGCGCGCACCGCGTCACGCAGCAGCTCCGCCATCCGCACGTGCGCGGCGTGCACGCTGCCCTTGTACGTCTCGTGCTTGCCCATGATGCGCCCGCGCGCGTCGAGCAGCACGACCCGCACCGACTCGTGGTCCAGCGCCGACAGCTCGCCGAGCAGCAGGTCCGCGACGTCCTCGGGCGAGGCGACGCGCGCGCGTCCCTCCGGCGTTGCCGCGGCGATGCGGAAGCCGAGCTCGATCGCCGCACGGAGCTGCGCGGCCTTGGCCTCGCCCAGCCCGCGCCGCGCGCACAGGTCGGCGAAGCCCGCGCGGGCGAGCCCGGGCAGGCCCTGAAAGTCCCGCAGCAACGCGTTCGCGATGTCCAGCGCGCTCTGGTTCGCGGTGCCCGTGCGCAGCAGGATGGCCAGCAGCTCCGCGCTCGAGAGCGCGCCGGCGCCGGCGTCGCGCAGCCGCTCGCGCGGGCGGTCGGTCGCCGGCAGGTCGCGGATGAGCGTGGCCGTGCGCTCGCCCGTCTCGGCGGCAGGGCCGGGGTAGGTGCCGTCGTTCATGCGCCTCACACGGCACGGAGCCGCCCGCCGGGCGGCTCCGTCGCTTCCTGTCGCCCGAAACCCTAGACCTTCTCGAGCACCTGGATGGTGCACGCGGAGCCGAGGCCGATGACGTGCGCGAGCCCGACCTTCGCGCCCTCGACCTGGCGGTTGCCCGCCTCGCCGCGCAGGTGCCAGACGACCTCGCAGACGTTGGCGACGCCCGTCGCGCCGAGCGGGTGGCCCTTCGAGAGCAGGCCGCCGCTCGCGTTCACCGGGATCTTGCCGCCGACGCTCGTCGCGCCCTCGTCGATCAGACGGCCCGCCTCGCCTTCGCCGCAGATGCCGAGGTTCTCGTAGTGCAGCAGCTCGGCCGTGGCGAAGCAGTCGTGCAATTCGATCAGGTCGAGGTCCTCCGGCCCGACGCCGGCCTTCTCGTACGCTTCCTTCGCCGCGTTGCGCGTGAGCGTGTTGATGTCCGGCATCGTGAGGTCGCGCTGCGTCCACGGGTCGCTCGTCAGCACCGACGCCGCGATGCGCACCGGGTGCGTCGTGTACTGGCGCGCCTTGTCCATCGAGCAGACGACCGCCGCCGCGGCGCCGTCGCCCGTCGGGCAGCACATGTACAGCGTGTTCGGCCAGGAGACGACGCGCGCGTTCAGCACGTCCTCGAGCCCGACCTCCGTCTGGTACTGCGAGTACGGGTTGTGCATCGAGTGCTTGTGGTTCTTCACCGACACCTTCGCGAACTGCTCCTGCGTGGTGCCGTACTTGCGCATGTGCTCGACGCCGGCCATCCCGAACACCGCGGGCATCAGGCCGGAGCCGAGGACGCCCTCCGTGCTGTACGCCGGGTCGCCGCCGCCGCCGCCCGCCCCGAGCAGGCCCATCTTGCCCATCTGCTCCGAGCCCACCGCCACGGCGACGTCGTACGCGCCGGACGCCACGGCCATGTACGCCTCGCGGAACGCCGTCGAGCCGGTCGCGCAGGCGTTGGCGACGTTGATCACGGGAATGCCGGTCTGGCCGATGGTCTGCATGATGCGCTGGCCGACCATCGCGTTGGACTGGTAGAGGTTGCCGCTCGCCAGGAGCTGCACGTCCTTCATGTCGATGCCGGCGTCCTTCAGGGCGAGCAGCACCGCCTGTCCCGCCAGCTCCGGCACCGTCTTCTCCGGGTAGCGCCCGAACTTGATCATCCCGACGCCGATCACTGCTACGTCTCGCATGGTCCTCTCCTGTGACGCGGCTGCGCCGATAGCGCCCGTACTGCGGGCGCGCTGGGGTGCGGAGCCCGGTTAGACGGGCTTGAAGCTGAAGGCGATGACGTCGTTGCCCTCGCGGTCGGTGCGGATCTTCTCCGTCACCATCTGCACGGGCATGCCGAACTTGAGCTTCGCCGGGTCCGGGTCGACGCCGTTGATATTGCAGCGGACGCTGACGCCCTCCGGCAGGTCGACGATGGCGGCGATGTAGGGCGTCGGCACGCCGGGCGCCGACTGGTGGACGATGCTGAAGACGTGCAGCTCGCCGCGGTCGCTGAGCTTCACCATCTCCATGGGTTCGGTCGAGAAGCACTTGCTGCAAGCCATGCGCGTGCCGAGGTAGGTGGCGCCGCAGTTCTTGCAGCGGCTGCCGGAAAGGTACGGCTTCTCAGCCGGGTCTTCCGGGATCCTGAGGAAAGGGACGATCGGTTTGCGCGTTGCCGGTGCGGCTGCCGCTTCTGCCAACGTGTGCCTCCTGAGTCCAGCCCGCGCCCCGGCGGAGCCGATGCGCCGGCGCGACGGGAACGAGCCGTCCCATCGGAGCCGAGTGATGACCCGGGCGAAGGGGCAAGGGGCATTATCCGATTGCGCCGGAGAATGCGTCAAGCAGGCGCCGGGGCTCCGCGGTCGCGCCGGCGGCGAATGACAGCGTGCGCTCCGCGCACTACCATCGGCGCATGGACCTGCGCCTGTTCCCGTTGCAGACGGTGCTCTTCCCCGGCATGCGGCTGCCCCTGCACGTCTTCGAGGAGCGCTACAAGGCCATGGTGCGCGAGTGCATCGAGGAGGACGCGCCGTTCGGCGTCGCGCTCATCCGCTCCGGCCCGGAGGTCGGCGGGCCGGCCGTACCCCACGACGTGGGCACCACGGCGGTCATCTCCCAGGTCGAGTACCTGGAGAACGGGCGCATGAACCTGATGACGATCGGCCGCGAGCGGTTCCGGATCCTCGCGGTCACGACCACCAGCCCCTACCTGCGCGCCGAGGTCGAGCCGCTCGCGCAGGCGGCGGAGGCGTGGACGCCCGAGCTGACAGCGCGCGCCGAGGGCATCTTCGCGGCCTACCTGCAGACCTACCTCGCGCTGGGGAGCCAGTGGACGCGCGGGGTCGAGCTGCCCGCCGACCCGGGCGAGGCCGCGGACTACATCGCCGCGCGCATGGACATCGCCGCGCCGCTGAAGCAAGAGCTGCTCGAGGAGCTGTCGCCTTCGGCGCGCGTGCGCCGCGAGCTGGAGATCCTCACGGGCGAGCTGCCGGAGATGCAGGTGCGCCTGCGCGCCCTCCTGCGCCAGAAGACGGCCGGGTTCGGCGTGCTGAACTAGGCCGTCGCGGCCGCGCGCACCCTGACCGCGACGGGCGCGCCGGTGCGGTCGAGCAGGCGCGTGACCGCGCCGCCGCCGTAGTACGAAGGCAGGTAGAGCACGCCCTCCTGCACGCGGCCGGAGACCTTCGCGCGCACCGCGAGCTCGCCCCCTGACGACGCGAGCGTGATCTCCTCCTCGTCGTGGATGCGCAGCGCGGCCGCGTCCGCGGGATGGATCTCGACGAACTCCTCGCGGTGCAGCTTGTCGGCGTCATCGAGGTGGAGCGCGGAGCCGTCGTAGCTCGTGAAGAGCGTGCGCGACGACGTGAGCAGCAGCTCGCCCTCGCCCGCGGCCACCGCAGGCGATGTGACCGGCCGCGTCTCCGCCTTCGATGGCGTGCCGGCGGCGCGCGCCTTGCCCCACGCGCCGGAGCGCGCGCGGAAGCGCTCGTAGCCCGCGACGGTGTCCGCGATTTCGTCCGTCACGCTATCCGGGTGGGCATACGCGAACGTCTCCGCGCCGCCGACCGCGTTCGCGAGGTCGGTGAGCGCGAGCAGCGCCGGACGCGCATCGCCGAGCGCATCGAGCGCGGCGTGCAGGCGGTTGACGCGGCGCTCGCCGTTGGTGAACGTCCCGGTCTTCGCGTACGCCGGCACGTCGGCGAAGACGGCGTGCGCCATCTTCGCCGTGTCGGTGAGCACGTCATCGACGACGACGAGCAGGTCGAGCGCGGCGAGCGCCTGCTCCACGCGGGCGCGGCCGGGCGCGAACATCAGCGGGTTGTCGCCGAAGACGAGCATCGCCTTCAACGTCCCCGCGGCGGCGGCGTCGAGCATCTCGTCGAACGTCATGCCCGCGCGCGCGGCCGGCGCGCGGCCCGGCGCGAGCAGCGGGTCCATGCCCATGTCGCGCGCGCCGTAGACGTTGGCTTCGGTCGGGAGCACGAAGAGCGACTCCGCGGCCTGCTCGCCGCAGAGCGCGATCGCGAGGTTGCACGCGGCCGTCGCGCCGGCCGCCGCGGCGGCGGCATCGAACGGCGAGGGCGCGTAGACGACGACCGCGCGCTTGCCGGCGGCCTTCGCGGCGCGCAGCACCTCGAGCGCGTGCGTGCCGTCGCCCTGCGCGAGCGAAGGCATCGCCGCCTGCTCGCCGGCGAGCCCGCGCGCCAGCGCATCGACCGTCGCGGCCTCGCCGCCGGGCCGCGGCTGCAGCCAGGCGCCCCCGTAGGGCTCCGCGAAGTCGGCCATCTCGCCCCAGATCGGCGAGACGACGACGAGCCGGCCGTCGCGCGGGTGGTTCGGGTTGCCGACGATTGCGTCCTTGATGCGCAGCGCCGCGACGTTGTGGCTCGACTCGAGGTCGTCGGCGATGACGACGGCGACGTCCGCGCGGTGCAGCGCCAGCAGGTCCGCCGGAAGCGCTTCCGTGCCGAACGCCGCTTCGACCGCCTGCATCGCGGCGCGGTCCGGCGCCGCCGCGCTGAAGTCGACGTGCGGCGTGCCGATGACCTCGCGCGCGAGCTTCTGCGCCAGGTAATTCTCCTCGTTGGTATTGAAGGGCGACCCGAGCACGGCGACCGACTCCGCGCCGTGCCGCGCGACGATCTCCTTCACGCGCCCCGCCACCCACTCGACGAGCTCGCCCCAGTGGGCGGGGAACTGCGCGCTGCCCGCCGGCCCGCGCCGCACGAGGTGGCGCTGCAGGCGCCGCTTGTCGGCGATCGCGTCGTAGTGGAAGCGGCCGCGCACGCAGATCTGGTCCGCGCTGACCGGGTTCACCTGGTCCGGCTTCACGATCACCGCGCGGCCCGCGCGCGTGCCGACGCTGATCGTGCAGCCGACCGCGCAGGAGTCGCAGGTGGTCGCCGTCCAGTCCTCCGTGCGCGCGATCCACTTGTTCGGCTTCTCCATCAGCGTCGCCGTCGGGCAGACATCGATGCAGGCGCCGCAGAAGTCGCAGTTCGACTCGTGCACCGGACCGCCGGAGCCGAAGGCGATGCGCCCGGGGAAGCCCTTGCCGGCGAGCGTGATCGCGCTCGTGTGGCGCAGCTCATCGCAGGCCCGCACGCAGCGCGTGCAGACGATGCACATCTGCGGGTCGAACTCGAGCCAGGGGTTCGCGCGGTCCGGCTCCGGCTGCGGGTACTGGTAGTACGACCGCGCCTCGCCCGCCCACGGCTCCACGTTCTCGAACCCCATGTCGAGCAGCTCGTTCGTCGTCTGCAGCTCGCAGCGGTAGTTCTTCGAGCACGTCACGCAGCGGTGGGTCACGACGTCGTCGCGCAGGCAGATGTCGCCGGGCATGCACTTCACCCGCCGGTGGCAGGTGAGGCAGCGGTCGGAGTGGTTCGCGTTGATGATCGCGACCACCTGCTGGCGCGCCTGCTTCACCTCGCGCGCCTCCGTCTCGACCTGCATACCGTCGGCGACGCGCGTCGTGCAGGCGAGCTGCAATCCGCGCGCGCCCTCGATCGATACGAGGCACGTGCGGCAGCCGGCGTACGGCGCCAGGCCGTCGATGTAGCACAGGTTCGAGATCCAGACGCCGTTCTGCTTGATGACCTCGACGAGGGGGGCGCCGTCCGGGGCGTCGATGGCGACGCCGTTCAGGGTGAGCTTAGCCACGCGTGTTCGCCTCGACGACGCGCTCGCCCTTGGACACGGACTGCGGCTGCCGCGCCTGCTCGACCTCGATGAGCCGGATGATGCCTTCCGGCGCGCGCTGGCCGTGCGGGTACTCGTAGTCGTTGCGGCTCAGGAACTCGTGCGCGAGCCGCGTCAGCGCGTGCTTGTCCTTGTACATGCTGTCGAACTCGTAGACGGCGTCCTCGAACGTGCCGCCGGCCTGGATCGCCTGGTAGGGACACGCCTCGACGCAGAGCCCGCAGTACATGCAGATGCGGAAGTCGATCTCGTAGCGCACCTTTTCGAGCGTGCCGTCGGGGTTCGGCGACGTCTCGACGAGGATGCAGCCGTCCGGGCACGCCTGCGCGCAGGTGCTGCAGCCCGTGCACCGCTCCTCGAACCACAGCAGGTTCGTGCGGGCGCGCGGCGAGATCGGACGCGTGACCTCCGGGAACTCGATGGTCGCCGGCGGCTTGATCATCCGCTGGATGGTGACCGCCATGCCCCTGAGGATGCCGATTCCGTACATCTCGCCGCCGATCGCTGGCTGCCGGCCACCGGCCCGGGGATGGGCCGCGGTTCGATTGTAACAACCTTCACTTTCGAAACAACACCCGCCGTCCGGCGCGAGGGCGCGTTCGACCGCCGCGTCGCACGCGCGTACAATCGCCGCGATGCGACCCCACGAATCCGTGCGCGCGCGGCTCGAGGAGCGCGAGCGCGCGCTCGCCCCGGCCGCCGCCCGCAGCGCCGAGAGCCGCGGCCGCGGGCGCCCCGAGACGCCGTCCGGCATGCGGACGGAGTTCCAGCGCGACCGCGACCGCATCCTGCATTCGAAGGCGTTCCGGCGGCTGAAGCACAAGACGCAGGTGTTCATCCAGCCGGCGGGCGACCACTACGTCACGCGCCTCACGCACACGCTCGAGGTCGCCCAGATCGCCCGCACCATCGCCCGCGCGCTCGAGCTCAACGAGGACCTGGCAGAGGCGATCGGCATCGGCCATGACCTGGGGCACACGCCCTTCGGCCATGCCGGCGAGGAGGCGCTCGGGGCGCTGCTGCCCGAGGGCTTCCGGCACAACGAGCAGAGCCTGCGCATCGTTGACCTGCTGGAGGCGGGCGGGCGCGGCCTGAACCTCACCTGGGAGGTGCGGGAGGGCATCCTCAAGCACTCGAAGCCCCGCGAGGGGATCTTCGAGGAGCTGGGGGACCGGAACTGGTCGCCCGGTGAGTGGGGCGACCCGCTCGCCAGCACGCTCGAGGGGCAGATCGTGCGGATCGCGGACTCCGTCGCGTACCTGAACCACGATATCGCCGACGCCGTGCGGGCGGGGCTGCTGCGCGAGGACGAGCTGCCCGCGCGCGCCCGCCGCGTGCTCGGTGAGACGCACTCGCGGCGCATCGACACCCTCGTGAGCGACGTCGTCGATGCGTCGTGGGACGCATCCCGGCGTCCGCGCCCGGGAGGGGAGATCGCGATGAGCGCCGAGGTCGCCGAAGCGACCGACGAGCTCCGCGGCTTCATGTTCGAGCGCGTGTACCTGTGGGAGGAGCGCCTGGCCGAGGCCGAGCGGGCGCGGCGGGTGATCGAATTCCTGTGGGAGGCGTTCCTGCGCGACCCGCGCGAGCTCGAGGGGTCGGACTACACGCGCGCCGAGGACTCGTACGCGCGCCGCACGGCGGACTACATCGCCGGGATGACCGACACCTTCGCCCTCGCGACGGCGGCGCGGCTGGGGTTCAGTGGCTGAACTGCTGCTCGCGCGACCCCATGCCGAGGCGCTGGCGCTCCTCGACGACGATCTGGTGCACGCGCTGGCGGGAGACCTTGAAGTGCTCGGCGAGGCGGGACTGGTTGCCCTTCGCCAGGCACTCGCGCTCGAGCAGATAGCGCACGGCGATGCGCAGCTTCTGCGTCCGCTGGGGGTCTCTCCGCGCCATGGTCTCCCTCTCCTGCTCTTCATCGGTTAGAACGCGGGTGCGGGCGGGTTCGTTACTGGCCGCAACGGCGTTGCAAGGCGCGCGGAAGGGGGTCCCTCCATGGCGAGCCGCGAATCGATCCGGGAGCTCATCGAGAAGATGGCGGCCGAGCGGGACGCGCTTCTCGCACAGGCCGAAGCGATGTCCGAAGAGGAGGCGTCCTTCGCGCCGGCCGACGCCGAGGGGGAGGCGCAGTGGTCCCCGAAGGAGCAGCTGGCGCACCTGGCCGAGATGGAGACCGCCTACCGGGCCTGGGTCGAGACGGCGCTCCGGGAGGACGACCCCGACGTCGGGCGCGTCCGTGGCGAGCGCGTCGCCATCCCGCTGACCGAGGCCGCCGGCCGGAGCGTCGGCGAGCTCACCGCACAGCTGCGCGAGCAGCGGGCGAAGACGCTGCGGCTCATCGCCTCGATGACGCCGGAGCAGTTCGAACGCACCGCCTCACAGCCGATGTTCGGGCGGCTGACGGTCATGCAGTGGCTGCGCAGCTACTACCGGCACGACCGCATGCACCGCGACCAGATGGCGGGCCGCGAGCCGGAGTACCGCCCGCGGTTCACGACCGACGCCGAGCCGGACCAGCGCCGGCAGCGGATCCAGTAGCGCCGGCCTAGCTGTCCTCGAGCGGGACGATGAGGCTCGCGTGCGATGAACTGATCAGCACGAAGGGCGCGCTGTCGGGGATCGACCCCGGCTCGGCCGTCGTCGAGCGCATCTCCACGTCCGTCAGCATCATGTAGCGCTCGCCGGTCGCGGAATTGCGCAGCGAGTCGCTCAGCCGCACGCCGGGCGGGTGGTGGTACAGCCCCTCGACGACGCCGGACGGCGTGAAGACGCGTACCCGCGTCGCCTTCTTCTCGGCGTAGTCGGCGGCGTGCGGCGCTGCCTGGACTTCGTTCATGCGCGCGCCTCCCTTCCGACGAGATCATCGGCCAGACCGGCCGCCGCGAGATGGGCGATGTCGTTCAACTGGAGCAAGGTGGCGCCATGTTCCCGGACTTCGAGCACGGTCTTCGCCGCCAGCGCCTGCCGGAGGCGGCGAAAATGGGCGAGCGGCAGCCCGAGCGCCCGGCAGAGGACCGTCAGGATCGCGAAGTTGTGCGTGACGGCGACGACCGTCGCGTCCGGGTGCGCCGCGAGCATGCGGCCGACGGCGGCCCAGGCCCGCTCCTGCACCTCCGCCAGGGTCTCGCCGCCCGGCATGCGGGCGTCCCCGCACTCGGGCGAGAGCCAGCGGGCGAGGAACTCCGGGTGGCGGTCGCGCAGCTCGGCGGCGCTCAGGTGCTCCATCTCCCCCACGTCCATCTCGATCAGCCCCTCGTCCAGGACGGGAGCCAACCCGGCGCCGGCCGCAATGGCTTCGGCGGTGACGCGGGCGCGCGCGAGCGGGCTCGACCAGACCGCATCCGGCGCGTCCGCGAACGAGGCGGCGAGCGCCCGCGCCTGCGCCAGGCCGCGCGCATTGAGGGGCACGTCGGCGCGGCCGAGGGTCAGCCGCCCGCGGTTGTGCTCCGTCTCGCCGTGGCGCACGAGCACGAGACGCATCAGCCGGCGAACCGTCCGTGCCTGCGCCAGGCGGCGCGCGCCGGCGAGCTGTTGCGCAGCTCGATGCGCGTCCGGTGCACGCGCAGAGGCGGCGGCAGGCCGAGCGCCGCGACGACCTGCTCCGGCCGGCCGGAACCGCTGTTGTCCGAGCGCAGGCGCATCAGCAGGCGGACGCCCCCCTCGCAGGGCGTCGCGCGCAGGTCGTGCACCAGCGCG
Organism: Dehalococcoidia bacterium; assembly: GCA_035650575.1. Lineage (GTDB taxonomy): Bacteria > Chloroflexota > Dehalococcoidia > DSTF01 > JACRBR01 > DASRHM01. The sequence goes on along the minus strand of DASRHM010000079.1, from coordinate 12,890 downwards.
CGGATGTCGTACTCGCGGACCTCGTCCTCGCGCCGGTGCTGCCACGGGACGCGCTCTTGCTCCAGGAAGCGCCGGGCCGCGCGCGCCGCATCGTCCGGGGCGATGCCGGGCACGTCGACTTCGTACTCCGCGGCGCGCACGTCCGCCTGCACGGCGGGCAGCCCCGGGCCGACCTCGTGCGCGGCGATCAGCCGCACGCCGGCGGGAAGCTGCGCCGCCGCCCGCGCCAGGAAGTCCTTCGGCGCGACGCGCTCGCTCAGGAAGACGTCCATCAGCTCCGCATCGCTCGTCGTGCCCACGGGCAGCGGCGCCGCGAGCGAGATCTGCGGATGCGGCGTGAAGCCCTCCGAGTACGCGACCGGGAGGCCGGCGCGGCGCAGCGCACGCTCCCAGAAGCGCATCAGGTCCAGGTGCGTGATGTATTTCATCTCCTCGCCGCGCGCGAACGTCACGCGCAGGCGCTGCACCTTCGCGCTCACGACTCCATCCGCGTGACCACCACCGACTCGATCTTCACCCCCTGCACCTCGGCGACGGCGATCCGGTAGCCGTTGACCGACAGCGTCTCCCCCGCGCGCGGGATGTGGCCCAGGCGGTCCAGCACGAAGCCGGCGATCGTCTCGTAGTCACCCTCCGGGATGTCGATGCCGACCTCCTCGCGCACGTCGTAGATGCTCATGCCGCCGTCGATCCGGGTCGTGCGATCGTCGATCGCGGTGAACTCGGCCTGCGGCTGCCCCAGCTCGTCGACGACGCGCCCGACCATCTCCTCCAGCAGCAGCTCGAGCGTGACGACGCCGGCGACGCCGCCGTACTCGTCAACGACGACGGCCATCTGCTGGCGCTCCTCCTGCATCTGCCAGAAGAGGTCCGAGACGAGCTTGGTCTCCGGGATGAACGTCGCCGGGCGCATCAGCGGCGCGATCGGCGACGCGTCGTCCACCGCGTGCGCGGCGAGCTGGCGCAGCACGTCCTTGATGCTGACGATGCCCACGACGTTGTCGACGCTGTCGTCGTACACCGGGAAGCGCGAATGGGGCGCGCGGTGGAACGCCTCGAAGAAATCCGCGACCGTCTCGCCCTTCTCCAGCCAGACGACGTCGGGGCGCGGGATCATGATCTCCCGCACCCGCCGGTCGTGGAAGTGGAACACGCGGTCCAGCAGCTCCGCCTCGTCCTCGCCCACCGCCCCCTCCTCGGCGCCGATGTCGATCAGCATCCGCAGCTCGCTCTCCGAGAGCGCCTGGCGGCTGTCGGCGCTGGAGAACACGTTGGGGACGACGGCGAGCGCCGCCGTGACCGGCCGCATCGCCCGCACGAGCGCCTGCACCGGCCGGGCGGTCGCGAAGGCGATGCGCTCCGCGGCGCGCGACGCGATCACCTTCGGCGTGTACTCGCCGAACTCGGCCGAGACCAGCGGGATGGCGACGAGGCTGAAGAGAAAGCCCCAGCGCCCGAACGCATCGACCGCCAGCACCGTGCCGGCCGTGGACGCGAGGAACACGAAGACGTTCTGGAGGATGACGACGAGCCCGAAGAAGCGGTCCTGCTGCTCCTTCAGCCGCTCGATGGCCGCAGCCGCGCGACTCCCCGCCTCCGCCGCCGCGCGCACCCGGATGCGGTTCGACGCGACCACCGCGATCTCGATCGCGTTGACGACCGCATAGCCGACGATGCCAAGGAGGAACAGCGCCACCGCGGCGGCCACCGGGATGTGCAGCGACGTGTCGGCGAGGACGACGGGGGCGAGGCCCGGCAGGGGGATCTCTGGCATTGAGGGTGGCGGCGCATGCCGCGCTGGCCGGCCCGATGGTCGGACCGTGCGCCGTCAGCATAGCGTAGTCAACGCTGGCCGGTCGCCGGGCACGGTCATGGGTCGCTGGTCGCAGGCGGCTGGCCGGACGCGGCCGCGCTGGCCGGCCCGTCCGGCATGAAGCTGGGTGGTCCATCCTCGGTCATGCAGCCTTCCTCTCCCGCGGGCATCACACGCGCGGCCCGGGGCGCGCGACCGCGGGCCGTCGCGCACCGCCTGTATCCTGCCGCCCGGGAGTGGATGGGTCCCGGTGGGTCTCGCGGTCTTCAAAACCGTTGCGATGGCGCCTTCGCGTCGTCGGGAGGGTTCGACTCCCTCGCACTCCCGCCAGCCGCCCGCACCGCCGCGCAGCGCCCGGCGGTGTGCAGGCGAGGCGGCGGCGCACCTCGGGTGACGCCCGCGACGCGCCGCCGAAGCGGAGCCGCCGTCGGACAGCGAGGCGCGCGAGGTGCAGGTGCGGGAAGTCCGCCGGTGCAGGCCGGCATGGCGCGGCCGGTGATCAGGCGGCCTGCTCGTCGAGGAGGCCCTCCGAGCCGAGGTAGAGCGCGCAGGCGGTGTCGATCGATTCATGGTCGAGCACCGGCTCGCGGCCATGGAACTCCGCCTCGTCCATCACGGTCGTGATGATGTCGCGCGCGTAGCAGCCGTGCGGCCGGCGCAGGCCGGGCGCGAAGAGCCGGTCCATCAGGTAGTCCACCGCCTCCTCGGTCCAGTGGATCGCCCGCGCGGAGCAGAAGCGGCGCGTGATCTCCGCGAGCTGGTCGCGCGTCGGGTCGGGGATCGCGATCTTGTAGGCGATGCGCCGCAGGTACGCCTCGTCCATCAGGTCGCTGAGCGTCAGGTTCGTCGAGAAGACGAGCGTGACGTCGAGCGGCAACCGCACGATCTCGCTCGAGCTGAGCGCGAACGAGTCGTAGCCCTGCTCCATCATCAGCACCCAGCGGTTCAGGATCTCCTTCGGGGAGACCTTCTGGCGCCCGAGGTCGTCGATCACGAGCACGCCGCCCTGCGCCACGACCGAGAGCGGCGCCTGGTGGATCCCCTGCGTGGCGTCGTAGCTCATCTCGAGCGCCTCGGCGCCCATGTCGCCGCCGACGATCACGTTCGGCCGGTGCACGGGCAACCAGCGCCGGTCGTGCTTCGCCGCGCGGTCGATCAGCAGCAGGTCCTCGGACGCTTCCTCTTCGTCGACGCGCGACTTGTGCACGTCCGGGTCGAAGACGCGGATCAGCTGGCCGTGGCCGTAGAGTGCGTACGGGATGATCACCGTGCCCGCGACGATGCGCGCGATCGAGGTCACCATGTCCGTCTTGCCGTTGCCCGACGGCCCGTAGATCATCAGCGCGCGCCGCGAGAAGAACGCCTGGCCGATGATCTCGATCAGGCGGTCGGGCAGCACCATGTGCTCGAGCGCCTTCTTGATCGCCTCGAGCGGCGGCCGGCGAAAGCGCCGCACCTGCTCCTCGATCACGGCGTTGTAGGCGCTGATCGGCACCGGCGCGACGCCCACGTAGCGGCTGCGGTCCAGCGCCTCGTGCGCCGAGGTCTTGCCGCGCTCCGTCAGCTTGTAGCGGAAGCCGACGGCGCCCGCGTTCGCCGAATCGATCTCGATCAGGTTCTCGCGCGCGAGCCCCGTCACCAGCTCATCGACGACGCGGCCGTGGAGCCCCGTCGTCTCGGCGATCGCGCCCTGCGAGGGCAGGTCGTGCGCCCAGATGGTCTTCAGGACGAGCTCACGGAGGAACGCCTCCGGGATGCCGGTCTCCTGGATGGTCGTCGGCACCGGCGGCACGTACGCCCAGGGGTCCTGGTCGTCGTCCGGGTCGGGCAGGGTCTGCGGCTCGTCCGGCATGGCGGCTCTCCCGCCTCATGTTCGGCTTCCCCCGGCCCGCGCTTGAGCGCAGCGCCCCTGCATTCGTACTGCTCGTTTGCCGATATGGTCATCGGGGATATGCGTACGTGAAGAGCCTGCCGACGCTCGCCAAGCTCGCCCTCGACGCCACGCACAAGGCGCCCGCCGCGGACATCGTCGTCAAGGCGCTGGAGCTGGTCCGCCGGGACAGCGCAGCGATCGCCGCCCTCGCGTTCTACGGCGAGGACGGCGGATTCCAGGGCTTCGCCGTCAACGACGAACCTTCGCGCTACTCGCCGCAGGTGCTGACCTACCTGCAGCAGCGGCTCCTGCACCTGCACGTGCCGCTCGCCTTCAACCTCGAAGAGGGCGAGGTGCGCTACGCCACGCGCGCGTCCAACAAGCAGCGGCGGGACTACGTCGCCTGGCTGATCCCCACCGCCGACAGCTGGACCGAGATGCTCGTCCTCAAGGGCTCCTGGCCGCCGGACGCCGTCACGCCCCTGCTCGAGTTCATCGATTCCGCGATGCCGGCGCTGACGATCATGCTCGAGCGCATCGTCGGCGTCGGCCGGCGCGAGCGCCTCGAGCGCCAGCTCGCGACGATCGCCAGCAGCGTCGAGCTGCTCGAACGCTCGTCCGAGGTGATCGGCTCGGTCGCCACCGCCTACCCGGCCGTCCACGGCCTGCCGCAGGACCAGGTGCGCGTCCTCGTGCACCTCGCCAGCAGCGCCGCCGAAGCGCTCGAGGAGGTGCGCGCGAACCGCGACCTGATGCAGGCGCACCTGCGGCTCCAGGAGTACACCGCCCGCCTGGAGCGCGCGGTGCACAGCGAGCGCCAGCAGGCGGCGACGGACTCCCTCACGGGCCTCACGAACCACCGGGGCGCGCTGCAGGTGCTGCAGTCGGCGTTCAGCGAAGCGGAGGCCGGCGCAAGCGCCCTCTCGCTGATCATGGGCGACGTCGACGGCTTCAAGCTCTTCAACGACACGTACGGGCACATGATGGGCGACAACGTGCTGAAGCTCGTCGCCGACGCCGCCCGCTCCGTCGTGCCGCCCGACGGCACCGTCTGCCGCTACGGCGGCGACGAGTTCCTGATCGTCCTGCGCGGGCACGACAAGAAGGCGGCGAAGGCGATCGCCCAGCGCCTCGCCGATACGCTCGGCAAGGCGGAGTTCCAGAGCGACGACGGCACGTTCGTGCCGGTGCGCGTGTCGATGGGCGTCGCCACCTACCCGGACGACGCCGAGACGTCGTCGAAGCTCGTCGCCCACGCCGACGCCGCGATGTACGCGTCGAAGCGCCAGTCCTCGCGCAGCGGCGGCGGCAACATCACGACGCCCGGCGACGGCACCTTCGGCGTGCTCGACAGCCTCGTCCAGGCGATCGACGCCAAGGACAGCTACACGAAGCGCCACTGCGACATCGTCGCCGAGTACGCGGTCAAGCTCGCGCAGCGGATGGGCCTGCCCGAGGAGTCGCAGCGCGCGCTGCGCATCGCCGGGCTGCTCCACGACATCGGCAAGCTGGTCGTCCCGGACGAGGTGCTGAAGAAGCCGGCGCCGCTGACCGAGACCGAGTACGAGATCATGCAGCGGCACGTGATCATCGGCGAGGTGCTGATCCGCGAGGTCCCCGAGCTGAAGGAAGTGATCCAGGCCGTCGCCTGCCACCACGAGCGCTACGACGGCTCCGGCTATCCGCGCGGCCTCGCCGGCGAGAGCATCCCGCTGATCGGCCGCATCATCGCCATCGCCGACGCCTACTCGGCGATGTGCCTCGACCGGCCGTACCGCAAGGGCATGACGCACGACCGCGTGCTCAAGGAGCTGGTCGCCGGCGCCGGCATCCAGTTCGACCCGGAGATCGCGCGCACGTTCGTCGAGCTGCTGCTCGAGGAGCAGCTCCGCCACCGCGGGCCCGAGCAGGTCGAGGCGGCATGAGCCCGGCCCCCTACTGGAGGCCCGCCGGCCGCGGCCGATACTGAACCGATGCGACTGCTGTCACGCAAACCCGCCGAAGACGAGGAGGCCCGGCCGGAGCCCGAGCTGGTCGAGGCTGCGCCCGAGCCGGCGGCGCCGCAGCCGGGCCCCGAGGTGCTGCGCGACGGCCCCCTCCTCGCCCGCTGGTTCATCGTGTACGAGCTGGAGAAGGAGCTGAAGCGCGCCGCCCGCCACGAGCGGCCGCTCTCCGTCATGGTGCTCGTGCCCACGCCGACGCTCGGCGAGGCGCCGTCGCCGGAGTCGGTGCTCCGCGCCGCCCACGCCGCGCAGAGCGCCGCGCGCTCCACCGACCTCATCGGCTGGCTGCCGGGCAACGGCATCCTGGTGGTGATGCCGGAGACCGACAAGGATGGCGCGGCCGCCGCCGTCAACCGCTGGCGCGACGCGATGTACACCAGCACGATGCGCCTCGGCGCCGTGCGCTGGCGCGTCGCGACGAGCGTCAACGCCTGGGAGTACCAGACCGCCGCCGCGCTGCTCGATGACGTGCTCGCACGCCTCGAGCCGGCGGAGAAGGCCGCGTAGACGCGCAGGCCGGCGGCCGCCGATCGCGGGTCACGCGCATCGCTCCCGACGTCTTCGCCGCGAATACCGCCGCCCGGACAAGACGGCCCGCGAAGGTACAATCGCCGCATGCCCGACCCCCTGCCGCGCCTGCGCCGCATCTGCCTGGCGCTGCCGCAGGCCACGGAGCGCCGCAGCCACGGCGAGCCCGCGTGGTTCATCGAGGACAAGCGGCTCTTCGTGATGTACGCCGACCGGCACCACGACGCGCGCGTCGCCTGCTGGTGCGCGGCCCCGGCCGGGGCGCAGGACGTGCTCGTGCGGGCCGCGCCGGAGCGCTACTTCGTGCCGCCGTATGTCGGCCACCGCGGCTGGATCGGCGTCTACCTCGACGTGCCGGTGGATTGGGACGAGGTCGCGGCGCTCGTCGAGGACGCCTGGCGCGCGGCCGCGCCGAAGCGCCTGCTCGCCGCGCGTCCGGCCGCGCCCCTCAGCTCAGCGGGCAGCGCCCGCAGCCGTCGCGCGCGCACCAGTCGCGATGCAGCGCTAGCAGCCCCTGCGCGCGGCGCGCGTTCATCGGCGGGCGCGTCCCGTGCGAAGCGAGCGCCGCCTCGAGGAAGCGCGTAACGCCGTAGGCGGCGGGCCGCGGCAGCGCCGCCCAGAGCGCCGCGGCGCCGGCGATGCGCGCGGGCTCGCCCGACGCGGCCGCCGCCGGCAGGACGACGTTGACCAGCACCTCGACGGCACGCGCGCGCCCGATGCGGCCGCCCGACGCGGCCCGCAACGCGGCGATCGCCTCGCCGGCCGAAGCCGCGTCCGTGCACGCGAGCAGCCCCTCCGGCCCGGCGGACGCGAGCAGTACCGCCGCTGCGGCGATGCGGCGCGCCGGCTGGTTCGCCGGCCGCACACCCGAGCGCTTCCACGCGGACGGCGCGAGCGGCGCGACACCCGGCGGCAACGCGGTGCCGGCGGCGCCTGGCGCGAGGCCCGCGGCGGCGAGCAGCAGCGACTCCATCCGGCGCGCGCGATCGTCGTCTTCGCCCGCGAGCCCGGCGAGCAAGCGCCACGGCAGGCGCCGCGCCAGCTCGCGCATCGGCGCGGCGTTGCCGCCGTAGCCGAGCGCCTCCAGCAAGCCGGCGTACAGCGCCTGCGGCGGCCCGTCGCCCGCCGCGTCCTCGGCGAAGCGGGCGACCCGCGCGGCGACGCGCGCGTCGCCGGCGGCGTCCAGCGCGGCGAGCACCGCCGGCAGGCCCAGGCGGGCGACGGCATCGTGGCAGGGCTCGCGCCAGAGCGCCGGCTGCGCCAGCCAGCGCTCCAGCTCACCGGCACGCCGCGCCACCCATGGCGCGAGCGCGACGACGGGCGCCGTGCGGCCGCCCGGGAGCGGCGTGTCCTCGCCGGTGTCGTCCTCGAAGACGACGTGCAGCACGACGCCCGCATACGCCGGGTCGCGCTCGTGGCCGTGCGCGCGGAAGGACGACGAGCGGACGTGCAGCTCAACGTCGCCGCGCACGGGCAGCCGCGACGGCCCGGCGATCACGGCGCCGCGGAAGTCCGGGCCGGGGCCGCGGCCCGCGCGGCCCGGCGAGATCACCGTCACCGGCACGCCCGAGCGCGTGACGAGCGCCCCGGACGGGAAGCGCCGGCCCCGCCAGAGCTCGCTCAGCTGCTTCTCGGTGAGGCGCGGCGCGGCGGCGGCGGTCAAGGCTCCGGCTCCGTGGCGTCATAGCGGTAGCCGGCGTCCTCGGCGACCAGGCTCAGCAGCCGCTCGCTCGCCCCACGCGGACGGTAGGCGCCGGTCTCCCACTCGCTGACGGTCTGCTGGCGCACGCCGAGCAGCTCGGCGAGCTGTTCCTGTGTGAGCGCCATGTGCCGGCGCAGCCCCCGCACGCCGCGCGCGTCCCAGGCGTCCCGTCGCCGCTTCGCCATGCGACACCCCCGCGCGCCAGTTTACACGGTTCCGTGTAGGACAGCCGGCGCAGGTCCCGCAGCGGTGCTCGCTCCTGGCGCCCTCGCCGCCCGCCGGCCGGCGCGCCGGCACGACCGGCGACGAGGCGCTTGCCTCAAGCGCGGGCGTCCACTAATATCCTGCTAGCACTCTCGTTCTTCGAGTGCCAGAAACAGTCCAAGCAGATTCGGCAACCGCACGGCACGCCAGAGAGAAGCAGGAGGTACATCCGTGGCCAAGGCTGCAGTCGCCCCCAAGCCGGCAGCGAAGACGGGCGCCGCCCGACCGAAGTCCTCGGCGTCGCGCCTGATCCCGCTGCACGACCGCATCGTCATCCGCCCCACCGTCCAGGAGGAGGTGCTGGCGAGCGGCATCGTCATCCCCGACACCGCCAAGGAGAAGCCGCAGCAGGGCGAGGTGATCGCCGTCGGCCCTGGCCGGCTCGACGACGACGGCAAGCGCATCGCGATGGACGTCCAGGTCGGCGACCGCGTCCTGTACGCGAAGTACACCGGCCAGGAAGTGAAGATCGACCAGGAGGAGCTGATCGTCCTCTCCGAGAAGGACGTCCTGGCGAAGGTGGAGTAGCGCGCCGCGTTCCGGCGCAGGAGACGACATGGCAAAGCAACTGGTATTCGACGAGGAGGCGCGGCGCTCGCTCAAGACGGGCGTGGACGCGCTCGCCGAGGCGGTCAAGGTGACGCTCGGCCCGCGCGGCCGCACGGTCGTGCTCGACAAGAAGTTCGGCGCCCCCGCCGTGGTCGATGACGGCGTCGCGATCGCCAAGGAGATCGAGCTCAAGGACCCGTTCGAGAACATGGGCGCCCAGCTCGCCAAGGAGATCGCCACCAAGACGAACGACGTCGCCGGCGACGGCACGACGACGGCGACGGTGCTCGGCCAGGCGATGGTACGCGAGGGCATGAAGAACGTCGCCGCCGGCGCCAACCCGATGGCGCTCAAGCGCGGGCTCGAGCAGGCCGTGCAGGCCGTCGTCGCCGGGCTGCGCGAGATGGCGACGCCGGTCTCCGGCCGCGGCCAGATCGCCCAGGTCGCGACGATCTCCGCGCGCGAGCCGGAGGTCGGCGAGATGATCGCCGAGGTGATGGAGAAGGTCGGCAAGGACGGCGTCATCACCGTCGAGGAGTCGAAGGGACTGAAGTTCGAGACGGAGTTCGTCGAGGGGCTCTCGATCGACCGCGGCTACGTCTCGCCCTACTTCGTCACCAACAGCGAGCGCATGGAAGCGTCGCTCGAGGAGCCCTACATCCTGATCACCGACAAGAAGATCTCGGCCGTCGCCGACATCCTGCCGGTGCTCGAGAAGGTGCTGCAGGTGACGAAGAACTTCGTCATCATCTGCGACGACGCCGACGGCGAGGCGCTGGCGACGCTCGTCGTCAACAAGCTGCGCGGCACGATCAACGCGCTCGTCGTCAAGGCGCCGGGCTTCGGCGACCGCCGCAAGGCGATGCTCGAGGACATCGCGATCCTCACCGGCGGCACGTTCATCACCGAGGACATGGGCCTGAAGGTGGAGAACGCGCAGGTCAGCGACCTCGGCCGCGCGCGGCGCGTCGTGTCGACGAAGGACGAGACGACGATCATCGAGGGCTACGGCACCGACAAGGCGCTGCAGGACCGCATCCGCCAGATCAAGGCGCAGGTCGAGGAGGCCTCGTCCGAGTTCGACCGCGAGAAGCTGCAGGAGCGGCTGGCGAAGCTCGCCGGCGGCGTGGCGGTGATCAAGGTCGGCGCCGCGACCGAGGTCGAGCTCAAGGAGAAGAAGCTGCGCGTCGAGGACGCGCTCTCCGCGACGCGCGCGGCGGTCGAGGAGGGCATCGTCCCCGGCGGCGGCGTCGCGCTCCTGCGCTCGATCCCGGCCGTGACGGCGCTCAAGGAGAAGCTCCAGGGCGACGAGCGCACCGGCGCCGCGATCCTCGAGCGCGCGCTCGAGGAGCCGCTGCGCGTCATCGCCGAGAACGCGGGCCAGGAGGGCTCGGTCGTCGTCGAGAACGTGCGCAACGGCAAGACCAAGAGCTACGGCTACGACGCGCGCAACGAGCAGTACGTCGACCTGCTGAAGACCGGCATCATCGACCCGGCGAAGGTGACGCGCTCGGCGCTCGAGAACGCCGCGAGCATCGCCGCGATGGTGCTGACGACGGAGACGCTCGTGACCGACATCCCGGAGCCGCCCGCCGCGGCGCCGGCGCCGCCGCCGATGGACTACTAGCGGGACGGGCGAAGGGGGGCGAGGGGCGCCGGCCGCCGGCCGCTCGTCCTCCAGGATCTGCAGCGAGCAATCGCGGACCGATCGGGACGAGGAGCGAGAGCATATCTCGCTCCTCGTTGCGTCTTCCGTGGTCCACGGCCGGCTCCGGGACGAATGGCCCTGTTTCCGTGCGGCGGCCGGCGGTAGGCTCCGATCGTCCGCGCGCGTCGCGCGGCCTACCGGAGGTGCCGCATGCGCATGAACGTCCAGCCGATCCCGACGGTCGACGACCGCATCAACGAGGTGCGGGCGCTGACGGCGCAGATCGTCAACCACGAGATCCTGCCGCACGAGAACGCGCTCTGGGCGTGGCGCACGGACGGGCGCCTGACCGAGGCGGAGCGGGAGGACGCCCGCCGGCGGCGCGAGCACATCAAGGCGAAGGTGAAGGAAGCGGGGCTCTGGGCGCCGCACCTCCCCGTCGAGTACGGCGGCGCCGGCCTGAACTTCCTGGAGCACGCCTACATGAACGAGGTGCTGGCCTACGCCGTGGGCGCCGCGTCGCTCTTCGGCGTCGTCGCGCCGAACTCCGGCAACCAGCAGATCCTCGTGAAGTACGGCACCGAGGAGCAGAAGAAGAAGTGGCTGCTGCCGCTCATCGAGGGGAAGATGGAGTCCGGCTTCTCGATGACCGAGCCCGACGCGCCCGGCTCCGACCCGCGCTCGCTGCGGACGACCGCGCGCCGCGACGGCGACGAGTGGGTCATCAACGGCCACAAGTGGTTCACCTCGAACGGCAAGCGCGCTGACTTCTTCATCGTCATGTGCCGCACCGAGGACCCCGACGCCCCCGGCGACCGCAACGCCAAGATGACGCAGATCATCGTGCCGTCCGATACGCCGGGCGTGACGATCGTGCGCGGCATCACCGTCTGGGGACAGGAGAGCGACCACTGCGAGATCATCTACGACGACGTGCGCGTGCCGGTCACGAACCAGCTCGGGCAGACGGGCAGCGGCCACCAGGCGGCGCAGGACCGTCTCGGCGCCGGGCGCATCTACCACTGCATGAACTCCGTCGGGCAGATGTGGCGCGCCTTCGACCTGATGGTCGAGCGGTCGATGGCGCGCGAGGTGCACGGCGGCACGCTGGAGACGAAGCAGTTCATCCAGGGCTTCATCGCCGACTCGTACATCGACATCCAGGCGGCGCGGCTGATGACGCTGCACTGCGCCGAGAAGATCGAGTCGGGGACCGACCCGCGCACGGACATCTCGGCGATCAAGGTGTTCGTGCCGGCCGCGTACCACCGCGTCGTCGACCGGGCGATCCAGGTCTGGGGCGCCGCGGGCGTGTCGGGCGACCTGCCGCTCGCCGGCATGTACCAGGGCGCGCGCACGCTGCGCATCGCCGACGGCCCCGACGAGGTGCACAAGATCCTGATCGCGAAGAACGTCCTCGCGCGCTACCACTCGGGCTTCGGGTGGGATTTCGGGAACTGACGCCTGGCGTCTGCTCGCGTCGCGCCTCGCCGACGGGCGCATCGCCCGCGCGCCGCTAACTCGCGAAGCGCATCCCCGGCTGCGGGTCGAGGTCCGTGCCGGCGCGCAGCGCATCGAAGCGGAAGTGCGCGCAGGCGGCGATCATCGCGCCGTTGTCGGTGCAGAGCGCGGGCGGCGGCGCGAAGAGCGGCACCGGCGAGCGCGCCGCGAGCGCCTCGCGCAGGGGGCCGTTCGCGGCGACGCCGCCGGAGAGCAGCATCGACCGCGCGCCCTCGCGCAGCGCCGCCTGCGCCGCCTTCTTCGAGAGCACGTCGACGACGGACTGCTGGAACGCGGCGGCGACCTCCGCCGTCGCCGGCGGCGCGCCTGACTCGCCGCGCACCGCGTGCAACACCGCCGTCTTGAGGCCGCTGAAGCTGAAGTCGTCGCTGCCCTTCAGCCACGCCCGCGGCAGGCGAAGGCGCGGCTTCGGCGCCTCGCGCGCCGCCCGCTCGACGGCGGGCCCGCCGGGAAAGCCGAGCCCGAGCAGGCGGCCCACCTTGTCGAACGCCTCGCCCGCCGCGTCGTCGCGCGTGCGGCCCAGGCGCCGGTACGCGCCGTGGTCCGTCATCAGCACCAGGTCCGTGTGGCCCCCCGAGACGACCAGCCCGAGCGCGGGCAGCGGCGGCTCGGCGTAGGGGCGGCCGGCGACCTCGATCCAGTTCGCGTAGAGGTGCGCCTCGAGGTGGTTGACCGCGAGCAGCGGTAGCTCGTGCGCCCAGGCGAGCGCCTTCGCGGTGTTGACGCCGACGAGCAGCGCGCCGGCGAGCCCGGGGCCGGCCGTCACCGCGACCGCCGCGAGGTCGGGCCAGGTTGCGCCGGCCTCGGCGAGCGCCGTGTCGACGACCTGCAGGATCACCTCGAGGTGGTGGCGCGATGCGACTTCCGGCACGACGCCGCCGTACGGCGCGTGCAGGTGGAACTGCGACGCGATCACGTTCGCGCGCAGCTCGCGCCCGCCGGCGACGACGGCCGCCGCCGTCTCGTCGCAGGAGGTCTCGATGCCGAGG
>DASRHM010000078.1:0-7620 GCA_035650575.1 Dehalococcoidia bacterium | reverse complement strand
CGGCGCGCCTTCCTCGATCAGGTGGCGCAGGTGCGTCTGCAATACCCAGTCGCCGACCGCGATGTGGGCGAGCAGTTGCCGGTTGCTCCAGCCGGGCACGCCGGAGGCGCGCTCCCACAGGACGGGATCGACGCTCCAGGCGACGTACAGCACGCGGTCCGGCGCGAGCGACGCGACGACCGGCACGACCTCCGGCAGGAACGACGCGCGCATCGGATGCCAGCGCAGGCGCAGCGCCCGGCGCACGTCGGCGGCGTGCGCGCGGTCGTGGTAGCCCAGCCAGATGCGCTCGCGGACGGAGTTGTGCCGCTCGCCGTACGCCGGCAGACGCAGGGCGAGGTGACGCGGCTCCAGCAGCTCGTACAGGCTCATGAGCAGACGCCGGCGGCGCTGCATCTCGTCGAGTAACTCGGCGGGCGTGCGCTGCGCGTTTCGGCGCGCGGCGTCCTCGCGGGCGGCGCGTGCCGCCTCGGGCGTGAGCGCGCGCGCGTCCTCCGCCTCGCCCTTGAGCAGCCCCTGCGCGGCGAGCGCCCAGGCGTGGTCCGCGCTCGCGAGGTGCGCGAACAGTCCGTGCAGCGTGCGCGAGCCGTAGGGGACGTACCGGCGCCAGTCCTCCGCGCCGACCTCCGACAGCGCCGCGAGCAGCTCGTCGCGCGCTGCTGCCATGTCGCGCGCGGCGCGCTCGACGTAGGCGTCCATCCGCGGCTCGCGCAGGTCGATCGCCGGTCCGGGCTCCACGACGGCAGTCTATCGCGACCCCGTCGCGCGCCGCGGTCAGCCGGAGTACGTCCAGCCCAGGTCGTCGTCACGCAGCGGCCGCCCGTGGTTGATCTGGCCGCCGTCCAGCACGCGGGCGACGACGAGCGTATGGTCGCCGGTCGGCAGCCCGCCCTCGACCTCGCACTCGAACCAGGCGAGGGCGTCGCGCAGGATCGGGCATCCGGTCGCCATCACGCGGTGCGGCACGCCGGCCAGCTTGTCGATCGGCGCGTGGCCCCGCCGACCGCGCCCGGCGATCTTCGCCGGCAGTTGCGGCTGCAGGAACGATGCGACGAGCTCGTGGCTGTCCTCGCCCATGACGTTGACGCTGAACACCCGGGTCTCGCGCACGTTCGCGAGCGTCCGCGCGTCGTTTTCGAGCGAGAGCGCGACCATGCGCGGCTTGAAGGAGATCTGCATCAACCAGTGCGCGGCCATCACGTTCAGGCCCGCCGGCCCGCGCGAGCCGATGACGTACATGCCGTAGTTCATCATGTCGAGCGCCGGCTTCGCGTCTTCTTCCGCCATCCCCTCTCCCGCCTCGGCGGCCTGTCGTTGCAGTGCGGCGCTTCGATTGTAGCTGGCCCGCGCCGCGGACGCGCCCACGGCGATCCGGCCGATTGGCCCTCGGCGCGCCTTCGTTCGGCCCTACGCCTCGCCCGCGACCACACGGATACTGCGAGTGGGGACAGGCGCACGACGAGGGATGCGAGGCAGGTGCGGACATGGTGACGATTAGCGAGCGCGGCACCCTGCTCGAAGACACCCGGTTCGAAGACGCCATCCGCGACCTCCTCTCGCTGAAGGAGGAGGAGGGCGTGCTCTCCGTGTACCTCGACCTCGACCCGGACGTGACGCAGCGCGGCGGGCACGAGGCGCGGCTGATCGACCTCTGGAAGCCGCTGCGGCAGCGCCCGGTGAGCCAGTGGATGCGCGGGCGGCTGGAGTACGAGATCGACGCCGTGATGGCGGACGTTCGCGGCTGGCGGCAGGCGCCGGGGCGCGCCGTCGCGATGTTCTACAGCGGGCCGGCCGGCGTGCGGATGACGCTGCCGCTCGACTTCCCGATCCGCAGCCTGGCGCGCTTCGAGGCGCGGCCCCTGCTGGCGCCGCTGCTCGCGGCGCTCGACGCCCACCGGCGCTACGCCGTCGTGCTCTTCGACCATGCGCGGGCGCGCATCATCACGGTCTTCCTGGGCCGCGTCGAGGAGGAGGTCGTCCTGCACGCCGACGTGCTGCCGCACAGCCGCGTCGGCGGCTTCGGCGGCTACCTGGACAAGCGCTACGCGCAGTACCGCGAGGAGCAGATCGACGCGCACGCCCGGCGGACCATCGAGCACCTCTGGGCGATCGATGGCACGACGCACCTGCGGACGCTCGTCCTCGCCGGGCCGGAAGAAGCGCTCGCGTCGCTGCGCAAGGCGATGCCCGCGCAGCTCGCCCGGGCGGTTGCCGCGACGTTGCACCTGGACCTCGACGTCAGCACGGCCGAAGTCGTGCGGCACGTCGAGTCGGTCGAGGCCGTCGTGCGCCGGCGCGAGGACGAGAAGCTCGTGCACGACCTCATCGACCTCGCGCACCGCGGGAAGGCGGCGATCGGCTGGGACGAGACGCTGCAGGCGCTCGCCGAGGGCCGCGTCCACGCGCTCGTGCTGCCGCGCGACGAGACGCGCGCGGGTGTGCAGTGCCCGGAGGGGCACTTCGCCGCGACGCCGAAGCTCGACTGCTGCCCGATCTGCGGTGAGAAACTCTGGGAGACGGACGACGTCGCCGAGGCGGCGCTGCGGGCGGCACTGCTCCACGACGCGCACGTGCGATTCGTCGGCAACGGCGCGGCGGAGTTGCTCGCGGGCCGCGGGCCGGTGGCGCAACTTCGCTACTAGGGCGCTTGACAGCCACCGCGGGCGCGCCGATACTTTGCCATAGGCGAAATATTCGCTCTGGCCGAAGAAGCGGAGGTGCCCGGTGGCCGAGGCGCAGCAGGAGTTCTCGCTGTTCGACAACCCCGCCGTCGCGGAGAACCCGTACCCGTTCTTCGCGATGCTCCGCGAGAGCGCGCCCGTCGTGCAGCTCGGGGCGCTCGGGCTGTGGGCCGTGGCGCGCTACGACGACGTCGTGCGCGTGCTGCGCGACCACGAAACCTTCTCGTCCGAAGTCAGCGCCGAGGCGATGGCGGGCGGCGAGGTGCTGCCGAGCATGATCTTCAACGACCCGCCGATGCACACGCGCCTGCGCGGCCTGATCTCGAAGGCGTTCACGCCTCGCATGGTCGAGTTGCAGCGCGAATCGATCGAGCGGCGCTGCCGGGAGCTGGTCGACGCCATGTGCGCCGCCGAGCGCTCCGACGTCGTCGCCGCGCTGGCGTACCCGCTGCCGGTGATGGTCATCGCGAACATGCTCGGCGTGCAGGACGGCGACCTCGCGACGTTCAAGCGCTGGTCCGACGCGATCATCGAGAACCTGCCGAGCACGCTGCTGATGGGCGACGCGGACCTGATGGCGGACATCAACGTCGAGTTCGATGACTACTTCCGGGCGCGCCTTGACAAGCTGCGCCGCGAGCCCGAGGACAACCTGCTAAGCGGCCTCGTGCACGCGGAGACCGAGGACGGGCGGCTGAGCGAGTCCGATCTGCTCGTGATCTGCCGCCTGCTGCTCGTCGCGGGCAACGAGACGACGACCGGGCTCATCGTCAACTCGTTCCGCGTCTTCTCGGAGTTCCCGCAGGTCCTCACGCGCCTGCGCGCGGAGCCGGCGCTGATCCCGTCGATGATCGAGGAGACGCTGCGCTATTACGCGCCCTTCGCCGCGACGTTCCGGCGGACGAAGCGCGCGGTCGAGGTCGCGGGCACGACGATCCCCGCGAACCAGCGCGTGCTCGTGCTTCTCGCCTCGGCGAATCGCGACGCCGCGCAGTTCGACCGGCCGGACGAGTTCGTGATCGACCGCGACCCGAACCGCCACGTCGCGTTCGGCATGGGGATCCACTACTGTCTGGGCGCGCCGCTCGCGCGGCTCGAGGCGCAGATCGCGCTCCAGACGCTGGTGCCGCGCGTCACGCGCGTGACGCTCGAGGCGAGCGAGCCGGGCGCGCTGCTCCGCCCCGGCGGCCCGAAGGAGCTGTGGGCGACGCTCGAGCTGGCGGCAGCGGCCGCGCCGGCATAGGCGACCCCGCCTGAGTCTTCGCGCGCAGTGTGCGCAGCCGCCCGCCCCTCGCGCGGGCTGCACGCGACCCTACTTGTCCAGCCGCAGCACCGCCATGAAGGCCTCCTGCGGGATGTCGACGTTCCCCACGCGCTTCATGCGCTTCTTGCCCTCGGCCTGCTTTTCGAGCAGCTTCCGCTTGCGCGTAACGTCGCCGCCGTAGCACTTCGCCAGCACGTTCTTCCGCATCGCCCGGATCGTCTCGCGCGCGACGATGCGCCCGCCGATCGCCGCCTGCACCGGCACGTCGAACATCTGCCGCGGGATCAGCGACCGCAGCTTCTCGACGAGCTGGCGGCCCTGCGACGCCGCCTCGCCGCGATGCGTGATCAGCGAGAGCGCATCGACCGGCTCGCCGTTGACGAGGATGTCGAGCTTCACGAGCTGCGCTGGCAGGTAGTCGAAGAAGCTGTAGTCCAGGCTCGCGTAGCCCTGCGTGCGCGACTTCAGCTGGTCATAGAAGTCCACCAGGATCTCCGAGAGCGGGATGCGGTACTCGAGCACGACCCGCCCCTCGCCCTTCTTCGTGCCGTCGTCCTGGATGACGCCGTGTTGCAGGTACTCCATGCGCCGGAACTCGCCGCGGTTCCCCGTCACCAGCTCCATGACGGCGCCGATGTAGCGGTCGGGCACGACGATCGAGATGTCCATCCACGGCTCCCGGATCTCGGCGATCTCGTTCGGCGGCGGCAGCTCCGCCGGATTGTCGACGACGATCTCCGTGCCGTCCGTCTTCGTCACCTGGTACTCAACGCTCGGCGCCGTTGCGAGCAGGTTCAGGCCGTACTCGCGCTCCAGCCGTTCCTGCACGATCTCCATGTGCAGCAGCCCCAGGAAGCCACAGCGGAAGCCGAAGCCCAGCGCGCCGCTCGACTCCGGCTCGTAGACCAGCGAGGCGTCGTTGAGCTGCAGCTTGTCGAGCGCGTCGCGCAGCAGCCCGTACTCGTTCGCCTGCGACGGGTAGAGCCCGGCGAAGACCATCGGCTTCGCGGGCCGGTAGCCGGGGAGCGCCTCGGCCGCGGGTGTGCGGTCGTCCGTGAACGTGTCGCCGACGCGGCACTCCTTGACGTTCTTCAGCCCCGTCGCCACGTAGCCCACCTCGCCGGTGGTGAGCTGTCCGACCGGCTCGAACCCCGGGCGGAACACGCCGACCTCGAGCGGCTCGACGGCGAGACGCGTCGACATCAACCGCAGCTTGCGCCGGCCGCTCACCATCCCATCCATGACGCGCACGTAGGCGATGACGCCCTTGTAGGCGTCGTACTTGCTGTCGAAGATCAGCGCGCGGAGCGGGCGCTCGCCGTCCGCGGGCGGCGGCGGGATGCGCTCGACCACCGCCTCGAGGATCTCGTGCGTGCCCGTGCCCTCCTTCGCGGAGGCGAAGAGGATCTCGTCCGGCGAGAAGCCGAGCGAATCCACCAGCTCCTGCGCCACGCGCTCGGGCTCCGCGCTCGGCAGGTCGATCTTGTTGACCACCGGGATCAGCTTCAGGTCGGCGTCGAGCGCGAGGTAGACGTTGGCCAGCGTCTGCGCCTGGATCCCCTGGGCCGCGTCCACGACGAGCAGCGCGCCCTCGCAGGCGGCGAGCGCGCGCGAGACTTCGTACCCGAAGTCGACATGCCCGGGCGTGTCGATCAGGTTCAGCTCGTACTCGATGCCGTCCTTCGCCGCGAAGGCCATCCGCACGGCCTTGGCCTTGATCGTGACGCCCTTCTCGCGCTCCAGGTCCATCGCGTCGAGCACCTGCTCGGCCATGTCGCGCCGCGCGATCGTGCCCGTCTCCTCGAGGAAGCGGTCGGCGAGCGTCGACTTGCCGTGGTCGATGTGCGCGATGATGCAGAAGTTGCGGATGCGCCGGGGATCCATCGGTGCATCGTAGCAAGCGGCCGCCGCCCGGCCTCGTCGCGCCGGTGCCGGCGGGTCGAATCAAGCCACGCGCGCGCGCAGGGCGAGCACGGAGAGGCTGAGGGTGAGCGCGCCGATGCCGACGATCGCGGCGAAGGCGCCGGCGAGCGAGGCCGGGTCCCAGCCCGTGAGCACCAGGTCGCGCATGCCCTCGAGCAGGTACGTCACCGGGTTGATGGTCGCGAGGAACTCGAGCCAGCCGCTGAACACGCTCTTCGGCGCGAAGGCGGGCGACAGGAAGAGCAGCGGGAAGAAGAGCAGGAAGCCGAGCTGCGCCGCCTGCGGGCTGCCCGTCTTCACCGCGATCGCCAGCCCGATGCCCGAGTACGCGACGCCGAACATGCCCGACATGATGATGAGCAGCACGGCGCCCGCGACGCCCGCCTCCATGCCCGCCCCGGCGATCAGCCCGGCGACCAGGATCAACGTCGAGATGAGCATCACGCGCACGCCGTCCGCCGCGAGCCGGCCGATGAGCAGCGCCATGCGCGGCGCCGGCGTCAGCAGCAGCTTGTCGAAGTACCCGCGCTCGATGTCGGTGATCGTCGCCAGGCCGCCGGTCCCCGCGCTCCCGGCGACCCCCTGCAGGATGGCGACGGGCATCTGGAAGCCCACGTAGTTGTCGACGCCGAACGCGCGCCCGGCGACGTGACCGATGGCGCCGACGGTCACGGCGAAGAAGAACATCGGGATGAAGATATTGCTGATCTCGACGGCGGGCTGCCGCAGCGACTCTCGCAGCCCGCGGCGCATCAGCCACCAGGAATCGCGCGCCAGCTGCATCATCACGCCGCCCCTCCCGCCGCCCGCTGGGCCTGCGCGTCCTGGGACTCGAGGTGGTGCCCGGTCTTGCGCAGGAATACGTCGTCGAGGGTCGGCTTGGCGAGCGTCACCTCGCGCGCCTCGAGCGAGGCGTCGCTGAGCAGCAGGACGATGCGACCGATGGCCGCGCTGCCCTCGCGCACGTAGACGATCACCGCGTCATCGACCACCCGCACGTCCTCGATGCCCTCGAGCCGGCGCACGGCCGCCTCGGCGCGCGCCGTCGCGTCGCCGTCGCCGCCCACGCGCACGGTCACCACATCCGTGCCGATGCTGGCCTTCAGCGCGGCGGGCGTCCCCTGCGCGACGATCCTGCCCGCGTCCATGATCGCCACGTCGCCGGCGAGCCGGTCGGCTTCCTCCAGGTACTGCGTCGTCAGGAAGAACGTCACGCCGTCGCGGCGGTTCAGGTCCGCGACGTAGCGCCAGATCGCCTCGCGGCTGATCGGGTCCAGGCCGGTCGTCGGCTCGTCGAGGAAGACGACCGCCGGACGGTGGACCAGCGCCGCGGCCAGGTCGAGCCGGCGTTGCATGCCGCCGGAGTAGGTCTTGATGCGCCGGTCAGCGGCGTCGGCGAGGTCGACCACTTCGAGCAACTCCTGCACGCGCGCGTCGATCTCGCGCACGCCGTAGAGCCGGGACTGCAGCTCCAACAACTCGCGGCCGGTCTGGATGTCGTCGAGCCCCGCTTCCTGCAGGGCCACGCCGATGCGGCGCCGCACGGCCCCGGGATGGCGGAGGACGTCGACGCCCGCGACTTCCGCACGGCCCGCGGTGGGGCGCAGGAGCGTGGTGAGCATGCGCACCGTGGTGGTCTTGCCCGAGCCGTTGGCGCCGAGGAAGCCGAAGATCGCGCCCTGCTCGACGCGCAGGTCGATGCCGTCGACCGCCCAGATGTCGGGCGGGAAGTGCTTCCGCAGTCCTTCGGCG
>DASRHM010000077.1:0-23831 GCA_035650575.1 Dehalococcoidia bacterium | reverse complement strand
GCAGCGTGAGCTGCGGCATGCCGGTGAAGAGGAAGTAGCCGACGTAGGAGGCCGCGACGACGGCGGCGGCGGTGCGCGCGGCGAGCGGCCAGTCGATGCTGCGCGCGAGCGCCGGTGCGGTGGCGCGTTCCCGGGCGATCTCGCTCAACTGGCGGCCCGGGTCGCCGCGGTTCGCCGGTGCGATGGTGCGTGCATGCCGCTCCTCCTCGCCCGCAAATCGCAGAATTGTATCATGGCTGCATGCAGCGCCTGCGCGCGCTCGCGCCGCTCGTCGCGCTCGCGATCGCCGTCGCGGCGTGCGGCGGCGGCGACGCGCGCTCCTCCCCGACGCCCGGCGTCACCTTCGAGGCGGGGACCCCGAATGTCGGCCTGCCCACGGCGACGCTGTCATTCGCCGGCCACGACCTC
This sequence comes from Dehalococcoidia bacterium, assembly GCA_035650575.1. Taxonomy (GTDB): domain Bacteria; phylum Chloroflexota; class Dehalococcoidia; order DSTF01; family JACRBR01; genus DASRHM01. The sequence goes on along the minus strand of DASRHM010000077.1, from coordinate 23,423 downwards.
CGCGTGGAGGTCGCGGACACGCCACGGTCACGCGAGACAGGGCTCGCCTACCGCGATGCGCTGCCGGCCGATGCCGGCATGCTGTTCGACATGGGACAGCCGTCGCGGCCCGGGTTCTGGATGAAGGGGATGCGTTTCCCGCTCGACTTCGTGTGGATCGACGAGACCAAGACTGTCGCGGAGGTGACGCCGGGGGTGCAGCCGCAGCCGGGCACGCCGGACAGCCGGCTGCCGCTGTACTCGCCCTCGGAGAACATCCGCTACGTGCTGGAGGTGAACGCGGGCGCCGCCGCCCGCCTCGGGCTCGTGCCGGGCACCGTCGTCCAGCTCACGCTCCGCTGACGCCCGCGGTCGCCAGCAAGCGCCGCCACGCCGGGCCGGTGTTCGTCGTGACGCGGTCGATGCCCGCCGCCGCGAGTCGCGCGAACGCATGGAACCGCGCCTGCGCGTCTTCGCGCTCCGTCGCGACGTCGAGCGTCCAGACGTTCGCGCCGATGCCCCGCGCGTGCAGCCACGCGGCGGCGTCGAAGCCGTCGTCGAGCATCTGCAGCACCAGCCGCCAGTCGAGGAAGTATTCCCGCGCGTCCGGCGCCGCGACATGGAGGATCTCGAACCGCTCGCGCAGGTAGTCCGCCGTCTCTTCGGTGCGTCCGAAGGCCAGCGGGTGGTCGTCGCGGTAGCCGTACGCGCCCATCGTGCGCGGGAGGAAGACGGGCGAGCCTTCGACCGCATAGTCGAGGTAGTGCCCGGGGTCGAAGCCGTAGCGCACGTCCGGCGCGTGCTCGCGCAGGCGGCGCAGGTTCCAGTCCTGTCCGGTCGACACGATGACGCGCGGCCCGAGGGGCGCCACGATGCGGCCGAGCGGGCGCAGGCGCGCTTCCGGCATCGGGCGCCAGTCTTTGAGGTCGAGCTGCAGCTCGATCGCGGCGCCGCGCACGGCGTCCACGACCTCCGAGAGCAACGCCGGCCGGCCGCCGGCGCCGTCGCGGAAGCGCACGGCGCGGATGTCATCGGGCGTCGCGCGGCCGATGGGGCCGCTTCCCGTGGTCTCCGCCTCCAGCCGGCGGTCGTGCGAGACGGTCCAGTCGTCGCCGTCGAGCGAGTGGACGTCGAGCTCGACGCGCCGTACGCCGGCGTCCACGCACTCGAGGACGGCGGGCAGGCTGTTCGGCCTGTGCGTGCCGGACCAGGTGGCCATGTGCGCGACGAGATCGGGCGTGGCGGGCGGCTGCTCCATGCCCGGGCATGGTACCGCCGCGCGCCGCAGGCGTCCGCGGGCGGTTTATACTTCGCGCGGAATCGAGGTGGTCGATTGCTCGCGGCGCTGGACATCGGCAACACCAACGTGACCGTCGGCATCTTCGATGGCGAGGAGGTCCGCGCGACCTGGCGGCTGGCGACCGACATCGAGCGGCTCACCGACGAGTACGCGGTCACGGTGCTGGGCCTGCTCGAGCACGCCGGCATCGATCCGCGCGGCATCCGCGAGGCGATCATCGCCTCGGTCGTGCCAGACCTGGTGCCGGTGTTCGAGCAGCTCTGCAAGCGCTACTTCGGCGTCGAGCCGATGGTGGTGGACACGGGTACGCGCACCGGCGTGCGCATCCTCTACGACAACCCTCGCGACGTCGGCGCCGACCGCATCGTTGACGTCGTGGCGGCGCTGCGGCTCTACGGGCCGCCGCCGCTGATCATCGTCGACTTTGGCACCGCGACCGTGTTCGATGCGGTCTCGGCGGACGGGGAGTACATGGGAGGCGCGATCGCACCCGGCATCGGCATCGCTTCGGAGGCGCTCTTTGAGCGCGCGGCGAAGCTGCACCGCGTCGAGCTCGAGCGGCCGAAGGCGGCGATCGGCAAGAACACGGTCGCGGCGATCCAGTCGGGCACGCTGTACGGCTACGTCGGCTTGCTGGAAGGGATGGTCGCGCGCTTCAAGAAGGAGTTGGGCGGCAAGGCGCGGGTGATCGCGACCGGCGGTTGGGCGCCGCTGCTGGCAAAAGAGACGCGCGTGTTCGACGCCGTCGACCCGAACCTGACGCTCACGGGGCTCCGCATCCTGCACCAGATGCAGCAGCGCAGCGGGCGGGACTGACATGCTCGAAGAACGGCGGATCGTGCTCGGCGTGTGCGGCAGCATCGCGAGCTACAAGGCGGCGGACGTTGCCAGCAAGCTCACCCAGGCCGGGGCGCGCGTGGACGTGATCCTGACGGAGTCGGCGCGGCGCTTCGTCTCGCCGCTCACGTTCCGGGCGCTCACGCTGCGGCCGGTGTACCCGGACATGTTCGACGAGTCGTCGCCGCTCGCCGAGCAACACGTCGAGCTCGCGCGCGGCGCCGATGCGATGCTCATCGCGCCCGCGTCGGCGACGACGATCGCGCGCCTGGCGCACGGGATGGCGGACGACCTGCTGGCGCTCACGGCGCTCGCGACGACGGCCCCGCTGCTCATCGCGCCCGCCATGGACAGCCAGATGTGGGAGCACGCGGCGACGCGCGCGAACTGCGCGCTCCTGCGCCAGCGCGGCGCGATGTTCATCGGCCCGGAGGAAGGGCGCCTGGCGAGCGGGCGCACCGGCGCCGGGCGGCTCGTTTCGACGGACGTGCTCGTGGCGGCGCTGCGGGCGACGCTCGCGGAGAAGCACGACTTCCGCGGCCGCCGCGTGGTGGTGAGCGCGGGCGGCACGCAGGAGCCGGTTGACCCGGTGCGCTTCATCGGCAACCGCTCCTCGGGCAAGATGGGCTTCGCGATCGCCGAGGCGGCGCGTGACCGCGGCGCGGAGGTGACGCTCGTCGCCGGGCCCGTGGCGCTCGAGACGCCGTGGCGCGTCGCGCGCGTGGACGTGCGCACGACGGCGGAGATGGCGGCGGCGCTCATGGAGGCGACGCGCGGTTGCGACGCGCTGATCATGGCGGCGGCGCCCGCTGACTTCCGTCCCGCGCACGCCGCGGACCACAAGATCAAGCGTTCGGCGGAGGGGCTGCGCATCGACCTGGTGCCGAACGAAGACATCATCGCGGGGCTCCAGGGAGGCTTCGTGAAGGTCGGCTTCGCGGCGGAGACGCAGGACATGCGCGAGAACGCGCGGGCGAAGATCCGCACCAAGGGCCTGGACCTGATCGCCGCGAACGACGTGAGCGCGCCGCAGGCCGGGTTTGCCGTGGACACGAACCTGGTGACGCTGATCGACAAGGACGGCGCCGTCGAGGAGCTGCCGCTCCTCACCAAGTACGAGGTGGGCAACCGCATCCTCGACCGCGTGGCGGCGCTCCTCGCATCGCGCGAGTGACGCGCGCCGGCATGGCCCGCGCGGCGGGCGCCCGGCCCGGCGATCCCCTCACCTCACTCCAGGGACGCCCGCCCGCGGGATGATGCGGCGTGCGGAGCGGCCGGCGCGGTCGCGCACCGGGCGACGTGCCGGCGGCCGGCAGCAGGGCAGAACTCCGGTCCACCGTTGGCAGCCGCACCGGCGCTTCCTCACACCCTCGCCCGAGCGGCGCTGTGCCGCGGCGGGCATGGCGATCTTCGTCGGCGGGGGAGGACCGTACCGGACGTGCAGCCGCCGCCCGGCCGACGGGCGCCCGACGAGACCGGGGGAAAACGCGTTCAGCCGTGCGCGATGAGGAGCACCGGCAGCTTCGAGCGCCAGAGCACTTCCTCGGCGATGCTGCCGGTGTTGCGGCGGTTGAAGTTGCTCAGCTTGCGGGTCGCCATCGCGATGACGTCCGACCGCAGCTCCAGCGCAGCGCGCAGGATCTGCTCGACCGTCTCGCCCCAGACGACCTTGCCCGTCGCCTCGACGCCCTGCGCCTCGAACTCCTCGACGTGACGGGCCACGTAGCGCTCGTTGGCGGCGCGGATGCACTGCGGCGTCGCGGTCCCCGGCACGAGCGTCTGCGATTCCGCGGCGAGCTCGGCGATCGGGCGGTGGTGGTCGGGGTGGGGCATGCGGGCCCCGGTCACGGGCTCCACGAGCACCAGGTCGACATGGCAGCCGAGGCGGCTCGCGAGCTCGGCAGCCGCCGGCACCACGCTCGCCGAGGCGTGGCTCCCGTCGATTGGCACGAGCATCCGCTGGTACATGGCGCTGATCCCTCCGAGCCTTGGCGCCCGCTCAGTATCGGCAGCGCGAGGCACTGCATTATCGTTTTCGGCAGCCGCGGTGCTGTCCTGAGCGGGCAAAGGCGCGAGATGCGGCCGGGGGCGGGGGGCGCTAGAGTGGCGGCGGGCGAGCGGCCGGAGGTAGTGCGTGTGGGACTGAAGGAACAGCTTGCGGGCGACCTGAAGGAAGCGATGCGGGCGGGCGACGCCACGCGCCGCGACGTGCTCCGTAGCCTGCTGACCGCGATCAACAACGCCGAAATCGCCCGCGTGAACCCGAAGGACGCGTCTTCGAGCCGGCAGGAGCTGGCGGAGCCCGACGTGCTCGATGTGGTGCAGAAGCAGGCGAAGCAGCGCCGGGACAGCATCGAGGAATACCGGAAGGCGGGGCGCGACGACCTGGTACGCCGCGAGGAGGCGGAGCTGCGCATCATCACCGGATACCTGCCGCAGCAGCTCAGCCGCGACGAGATCGCCGCCGAAGTGCGGGCGATCATCGCCGAGACGGGAGCGAGCGGGCCGAAGGACAAGGGCAAGGTGATGCCGGTCGCGATGAGCCGCCTGAAGGGCCGCGCCGAGGGGCGCGCGATCAACGAGGTCGTGGGCGAGCTGCTCGCCTAGCCACCGCCCGCCGCGACCAGCTCGTACTCGGCCGTCGACGCGCGCACGACCGCGCCGATGCCGCCCGCGGCGAAGACGAGGAGCCACGCCGCGAGCGCGGCGTAGCAGACCGCGGCGACGACCATGACGGCCGGTAACCCGAACGCGACCGCGAGCGCCGCCGTGGCGAGGCCGGCGAACGGCATCGTGCCGTTGAAGGTGATGCCGAACAGCGACATCACGCGGCCGCGGAACTGCGACGGCGTCGATTCCTGGATCATCTGCGTGATCAGCCCGAGCTGCGATGAGAACGCGAACGAGACGAGCCCCGATACCGCGATCGCGATCGCCGGCTCGCGCGTGACGGCGAGCAGCACCAGGCCGGACGGCGCGGCGACCGCGCCAAACCAGATCCGCGCCTCGCGCAGGCGGTCCGCCCACCAGATCAGCATCAGCGCGCCGATCATGGAGCCGACGCCCGCCGCCGCCATCAACAGGCCGAGCACGCTCGCGCCTTCGTGCAGCACGTCCTTCGCGTACAGGGGCATCAGCACCGCGAGGCTGGGGAAGACGAAGGTCGTGTTGAGCGCGGTGATGAGCAACATCACGCGCAGGTTCGGGCGGCCGGCGGCGTGGCGCAGGCCTTCCTTCAGGCCGTCGATGGCCGAGGTGCCGGCCGCCGGGCCGTCCCGCCGCGGACGGGAGCGGATGATCAGCAGGCTCACGATCACGGCAAGGAAGCTCGCCGCGTTCAGGAAGTACGCGACGGAGAAGCCAAACGCGGCGATCGCGGCGCCGGCGATGGCCGGCCCGATCATCCGCGAGCCGTGGAAGGTGGAGGAGTTGAGCGCCACTACCTGGCCGATCTTCTCCGGCTCCACGAGTTCCGGCAGGAGCGCCTGGTAGGCCGGCATGTCGTAGCCGAAGGCGACGCCGAGCCCCGCGGCGATGACGAGGAGCATCCAGAACTGCACGGCGCCGGTGAGCACGAGGACGCCCACGGCGAACGCCAGCAGCGCCATGATCGTCTGGGTGACGAGCAGGATCAGGCGCTTGTCGGCGCGGTCGGCGAGTACGCCGCCGAAGAGCATCACGGCGAGCGTGGGAAGGGACTGCGCGACGTTGACGATGCCCAGCGCGAGCGCCGAGTTCCACAGCGACAGCACGACGAGCCCCTGCGCGATCACCTGCATCCAGGTGCCGACGAGCGAGATCGCGGAGCCGGTCCAGATCACGCGGAAGTCGCGCTCCGCGAGCACCGAGATCGAGTCCGGCAGCCGCAGGCGCGCGCGGACATCGGCGGCGGCAATGGTGCTCGTGGCCATAGAGGCGCTCAGGATAGCAGGCGCAGCGGCGGGCATCGTGCGGGAATCCCCGAGATTGCTGCCACGCGGCGGCAGTTGCTAGCATGACGTGCCGCAACCGCTGCGTGGGGCCGTAGCTCAATTGGGAGAGCGCGACACTGGCAGTGTCGAGGTCAGGGGTTCGAGCCCCCTCGGCTCCACCAACCTTCTCCATCCCTCAACACTGAAGACGAACGGGACCTTCGCGCGCAGGGATCGGCTGATTTGCCGCTGGCCGCTGACGGGTGCGCGGGGTTTTGCGGCGTCGCGCGAGCCGACGACTGCAGCGATGTCGCGCGCGCACGGCGTGCCGGTGACACGCGCCGGGCTCTTGCAGGATGCGGGCGGCGGGCGAGGAGCCCGTCGGCGCGGCGTCGCTTGACGGAGAATTGACAGAACGTGGCGCGAGCGGGCACCGTGGAGCCCGTGCGTCCCGTCCGGGCTCCGGAACCCACTGTCTGCGCGCTCCGCGTCCTGCTGCTCGCGATGCTGGCCGCGGCCGTCGTCTCGACGATGGCGCCGGGGACGGCGCGCCGCGCCGAGGCGTCCGGGATCAACCTGCACGCGCTGGCGAGCGGCCTGTCGCAGCCGCTCGGCATCGTCAGCCCCAGAGACGGGACGGGACGCCTGTTCATCGTGGAGCGCGGCGGCACCGTGCGCATCTGGACCGGGGCGTCGCTGCTCGCAACGCCGTTCCTCGATATCTCGAGCTTGATCACGACATCGGGCCAGGAGCAGGGGCTGCTCGGGCTGGTGTTCGACCCACAGTACAAGACGAACGGCGAGTTCTACGTCCAGTACACCGCGACGAATGACGACCTCGTCGTCGCGCGCATGACGGTGTCCGGCAATCCGAACGTCGCCAACACCACCCTCACGCCGGTCCTCACGCAGCCGCACCCGACCTACGTCAACCACAACGGTGGTGAGTTGCAGTTCGGGCCCGATGGCTACCTCTACGTCGGCTTCGGTGACGGGGGCGGCACCGGCGACCCGAACGGCAACGCGCAGAACGTGAACACGCTGCTCGGCAAGCTGCTCCGCATCGACGTGCACGCGCCGACGTATACGGTGCCGCCGACGAACCCGCTCGTCGGCCAGCCCGGGCTCGACGAGATCTGGGCGTACGGGCTGCGCAACCCGTGGCGGTTCACTTTCGACCGGACGACGGGCGACCTGTTCATCGCCGACGTCGGCCAGGACTCGCTCGAAGAGATCGACGTCCAACCGGCGGGCGACGCGACGCTGCGCAACTACGGCTGGAACGTCATGGAGGCCACCGCCTGTTACGCGCCGCCGTCCGGCTGCGACACGAGCGGGAAGACGTTCCCGGTACTCCAGTACGACCACTCGCTGGGATGCTCCGTGACCGGCGGCTACCGCTACCGGGGCAGCGACCCGACGCTCTACGGCAAGTACGTGTACGGCGACTTCTGCTCGGGGCGCATCTGGACCGCGACGCAGTCCGGCTCGACATGGAGCTCCACGCTGGCGCTCGACACGTCCCTGCTCATCTCGTCGTTCGGAGAGGACGATGCCGGCGAGCTGTACCTGGCCGGCTTCGCGGACGGGACGCTGTACCGGATCACGGACCCGCAGCCGCCGGCGCGCGTCGGCGGTATCGCGCAGCGGCCCGATGCGATCGCGCCCGCGGCTGGCGGCGGACATTACGCTCGCCTCGGCGTCATGGCGCTCGCCGTCTGCGCCGCGCTCGGCGCGCTGGGGGCGGGCGCGTGGCGGCGCCGGAGCGGATGACCGGGCCGCCGTAACCTCCGCTCGATTCGCGCGCGGGGCGCTAGAGCTCGCTCGCCCGCAAGCGGCGGCGCTGCTAGCATGGCGCGGGCCGCCGGAGGGCGCCCCGGAGCGAGGCGGAGAGCGGACCGATGAGCGTACTCGTCAACGCGGACACGCGCGTGCTCGTGCAGGGCATCACGGGCAAGGAGGGCGCGTTCCAGACCCAGCGCTGCATCGACTATGGCACGAAGGTGGTCGCCGGCGTCACACCCGGCCGCGGCGGCGAGAGCACGATGGGCGTGCCGGTCTTCAACACCGTGCGGGAGGCCGTGCGCGAGACCGGCGCCGACTGCTCGCTGATCTTCGTGCCGGCGCCATTCGCCGCGGACGCCATCCTCGAGGCCGCGGACGCGGGCCTGCCGCTCGTCGTCTGCATCACCGAAGGCATCCCGACGATCGACATGGTGCGTGTGAAGCGCGCGATCGCCGGCTCGGGCACGCGCCTCATCGGCCCGAACTGCCCGGGCGTGATCACGGCCGGGGAGTGCCGCGTCGGCATCATGCCGGGGCACGTGTTCTCGCCGGGGAACGTCGGCGTCGTCTCGCGCAGCGGCACGCTCGTGTACGAGGCCGTCGACCAGCTCACGCGGCGCGGCATCGGCCAGTCGACTTGCGTCGGCGTCGGCGGCGACCCGATCATCGGCACGACGCAGCGGGAGGCGCTCGAGCTGTTCAACGCGGACGCCGACACGGCGGCGGTGGTGCTGATCGGCGAGATCGGCGGCAGCGCGGAGCAGGACGCGGCGGACTACATCAAGCGCCACATGACCAAGCCGGTCGTCGCGTTCATCGCCGGTTCCACCGCGCCGCCGGGACGGCGGATGGGCCATGCGGGCGCGATCATCTCCGGCAATACGGGCACGGCGAGCGCGAAGAAGCAGGCGCTCGCGGACGCCGGCGTCACGATCAGCGACTCGCCGGCCGAGATCGGCGCGACGACCGAGCGGGTGCTGCGGGAGCGCGGGCTGCTCTAACGCGGCACCGCGCGCCGCCAGATCGGGACGAGGGCACGCGGGTGCCCTCGCCGTGTTTTCAGGGGGAGGCGCGATGCCGGCTGCCGCGGTGGGGCTGCTGCTCGCGGCGGCGGTCGCCCACGCGACGTGGAACTTCCTCGCGAAGGGCGCGACGGGCACGGTCGCCTTCACGTTCGCGTTCACGTCCCTGGCGCAGGTGGTCTACCTGCCGCTGGCTATCGTCGTGCTCGCCTGGACCGGGCAGGACCTGGGGCCGAAGGCGTGGCTCTTCATGGGCGTCTCCGGCGCGCTCAACCTCGTCTACTTCGTGCTGCTGATCGAGGGCTATCGCACGGGCGACCTTTCGCTGGTCTATCCGCTGGCGCGCGGGACCGGCCCGGCGCTGGCGGTCGTCGGCGCGATCGTGATCTTCAGCGAGCGGCCGAGCGCGCTGGCGCTCGTCGGGGCGGCGTTGGTCGTCGGCGGCATCCTGGTGATGTCGCTCTCGCCCCACGCGCTCCGCAGCGCCGAGGCGACGCGCTCGGTCGCGTTCGCGCTCGCGACCGGGCTGTGCATCGCGACGTACACGCTGTGGGACAACGAGGGCGTGAGCTTCGTGACGCCGGTGGTCTACAACTACGGGCTCGACCTGGCGCGGGCGCTGCTGATGGCGCCGATCGCGCTCGCGACGCCGGCCGCGCGGGCGGCGGTGCGCGATGTGTTCCGGGAACAGACGCGCGCCGTCGTCGGCGTGGCGGTGCTGGCGCCGGGAGCGTACATCATGGTGCTGGCGGCGCTGCGGCTCGCGCCGGTGAGCTACGTCGCGCCCGCGCGCGAGGTGAGCATCCTCATCGGCGCGCTGCTCGGGCTGCGGTTGCTCGGCGAGGGCGACGCGGCCCGACGCCTCGCCGGGGCGGCCGCGATCGCCGCGGGCGTCTCCGCGCTCGCGCTTGGGTGACGTAACGCCGCCGTCACACGCGCGCCGTAGACTGGCGCCATGAAGCCGCAGCCGCGCCCGCTGCTCTCCGCCTCCGCAAAGGAGGTCGTCGTCCGTCCGGCCGTCATCGAGGATCTGCCGCGGTTGACGGAGATCTACAACCACTACGTCGTGAACACGGCGACGACGTTCGACCTCGATCCCTTCACCGTCGACGAGCGGCGTGCCTGGTTCGCGCACTACGCGCCGTCCGGGCGCCACCGCCTGATCGTCGCCGAGCGCGACGGCTACATCGCGGGCTACGCGAGCAGCAGCCCGTTCCATCCCCGCCGGGCGTACGAGACCACGGTGGAGATGACGGTGCTGTGCGCGCCGGAAGCGGTCGGGTACGGCATCGGACGGCGGCTGTACGAGGCGCTGCTGCCAGCGCTGCGCGGCGAGGACGTCCACCGCGCCGCGGCGCTGATCACGCTGCCCAACCGCGGTTCCTGCGCGCTGCACGAGCGCTTCGGCTTCCGGCACGCGATGACGATCACGGAGGCCGGACGCAAGTTCGGGCGATACTGGGACGTGGCGTGGTACGTGCGGGACATGCCGTCCGGCGCGACCGGACTGCGGGAGGAGGGCGCGTCATGAGCGACGATCTCGAACGCGCGCTGGTGGCGATGCGCGACGCGCGCAACGCGCTGCTCGACGCCGTCGCCGGCCTGTCCGATGCCGACCTCGGCCGCGCGCGGCCCGGCGGCTGGTCCGTGCGCCGCGTGCTCGAGCACGTCGTCGAGTCGGAGTCGGCGTACGCGAAGCTGCTCGCGCACCTCTGCGGGCGCGCGCAGCCTGACGCGCCGCGGGCGGCGACGGACGTGCCCGCGGTGCTCGATTCCCTGGCCGTGACGCGCGCCGACGTGCATGCGCTCGTCGACGGCGTCGAGGGCGAGACGCTGTACCGGCTGGCCCGCGTCGGCCACGAGGAGTACAGCGTGCTCAGCGTGCTGCAAAACATCGCCGCGCACGACCGCGACCACCTCGGCCAGATCGCGGACCTGCTCGCGCCACGCGTCGCGCACGGCCCGGCGCCGGCGGCGCCGCCCGGTTTGCACATCCGTCGCGCGACGGCGGCCGACCTCGAGCGGGTGAACGAGATCTACAACCATTACGTGCGGCACACGGCGATCACGTTCGACATCGAGCCGTTCACGCTCGACGAGCGCCGCGCATGGTTCGCGCAGTTCGCGGCCGACGGCCCGCACCGCCTCCTCGTCGGCGAAGTCGAGGGCGCGGTCGTAGCGTACGCCGGCACGCACCGCTTCCGCACGAAGGCCGCCTACGACACGACGGTCGAGACGACGGTCTACTGCGCGCCGGAGATGCAGGGAAGGGGCGTCGGCTCGGCGCTGTATGGCGCGCTGTTCGAGGCGATCCGGGAGGAGGACGTGCGCATGGCGGTCGCCGGCATCACGATGCCGAACGATGCGTCCGTCGCGCTCCACGAGCGCTTCGGGTTCGAGCGCGCGGGCTTGATGCACGGCGTCGGCCGCAAGTTCGGGCGCTACTGGGACGTGCTCTGGATGGAGAAGCGGCTCCGGGAGTAGGGCGCGGCTACCGGCGCACGGTCGCGGGTTCGCGGCCGGGCTCGACGCGCACCACCTCCGGTTCGCGCGCGTGCAGCGTGAACACGTCGGTGAGGCCCAGGCCCAGCGCCCACATCGCGGCGAAGCCGGCGACGGTGATCCAGAGGATGTTGAAGATGTGCGACGCGATGGCGAAGCCCCCGGCCGCGCCGACGCCGATGCCCAGCGCCTTCAGCGTCTCGGCGACGGCGACCTCGTATGCCCCGATGTTCGACGGGGCGACCGGGACGGCGCTGATCATGTTGGCGACGACCATGATCAGCAGCCACGCCGGGAACGAGAGCGAGATGCCGAACGCGCGCCCGAACAGCGCGAACATCCCGGCCTCCAGGATCCAGATCGCCATCGAGAGGCTGAGGGCGGGCAGGGCGAGGCGCAGCGTCTTGAAGACCGCGAGGCCATCGATGAAATGCGGGACGGCGGTCTCCAGGAAGGACTGCGCGCGCTCCGGCAGCCGCGCGAGCACGCCTCGGCACGTCCAGCCTTCGTTGAGGCGCAGGTGCGAGAGCGGGACGACGGCGACGAGGCCGCCGCTGACGCCGCCGAGCATCCCCCAGAAGACGCTCGTGGGAAAGCCGTTGAGGTCGATGAGGGCGAGGCCGATGAGCCCCAGGATCGCGAACGCCACGCCATCGAGCAGGGACTCCGTCGCGAAGACCGTCGCCGCCAGGCGCGCGCGGCTCGTGCCGTATCGCTGCGCCGGCATCTGCACCCGCAGGATGTCGCCCAGGCGCACCGGGACGACGTTGTTCGCCAGGTTCGAGACCAGGAGAATGCCGAAGAGCGCGTTGAGCGGCGGCACCGCCTTGAAGTTCGCCATCATCAGCCGCCAGCGCTGCGCGACCAGCAGCTTCGCGAGTCCGAACAGGGCGAGCGCGGGCACGACGTAGACGTAGTTCGCGTCCCGCAGGGCGCGGCCGGCGTCCTCGAGGTCGATGCGCCAGACGAGGAAGCCAAGCAGGGCGAGGCTCACCGCCGTGCGGATGAGGAAACGAGGCTCGAGGAGGCGGGACATGACGCGCTCGGGGACCTCCCTGTCTGCGCACGGTACCACAACGCCGGGAAGCACCGCGCGGGCGCGCGGGAATCCGCAACCGGCGTGGCTTGCGTATACCACTGATAGGCCTAGACTATCGTAGCTATAGACGAGACGGAGACGGGGAGGTGCGCCGCATGGTGACGCAGACCAGGGTGAACTCGGAGCGCGTGTACTACAACTACGGCGGCAAACTGCCGCCCGTGACCCTCGAGCCGGAGCCGGTTACGCCGCCCGCGCCCGAGGCAGATGCGCTCCCGAAGCTCATCACCGACACGACGCTCCGCGATGGCGCGCAGGATAGCCGCTTCGCGGTCTTCCCGGCGGACGCGCGGCTCAAGTACTACGACCTGCTGCACCGCATGGACAACGGCATCGGCGGCGTGTACGCCGTCGAGGCGTTCATCTACCAGCGCCGCGACGTCTGGACGCTCGAGAAGCTGCTCGTGCGCGGCTACGAGTGGCCGCGCGTGACGACCTGGACGCGCGCGACGCCCAAGGACATCAAGCTGCTCGTCGAGGTGTCGCAGGGGAAGGTGAAGGAGACCGGCATGCTCGCCTCCGCCTCCGACCACCACATTTTCGACAAGCTGGGCTACGCCTCCAAGGAAGAGGCGATCGAGAAGTACCTGCAGCCGATTCGGACGGCGCTGGAGAACAACATCGTCCCCCGTGTCCACCTGGAGGATACGACGCGCGCGGACATCTACGGCTGGGTGATCCCGTTCATGCAGCGGGTGCTCGAGGAGAGCAAGGGCATCGCGAAGTTCCGCGTGTGCGACACGATCGGCTGGGGGAGCCCGGACCCCTACGCGTCGCTGCCCTGGGGCATCCCGCGCCTGTTCACGGTGCTGCGCGCGGAGACGGGCGCCGAGCTCGAGTTCCACGGCCATAACGACTTCGGGCTGGCCACCGCGAACTCCATCGCCGCCTGGCGCTACGGCGCGAAGAAGGTGAACGTCGCGTTCGCGGGCCTCGGCGAGCGCACCGGCAACACCTCGCTCGAGCAGATGGTCGCCGCGTTGATCCGTCACTACGGCGACCCGGGGTTCGACCTGACGGCGCTCGAGGAGATGAAGCGCCTGGTGGACACGGAGGTGACGCCGCTGCCGGACCGCGCGCCGATCATCGGCGAGGTGTTCACGACGACGGCGGGCATCCACCAGGCGGGCGTCGGCCGCCAGGGCGGCGCGCCGGGCGGGCTGATCTACTTGCCGTTCGCGGCGTCGCTCTTCGGCCGGCAGGAGGTCGAGCTGAGCCGCATTGGCTCGCTGTCCGGCTCGGAGGGCATCATCTCGGTTCTCAACCGCGAGCTGGAGCGCCAGGGCAGCGAGACACGGGTCAAGGAGACGAGCCGCGTCGTCAAGCAGATCTACGACCGCATCCAGGACGAGTACAACGGCCAGTACGACGAGCAGCACGACCACTGGGTCAACGCGCGCCGCACGTTCTTTACGGCCGATGACATCCTGGAGCTGGCGCGGGAGTTCGGCGCCGTCTGACCGCGGCGGATGTAACCGCGGCAGGCCGGACGCCCGCCGTGGACCAGTCGGGAATCCCTTCGAGCTGCTCCGGCCGATCCTGCCGGAGTCGCGCGTGGGGCAGCGCGGGCGGCTGTGTGATCGTCGCAGCGCCGGCGCGCGATGGCAGCGGGCGCCAGGGGTGGGTCCCGGCGGACTGCGGTTACGCCTTCTCGGTGACCTTGTACTCCAGCCGGCGGCCGAGGGCGAGGCGGATCTGCGCGTCGATCGCCGGGAGCGAGGTGAAGAACAGCGTGATCGGCGCCATCAGCGCCCACTGCGCGAACTGCACCGGGTAGAGCCAGGGCTTCCAGCGGCGCGGACGCGGCGGCCGCATCATCATGTCGAGCACGATCATCAGCAGCAGGGGCAGCATGCAGGGCAGCAGGATCCAGTGCGACGCCGTGATGAACCACGTCGGGATGTTGTGCTGTGCGAACGGGTGCAGGCCGATGAACGCGCCCCAGTTGCCCGCCGACATGTTCGCCGCAACGCCGGTGATCAGAAACCACTGGGCGGACCAGAGCACGTGGTTCTCGGTGAGGCTCCACGTGCGGCGGAGCCGGCGCAGGAACGGGATCTCCGGGTGGGCGATGAACTGCCGGACCGCGTAGGGGATGTCGCTGCAGCCCCAGGCGTGGCGGCGCGCCTGCTGGTAGTGCTCCCAGAACGTGCGCATGTAGCTGTGCGCGCGCACGCCGTCGTTGCCGACGGGGAGCAGGATCGGCTGCACGTCCGGCTCGCCCTTCAGCTCGAAGAAGCACTTGAGGAACATGTGCCAGTCTTCCGGCACGACGTCGACGTCCCAGTAGCCGACCTCGTGGCACATGCGCAGGCTGAGGCTGTACGTGGACTGCGGGAACAGCACCGTGTACTTGCGGACGAGCTTCGCCAGGTGGTTGATACCGCCGAGACTGTTCTGGATGCGCAGCGGCGCCGGCACGTCCCACACGTTGTTGTAGTAGAAGATCGGGCCCTGCCAGAACGTGCGGTAGCGGCGGGGGTTCGTCGCGAAGTAGTAGGTGAGCGCGCCGAAGTAGCGCGGGTGGAAGAGCGTATCGGCGTCGCAGCTCGTCACGGTGAGGTGATCCAGCGACAGGCCCATCTCGTCGCAGAAGAGCCGCTTCGCCCACCTGGCCGCCCAGGCCTCGTTCGATGACTTGCCGCGCACCTCGCCGGCGATGTCCTTCGGGTGCGTGGTGCCGATCAGCGCCAGGAAGCGGTGGGAGAACTCCCGCTGCAGCGCCTCGAACCGCCCCGGCGCGCCGCTGTCCGCCTCCTCCATCGCGATGACGACGAGCAGCTTCTCGCGCGCGACCTCGCTCTCGGCGAGCTTGCCGACGGTCGCACGCAGCTTGTCGAGGCTCTCCTTGTACGTGGGGATGATCACCATGTGGCGCACGTCGTCCCAGGCGAGCACGTCGGTGCGGGTGATGCGCTCGGCGTCGTAGTGCTTGCGCCAGTCGATGCGCGCGGCCGCCTTCATCGCCCGGTAGCCCTTGATCGTGTGCACGCCGATGTTCAGCGAGCGCCATGCCCAGTAGACGTCGAAGCCGAGCAGCATGACGACGAGCGGGATCGGCAGCCAGAACGCCCCCCAGACGAGCGATGAGATGAGCGCGAAGGCGAGCGCGAACGGCAACAGTTCGAGCGCGCGGTCGACCGCGCGGTGCGAGGGGCGGATGCGCACGCGCTGGCGGACCGCCGTCGCCACGTCGACGACGGGGTGGGCCAGCTCGCCGAGCGCGACGGCGGGCGCCGGACGCCGCGGCGGCGCGGCGACCGCCACCGAGCCGCCGCCGTCACGGCGCCAGGTCGCCGCCGGCGCCACGGCGACGGCGGCTGCCCCGCGTCGGTACGCGGGCGGGATTTCGGCGAGGTCGGTGAGCGGTGCGGGATCCCATGCGGCGCGGAAACTGTTCGCCTTCCGGCGCCGCCTGGCGGGGTCGATCACATCGCTGGTGCTTCCGTGCACAGGAGTCCGCAGGTACGAAAAAAGGTCGTCCATTGCGTGGTCCGACCTTCAAAGCCTACGAGGTTAGCTGTCGGCTTAGGGGAGAAGGTACCCCTCGGCCCGTGAGGACCGTTCAGCCCGAATGGCGGTTCCCCCGCTCCCCGCTCCGGCGCGAGGACTCGGCTGTTCGCGTATTCGGTTGTTATTTCTCCGCGATCTTAGGGCCGCCTGATCGAGGGTGTCAAGCAGGTGCGGGCGCCCCGCGCA
The DNA here is from genome assembly GCA_035650575.1 of Dehalococcoidia bacterium. Classification (GTDB taxonomy): domain Bacteria; phylum Chloroflexota; class Dehalococcoidia; order DSTF01; family JACRBR01; genus DASRHM01. The sequence goes on along the minus strand of DASRHM010000077.1, from coordinate 7,289 downwards.
TTGCAGGTTCCTCGCATCGCGCGGCGATGACAAGCGGCCGCGCCGTCGCCAGGCCGGCGGACGCAGCACGATCGCGGGAGGAGATAGGGCGGAATGCTCATGCCCGGCGGCGCGTTGTGCGCGCATACTGGGTACGGCGCAATGGCGCACGGAGCGCGCGATGAAGCCCCGGCTATACCTCGGACTCGTCCTCCACAACCACCAGCCCGTGGGGAACTACGGCTTCGTCGTAGAGCAGGTCTACCAGCAGTCGTACCTGCCGATGCTCGAGGCGCTCGAGCGGCACCCCGGCGTGCGCGTTGCGCTACATAACTCCGGCTCGCTGTTCGACTGGATCCTGGCCAACCGGCCGGACTACGTCACCCGGCTGCGCGGTCTCTGCGACCGCGGCCAGATCGAGATGCTCACGGGCGGCTACTACGAGCCGATCCTGCCGATGATCCCGGACGCCGACAAGGTCGGGCAGATCCGCAAGCTGTCGGCGTTCATCGAGGAGCACTTCCGGCAGACGCCCACCGGGCTCTGGTTGACAGAACGTGTATGGGAGCCGGGACTCCCGGCGCCGCTCGCCGCGGCCGGGGTGCAGTGGTCGCTCGTCGATGACGCGCACTTCCGCACGGTCGGCGTCCCCGAAGAAGCGCTCGACGGCTACTACGTGACCGAGGACCAGGGCCAGCGCGTGAAGCTCTTCGCGGGAAGCCAGCGGCTGCGCTACACGATCCCCTGGCACGACGTCGACGACGTGATCAGCGAGCTGCGGGCGCTGTCGCATTCGCGGCAGGGCGGCGCCCCGTACGTGGTGCTCGGCGACGACGGCGAGAAGTTCGGCGCCTGGCCCACGACCTATGCGCACGTCTGGGAGAAGGGCTGGATCGAGCGCTTCTTCAGCGCCATCGAGGCCGAGCACGAGTGGCTGGAGACGATCACGCCGGGCGACTACGCGCGCCGGTTCGAGGCGCGTGGCCTCGTCTACCTGCCGGCGGCGTCGTACGCCGAGATGATGGAGTGGGCGATGCCGGCCGCGGCCGCCGCCGAGTATCACCGCGCGACCGCGGCCATCGAGGCGGAGGGCCGCGAGGACGTGCGCAAGTACATGCGCGGCGGCTTCTGGCGGACGTTCCTCGCGAAGTACCCGGAAGCGAACGACATGCACAAGCGCGGGCTGCGCATCGACCGGAAGCTCGAGTCGGTGCGCTCGAACGAGGCGCGCGACGCGCTGTGGAAGGCGCAGTGCAACTGTCCATACTGGCACGGCGTCTTCGGCGGGCTCTACCTGCGCAACATCCGCGCCGCCACGCTGTCGAACCTCGTGCGGGCGGAGCGGCTGGCGGATGAGGCGGCGGGGGCGGTCGGCGTGCGCGTCGGCGAGCAGGACTACGACTTCGACGGCCGCGATGAGGTGCTGCTGCAGACGCCATGGCTGACGCTGCTGCTGCACCCGGAGGACGGTGGCATGCTGAGCGAGCTCGACGTGCGCCAGCGCGACTGGGCGATGCTCGGCGTCCTCGCCCGGCGGCGCGAGGCGTACCACGACGCGCTGCTCGGCGGCGAGGTCGCGGCGGCCGGCGACGGCGTCGCGAACATCCACGGCGCGCTGCGCCTCAAGGAGCAGGGGCTCGCCGACGGGCTGACCTTCGACCGCCTCCGGCGCGGGGGCCTGCAGGAATGGATCCTGCCGGCGGACGCCGACGTCGCGGCCTTCGCGCGCGGGGGGTCTTCAGCGCAGTTCGACCCTTCGGGCACATGGAGCAAGCGCGTGTCGCACGTCGAAGGCGGCGTCGTCGCGGTCCTCTCGCGTCGCCACGACAACTGGAGCTTGTGGAAGCAATTGGACGTGCCCGCGCAGGGCGAGACGTTCACCGTTACCTATACGTGCACGAACGGCGCGCGCGAGCCGCGCCGGGCGCGGTTCGTCGCCGAATGGAACTTCTCGGTGCCCCAGGCGCCGGACGGCGACGACCGGATCGCCCGCGTCGAGACGGCGCAGGGCGGCGCTGACCTCGCCGGGCCGCCGGGCGCGCTCGATGGCCTGCGACAGTTCACTGTGCGCGGGAGCGCGCCGTGGGGGATCGAGGCGCGGCTGGAAGAGCCGTGCGATGTCTGGCACTTCCCGGTGGAGACCGTGTCATCGTCGGAGGGCGGGCTCGAGCGCGTCTGGCAGGGCGCGTCCGTCTCCGTCACGCGCGTGCTCGACCTCGCGCCGGGCGAAAGCTGGAGCTCGACCGTCACCTGGCGCACGGTCGACGTCGATCCGGTCGAATACGCCCCGGGCGGCGCGCGGGAGGCGTAGCGGCGGCGCGGTGTCGCGAAGGGGCCGCTCTTCGCTACGCTGTCCTCGTGCCTCACGCCACCGTCAACGGCATCCGGCTGTACTACGAGGAGCACGGCGAGGGCGAGCCGCTGCTCTGGATCGGCGGGCTCGGCGCGAACGTGCTCGAGATCCCGTACCTGGTGGAGTCGTACCGCCGGCATCATCGCTTCATCGTCTACGACGGCCGGGGCTGCGGCCGTAGCGACAAGCCCGAGGGCGAGTACTCGATCCCGATGCTCGCCGATGACGCTGCGGCGCTGCTCGACGCGCTCGGCTACGACGCCGCGTTCGTCTACGGCTCGTCGATGGGCGGCATGGTGGCGCAGGAGCTGGCGCTGCGGCACCCGCAGCGCGTGCGGGCCCTCGCGCTCGGCTGCACGACGGGCGGCGCCGTGCGCGGCGTGCCGCCGTCGCCCGAGACCGTGCAGAAGATGATCCGTAACCAGGCGCTCACCGGCGACGCGGCGCTCGAAGCCGGCTGGGAGCTGGGGTACAGCCGCGCATACATCGACGCGAACCGCCAGGCGCTGCTCGCTCGGGCGCGCGCCGCCGCCGTGCACGCCGCGCCGCGCGAGTCGTACATGCGCCAGGTGCTCGCCGCCGCCCGCCACGATACGTGGGACCGTCTGCCCGAGCTCGCGTGCCCCGTGTTGATCCTGCACGGCTCCGACGACGTGATGATCCCCGCCGGCAACGCGCACCTGCTGAAGGAGCGCATCCCGCATGCCGAGCTGGCGATCCTGCAGGGCATGGGTCACGGCTACAACCTCGAGGCGCAGGCGCAGGCGGACGCGATCCTGCTCGACTTCTTCCGCCGCGCCCGCGCGCGCGCCGGGGACGCCGCCAGTGCCGTACGCTGACGCGCGCGGAGCGCGCATCTGGTACGAGGTCGCCGGCGAGGGGCCGCCGCTCCTGCTGATCGCCGGCTTCGGCTCCAACGCGACGGTCTACTGGGCGAACATCCCGCCGCTCGCGCAGCGCTTCCGCACGATCGCGATGGACCCGCGCGGCTCCGGCCGCTCGGACGTCGCCCCGGGGCCGTACTCGATGGCGCTGCTCGCCGACGACGCCGCGGCCGTGCTCGACGCCGCCGGCGCGCCGCTGGCGCACGTCTTCGGGACGTCGATGGGCGGCATGGTGGCGCAGCACGTCGCGCTGCGGCACCCGCAGCGCGTGGCGGGGCTCGTGCTGCTGTGCACCACGCCGGGCGGCGCCCGGCACGTGCCGCCGCCGACGGAGAAGATGGCGCGCTTCATGGCGGCGGTGGAGATCGCCGACCCGGCCGAAGCGGTCCGGCACACCTACCCGTTGCACTACAGCGACGCCTACGCCGCCGCGCACGACGCCGAGATCGTCGCGCGCTCGCTCGCCAACCGGCACCTGCGGTCGACCCCCGAGGGCCGGGCGGCCCAGCTCGCCGCCGTGCGCGCGCACGACACCTGGGACGCGCTCCCACGGCTCCGGGCGCCGGCGCTGGTCCTGCACGGCGAGGAGGACGGCGTGGTGCCCGTAGAGAACGGGCGGAACATCGCCTCCCGCATCCCGGGCGCGCGGCTGGTCACGTGGCCGCAGGGGCGGCACCTCTTCTTCGCCGAGTGCGCGGACGAGGTGAACGCCGAGACGGCGGCCTTCCTCCAGGCGCTCGGGTAGGGCGCCGCCGGCCCCTCAGGCCTGGCTCTCCGTCGGCGGCCAATCGACCGCAAGGCTTGTTACGGCCCGGTGAATTGTTTCGGCCCAGGCGAAGTAAAGGCTTGCGCTCTGGATAGCTAAAGGTTTATATATAAGTGTCGATATATCCAGAGGATGGGACTGTAGCCCTGGATTCGACAAGGAGACCGCCATGATGGAACTGACTGTTGCCCTGGCCCCGTACCTGTACAGCGCCGCCGCCGCCGAGCGGGAGCGCGAGGCGAGCGCGAGCCACTGGCTGCGGCTCTTCCGGTCACTCCAGCGCGAAGCCCGCGAGCGTGAGCGGACCGGCGAGCGGACGGTCATCGTCAGCCAGCCGGCGCACCTGGCGGGCGTGCAGAAGATCCAGGCGCGCTAAGGCGTTCGTCCGCGGAGGCTGAACCCGGGTGTCGCTGAAGCACGCGCTGCTGGGGCTACTCACGTACGAGCCCATGACGGGCTACGAGCTGAAGCAGTTCTTCGACTCGTCGGTCCAGCACTTCTGGAACGCCGAGCTGAGCCAGATCTACCCGACGCTCAAGGCGCTCGAGGAGCAGGGGCTCGTGGACAAGCGCCTGGAGGTGCAGGAGAACCGCCCGAACCGCAAGATCTACGCGATCACCGACCGCGGGCGAGAGGAGCTGACGCGCTGGATGCGCGACACGGCGCCCCCGGCGGACCTGCGCGACCCCTTCATGATCAAGGTGTTCTTCGGCACGGAGATCCCGGCCGAAGACATGCTGATCATCCTTCGCCGCCAGATGGACGAGCAGCAGAAGATGCTGGCGTTCGCGGAGACAGTGCTGCGCGGGCGCATCGAGCACGCGCGGAAGGAGCACTTCAGCGCGCGTCACGCGAAGTTCTGGACGCTCACGCTCGAGATGGCGATGGCGTACCGGCGCGCGTACATCGACTGGTGCGAGCAGGCGATGGCGGAGCTGGAGACCGACGCAGGCGGCGGCAAGTAACGTGCGGCGCGCCGGCGCCGGCCGGCGAGATTCTTCTCGTCGCTCAGCATGGCCGGCGCGGGCCCGCCGGAGAGATGCTTCGCTTCGCTCAGAGTGACCGGTGGGCGTGCGGGCTACTTGCCCGGCGCGCCGCCGTGCTCGATGACGTGCTCGAGGATGACGAGGCCCTGCTCGAGCTCCTCGTCGCTGATCGTGAGCGGCGGCGCCAGGCGCACCGCGTTGGGCCGCACGTTGTTCACGATCAGCCCGTTTTCGAGCGCGGCGTTCGTCACGCGCTCGCCGATCTCGCTCGTGAACTCGATCGCCCACATCAGGCCCTTGCCGCGCACCGACCGCACGCGCGGGCAGCGGTCGAGGAGCGACGCGAGCCGCCGCTCGACGATCTGCGCCTTCGCGCGCACCTGCGCCGGCACGTCGTTCTCGATGATGTAGCGCATGACCTCATACCCGACCCGCGTGGTCAGCGGCTCGCCGCCGTACGTCGACCCGTGGTCGCCGGGCACGAAGACCGCCGCGTGCTCCTTGGCGAGAAACGCCGAGAGGGGCACGCCGTTCCCGATGCCCTTACCGAGCGTCATGATGTCGGGCTCGATGCCCCAGTGCTCATAGGCGAAGAGGCGGCCCGTGCGCCCGCAGCCCGTCTGCACCTCGTCGACGATCAGCAAAAGGTCCTGTTCGTCGCACCACTTCCGTAATGCGGGAAGGTAGGTGTCGTCCGGGACGTTGATCCCGCCTTCGCCCTGGATCGGTTCGATGAACACGGCGACGGTGCGGGGCGTCGTCGCGCGCTTCACCGCCTCGGCGTCGTTGAAGGGCACGTGCACGAAGCCCTCGGGCAGCGGCGTGAACGGCGCCTTGTAACGCTCGGTGCCGCCGGCCGTGATCATCTGCAGCGTGCGGCCATGGAACGCGTTCTCGGTGACGATCACCTCGTACGCGCCGTCCTTCTTCTCCTTGCCCCACTTGCGCGCGAGCTTGAGCGCGCCCTCGTTCGCCTCGGCGCCGCTGTTCATGAAGTAGACGCGGTCGAAGCACGAGTTCTCGACCAGCAGCTCGGCGAGCTGGAGCTGGGGGATGCTGTAGAACTGGTTCGAGACGTGGATGAGCTGCTGCGCCTGCTCCATGAGCGCCTGCACCATCACCGGGTGCGAGTGGCCGATGCTGATCGTCGCCGGGCCCCCGAAGAAGTCGAGGTACTTCTTCCCCTCGTCGTCCCAGATGTGCGCGCCTTCGCCGCGGACGGCGAGCAGGGGCATGCGCCGCCCCGCGCGCATGAAGTATTTCGCTTCCTTCGCCCGCCATTCGGCGCCGGTAGGCTTCATGGTGCGAAGCATAGCAGAAGCTTCACCGGGCCTCGGTCCGGACCGAACGAGCGATCAGCCCAGCGCGCGCACGACCTCCCGCTCGTACTCCGGAAAGTAGCGCCCGATCGTCATCAGGTCGAAGGAGCGGAGGATCGACTCCTTCGGCTCGCGCGCCAGCAGGAAGGCGAACGACGCGCGCACCAGCTCCTCCGGCGTGACGCGCGTGGACGCGGTGAGGCGCTCGTAGTCGGCGCGGCGCACCGTCACGATGTGCGACGAGTTGCCGCGCGCGTCGCGCACCGTGACGTCGACGCGCCAGCCGTCGGCGACGGGCTCGGCGCGCGCGTCGATCTCCGGCGTCATGCGCTCCGCGCCGGCTCGCGCAGCTCGTCGAGGTTCTCGCGGATCTTCAGGATCGCCTCGCAGAGGTCGTCGACGTCGGCCTCGGTGCCGAGGAACATCTCGTGCGGGAACCACAGCATCTCCTTGTAGGCCGCCTTCTCGGCGACGGGGCAGTGGACCTGCGAGTAGTCGACCTCGATCGGCGCGTCCTTCCATGCGAAGAGGTTCGTCTCGTACACCGGCGTGTAGAACGCCGTGAAGACGCGGATGCCCTCGGCGTGCAGCGCCCGCGCGAAGCGGTCGCGCGAGACGCCGCCCCATGCGTCTTCGTCATACCGCAGCACGACGCCGTAGCCGGAGCGCGTGGTCATGCGCTCGTCGACCCGCAGCGTGCTCACGCCGTCGATCGCGGCGACGCGGCGCTCGAGGTGGGCGACGTTGCGGTTGCGCACGTCGCGCTGCTCCGGCAGGCGCTCGAGCTGCGCGAGCAGCACGGCCGCCTGGAACTCGGTCATGCGGTAGTTCCAGCCGAGCATCGTCCCCTCCGAGGCCTGGCGGTCGGTCGTCTTGACGCGGCCGGAGTTCACGTAGGCGTGACAGCGCTCCTCGAGCGACTCATCGCTCGTGATGATGATGCCGCCCTCGCCGCAGGTCATGAGCTTGGATGACTGGAAGCTGAAGCAGCCGATGTCGCCG
>DASRHM010000076.1:0-3392 GCA_035650575.1 Dehalococcoidia bacterium | reverse complement strand
GCCGGAGGCACTGGCCGTCGTCTGCGCGGGCATGTTCCTGGCGGCGGCGTTCAACTTCCTGCTGATCGAGGGCTTCGGCGGGCCCGTGAGCACCGTGGACATCACCGTCGAGGATACGCGCGAGCGCTTCGCGGAGGCGTGGGCGCGCCTGACGGCGGATTCGGTCTCGTACGTGAGCGTCGTCATCGTGGTGCTCGCGAGCACGCTGTCGCTCGTCGTCGTGACGCTGCTGCCGCGCTACAGCACCGACGTGCTGGGCCTCAGCTCGGAGAACATGATCTTCGTCGTGACGCCGGCCGCGCTGGGCATCTGGCTGGCGCTGCGCTTCGTGCGCGCGGCCGCCGAGCGCTACTCGCCGTGGTGGACGATCGGTGGGTCGTTCGGCGCGCTGGTCTTCGGCGTCATGGCGGCGGCGTTCGTCAACCCCTTCGCCGATGTGCTGGAGCGGCTGAACCTCTTCGGGCTGTTCGATCCCGGCCCGTTCGGCGAGACGACCGCGCTGATCATCGTCACGGGCGCGATCGCCCTCGGCCTCGCCTTCGTGTACACGTTCCTGAATGTGGTCGGCCGGTCGATCATCAACCACCGCATCCCCACGGACATGCAGGGGCGGATCTTCGCGGCGCAGACGGTGCTGACGAACCTGGCCTCGATCCCGCCGATCCTGCTCGCCGGCATCCTCGCCGACCTCATCGGCACGACGAAGGTGTTCTTCCTCGTCGGGCTGATCTGCGGGCTGCTGGCGCTGTACTACACCGCGCGCAACATGGCGGCGCCGGTGCGGCGCGCGGCCTGATGCGGGGCGGGACGGCGACGACGACGCTGCGCTACCCGCCGCCGCCGCGGCCGCGCTCGGTGCTGACCAACCGGAGCTTCCTGCTGCTCTGGCTGGCGCAGCTCATCTCGCAGTCGGCGCAGAACGCGATCCTGTTCACGCTGCTCGTGCTGGTCACGCAGCTCACGCGCGGGTCGACGTTCACCTCGATCCTGGTGCTGTCGTTCGTCGTGCCGTCGGTCGTGTTCGGCGTGTTCTCCGGCGTGATCGTCGACCTCTGGAGCAAGCGCCGGCTGTTGATCTATACGAACGTGGCGCGCTGCCTGCTGGCGGTCTGCTTCCTGTTCGCGCGCGAGCATTATGCGCTGCTCATCCTCATCAGCATCTTCTTCGCGACCGCGAGCCAGTTCTTCGGGACGACCGACGCGGTCACGGTGCCCTCCGTGGTGTCGAAGGACCAGCTCATTGCCGCGAACAGCATGTTCAGCCTCGCCGTCACCGGCTCGCAGCTCGCGGGGATGATCTTCCTCGCGCCGATCCTGCTGCCGACGGTCGGCGCCGAGTGGCTCTTCCTGATCGCCGCGCTGATGTTCGCCGTCTCGGTGGCCTGCGCGGCGCTGATGCCGCCGATCGGCGACGAGCACGGCGCGAAGGAGCGGGAGTGGCCGAGCTTCCGGGAGCTCCGCGCGGCGGCGGGCGAGTACTTCCATACGCTCGAGACGCTGCGCAGGGACCCGGTGGCGACGCTCGCGCTGATCCACTACGCGACGGGCAGCTCGCTGGTGCTGCTGTTCGCCGTGCTGGTCCCGCGCTACATGCAGGCGATCCTGAAGGTGTCGCCGGACAAGGCCGTCACGATCTTCGCCCCGGTGGGGATCGGCGCCATCGTGGGGCTGCGCGCGCTGCCCCTGATCGCCGCGCGCTTCGGCAAGAACCGCACGGTGATCATCGGCCTCTGCGGGCTGACGCTCTGCCTGCTCGCGCTCGGCTCCGTGGAGCCGATCGCGCTCGTCCTGAAGCGCACGGAGCACCTGAACCCGTTCGGGGAGCAGCGCGCCGGCGGGCTCTCGATCCTCGTCGTGCTGACGATGGCGTTCGCCGGCCCGCTCGGCTTCACCTACGCGCTGGTCAATGCGCCGGCCCAGACGGTGCTGCACGAGCGCGCCCCGGCGGAGATGCGCGGCCGCGTCTTCGCGGCGCAGGTGGTGCTCGCGAACGCGGTGGGCATCCTGCCGCTCATCGTCGCCGGATCCGTTGCCGATATCTTCGGTGTGAGCCCGGTGATCTTCGCCATCGCCTGGGCGATGGCGCTGATCGCCGCGGCGAGCATCTACCTGGAGGCGAAGTGGTCGATGGGCGTCCGGCCGCCGCCGGCCGCCGCGTAGGTGCCATGATGCTGCAACGCCGGGGCGCGGCCCCGTTTCGTTGACACCCCGATCGGGCCGTAGCTAGACTGAATTCGCCCTGAGCGGAGGGTTGGCGGTTGATAGAGATGACGATCGAGAGCATCAGGGTCAGCCTGATGAATTACCAGCGCGTGGTGATTCTGAAGGAGAAGGCCTCGGATCGCTATCTCCCGATCTGGATCGGGCCGGCGGAAGCCGACGCCATCGCTGTGCAGCTCCAGGACGTCTCCGTCCCCCGCCCGCTCACGCACGACCTGCTGCGCTCCGTCATCGACACGCTCGGCGCGCACGTCAACCACATCCTCGTGAACGACCTTTCGAACGACACGTTCTATGCGCGCATCGTGCTGGACGTAAACGGCGGGACGCTCGAGATCGACTCGCGCCCGAGCGATGCGATCGCGCTCGCCGTGCGGGCGCAGGTGCCGATCTACGCCGACGAGTCCGTGCTCGCGAAGGCGGGGGTGCTGCTCGACGGTGAGAACGCCGAGAAGGTCGAGCAGCCGACGAAAGTCGACCCGGCGGAGATCGAGCGGATGTCGGCCTTCAAGGACTTCATCGAGTCGCTCGACCTCGACGACTTCGACCGGCGCAAGAGCTAGTCGCGGGCCGCTCGCGACATCGGCTCCGCGCGCGAGCCCCGCGCCCTCGCCGCCGATCTGGTCATGCGTTCTGCACCGTGAGGAGCGCCAACGGCCGCTCCTCGTCTTGTGTCCGGCGAATCGGCCAGCCGGTCAGCCTCGGCCGCCGCCGCCGCCGAAGGGCGGGCGCGGGGGGCCGGGCGGCAGGTCGCGCCGCTCGGGGCCGTTCGGGCGCCGGTCGTAACCGCCGCCACCGCCGCCGCGTCCGCCACGCGGGCGGTCGCCGCCGCCGCGGCGGTCGTACGGGCCGCCGCCGCCGCGGGGGCCACGGTCGCCGCCACCGCGCGGGCCGCGGTCGCCGCCGCCACGCGGGCCGCCGCGGCGTCCGTCGCCGTCGCGGTCGGGGCCGCTGCGGCGCTCCGACTGCTGGCGCGCCGCCACGGCCGCGGCATCGGTCTCGCCGGCGAGCACCGCGCGCCGGGAGAGGTTCACGCGCCCCATCGAGTCGATCTCGGTGACCATGACCATCACCTCGTCGCCCGGCGACACCACGTCCTCGACGCGCGGGACGCGGAAGTCCGCCAGCTCGGAAATGTGCACGAGGCCTTCCTTGCCCGGCGCGATCTCGAC
>DASRHM010000075.1:0-5338 GCA_035650575.1 Dehalococcoidia bacterium | reverse complement strand
GTTCTTCGGTTGGGATAGCGGTCTCCCTTCTGCCGCTCTCAGCCGGCTCGCGGCTGTGCGGATGCTCGGTGTCCAGGTTCGCAGCAGGGTGCCGCGCGCCCACCGCCCCGGCAAGTTGACCACCTCCCGGCCGCGCCCTCGCCACGTTCCGGTGCTCGATCCGACGTGCCGGGCCGGCTTGACAAACATTTGTTCTAGTCGTAGTGTGGAAGTCCACCTCTAGAACAAACGTACTGGAGCCGAGACCATGCCTGAAGTCATCTTCGAAGAAATCGAGTGCAAGACCGCCCTCAACCGCGTCAACGTCCCCAACTGGCCGTTCCGCTGGACCCTCAACCCCTATCGGGGCTGCCAGCACGCCTGCGCCTACTGCTTCGCGCGGGGCACCCACGAGTACCTCGGCTACGACTCCGGCCGCGACTTCGAGACCCGCGTGGTGGTGAAGATGAACGTGCCGCAGGCCCTCCGCTCCGACCTCTCGCGGGCCGGCTGGCGCCGCGAGCCCATCGCCATCGGCACCGCGTGCGACCCCTACCAGCAGGCCGAGCTGAAGTACGGCCTGACGCATCGCATCCTCCGCGTCCTGCGCGAGTTCGCGAACCCGGCCGGCATCGTGACCAAGTCGCCGCACGTCGTCCGCGACGCCGACCTGCTCGAGGACCTGTCGCACGTCGCCGAAGTGACCGTCAGCTTCAGCGTCGCCACGCTCGATGAGGACACCTGGCGCCGCATCGAGCCTCAGACCGCGAAGCCGCAGAAGCGCCTCCAGGCCATGGAGCTGCTCGCCAGCCGCGGCATCCGCACCGGCGTCCTGCTCGCCCCCGTGCTCCCCGGCCTCACCGACGACCCGGAGCGCCTGCGCGAGGTCGTCCAGGCCGCCCGCGAGCACGGCGCCTCGTTCGTCCACGACAACGTGCTCTATCTGAAGCCCGGCACGAAGGAGTGGTTCATGCCCTTCCTCCGCGAGGCCTACCCGCACCTCGCCGAGCGCTATGCCGGCTACTATCGTGGGGCCTTCGCGCCGAAGTCGTACACGCAGGAGGTCCACCGTACGGTCGATGCGCTGCGCCGCGAGTTCGGCCTCGCGCCACGAGCGGGCGATGCCTCGCCCTCGGTCGGCCAGCTTGCCCTCGCGATGTAGCCGCGCGGTGCGGACCGGCCGGCCCGCCGGAAAGGCAAAAAATGTCAAAACGAGCGCCGATTGGCGGGGCGGTCGGGTCGTCCCCCTCCAGCCTCGAGGAGGAGGGCAGCGCCGAAGCGGTGACGGGTCCGCACAACGCGAAACATCACAACACAGGCGCCCCGCCGGCTCACCCGGCTGCGACGGACCGTTGGCGTAGCCCGGGTGCACCCTCGGGGGGCGCCGTCGCGACCCTGATTTATGCGGGCGCAACGCCGCCTCCGCCACAGTTCACACCGATGTTGCCGATATGCCAGTAGAGTCGGCGGAGACGCACGCTTGCACGACCGCAAGAAACCTCCGTGCGGACGGACCCGCGCCGGCTCGATGGAGGAACCATGATCCCCGCCCGCGATGCCTCATCGTCCATGTCCGCGCGGCCTGCCGTCGTACCCTCGGCGCACCGCGGCACGCCCGCCGTCCCGCTGCCCGCGGTGGCGCTGGCGGAGCTCACGACGCTCAGCGGCGCCGAACTGGCGCGCGGCGTCTGCGAGCTGCGCGGCTCGGCCGACGCCTGGGCCGCGACGCTGCGTCGCCTCGACCGCCCGGGCGTCGTCGCCAACGCCTATTTCGCGCGCGGCGTGCGCGAAGTGCTCCTGCGCCTCGCCGACGGCCGCGCGGCCCGCGCCCACCTCGCGAACACCGCGTTCGTCGAGGGGACGGACCGCGTGTTCGAGCTGCGCGGCCTCGAGCCGCTCGCCCGCAGCTAGCCCGATCTCCGCGGACGCCGGTCTGCCGGCGCCCGGGCGCCGCCGCGCGCGGCTCGCGTAGAATAGCCGCGTGATCCACCTCTTCTACGGCAAGGATCGCTACCGCATCCGCGCGGCGCTGCGCGAGCTGCGCGCGGCGCTCGATGTCGACGGGATGCTCGAGAGCAACACGACCGTGCTCGACGGCGCGTCGCTGACGCCCGATGAGCTGATGGCGCACGCGACGGCCGTGCCGTTTCTTGCCAGCAGCCGGCTCGTGATCGTCGAAGGGCTCATCGGGCGCCTGGGCAGCGGGCGCCGGCCGCGGCGGACGAAGAAGGACGGCGGCGAGAGCGACCCGCTGGAAGCATGGCGCGCCGCCGCCGCGCAGCTCGCCGACCCGGCGGTCGTCCCCGGGACCACGACCGTCGTGTTCCTCGAGGGCGAGCTGGACGAGAGGTCCGCGGCGCTGGCGGTCGTCGCGAACGCGGCCCAGGTGAGGAAATTCGACCAGTTGCGGCCTGATGAGCTGGCCGGGTGGGTCGAGCGCCTGGCGGCGGAGAAGGACGTGAAGCTCACCCCGCGTGCGCTCGCCGCGCTCGCGCAGCTCGTTGGCGCCGACCTGTGGGCGCTGGACAACGAGCTCGACAAGCTCGGCGCCTACTGCGATGGCGCGGTCGTGGACGAAGCGGCGGTCGACGCCGTCGTGACGAGTGCGCGCGAGGCGCGGATCTGGGACCTCACGGACGCGGTGGTCAGCGGCAACGAGGCGAAGGCGCTGTCAGCGATGCGCGGCCGGCTGACCGAAGGCGACGCGGCGCCGATGCTGTCGTTCATGATCGTGCGCGAGTACCGGCAGATAGCGATCGTGAAGGACCTGCTCGACCGGGGCGCACGGCGTGACGCCATCGCGCGCGATGCCGGGGTGCACCCGCGTCGCATCGATACGGTGCTCGCGCTGGCGCGCAGGTTCCCGTGGTCGGCGGTGCGTCGCGCGTACGACCTCGCGATCGCGGCGGACCTGTCGGTGAAGCGGGGACTCCAGGACGACGAAGCTGCGCTGCAGACGCTGATCCACCAGCTCTGCGCCATCGCCCCGCGGGCCGCCGCACGCGCCTACGCCGGCGCGCCAGCCCGCTAGGTTTCCGCGAGCATCGGGTTGTAGCAGGCGGCGCGCTGCCCGTCGCCGACCTCGGCGAGCGGCGGCCAGGGCTGCGTGCGGCAGGCCGTAACGGCCTTCGGGCAGCGCGGCAGGAACGCGCACTGGCCATCGAGGGCGGACAGTTCCGGCGGGGCGCCGCGGATCGGCCGCAGGCGCTCGTCCGGGCGGTCGACCCGCGGGCGGGCGGCGAAGAGGCCGGCGGTGTACGGATGGCGCGGCGCGGCGAAGAGCTGCGCTGCCGGCGCCTGCTCGACGATGCGGCCCGCGTACATCACCGCTACCTCGTCCGCCATGCGGGCGACCACGCCAAGGTCGTGCGTGATCAGCAGGATGGCGACGCCGAGGTGCTGGCGCAGCCCGTCGAGTTCGCGCAGGATCCCCGCCTGCACCGTCACGTCCACGGCGGACGTCGGCTCGTCGGCGATCAGCACGCGCGGGCGCAGCACCGTCGCGATGGCGATCATCACCCGCTGGCACATCCCGCCCGAAAGCTGGAACGGGTACGACTCCATCACGCGCTCGGCATCGGGCATGCCCTGGCGCCGAAGCGCCTCCGCGGCCATGCGCCGCGACTCCGACTTCGACGTGCGGACGTGCGCGCGGACCATTTCCTCGACCTGCGTGCCGATCGTCAGCACCGGGTTGAGGCCGCTGATCGGGTCCTGGAAGATCATGGCGATCTGGGCGCCGCGCACGTGGCGGACGTCCTGCGGCCGCATCGTGAGCACGTCGTGGCCGTCGTAGTGGACCGCGCCGGCGACGACGCGCCCGGCCGAGGGCAACAGGTTCAGCACCGAGAGCGCGACGGTCGTCTTGCCGCACCCGCTCTCGCCGAGCAGGGCGAGCGTCTGCGCCTCGTGGAGGGCGAACTCGACGCCGTCCACCGCGCGGACGGTCTGGTCGGGCGTGCGGTACTCGACGGAGAGGGCTTCGACTCGGAGGATCTCAGGCATGCGAGCCGGGCCGCCGTGCGGCCGGAACGTGGCGCCGTGGTGGGACTGCGGCCGCAGCCGTGATCACATGGTGGGTCGCCGGGCAGCGGGCGTCAATCGCGCCGGCCGATCGTGGCGAGGACCTTGCCCTGGATCTCCACGTTGTCCGCCTCGGTGAAGATCGGCTTCATCGTCGTGTTCGCGGGCTGGAGGCGGACGCGGTCGCCCTCGCGGTAGAACTTCTTGAGCGTGGCCTCGTTCTCGCGCTTCAGCCAGGCGGCGACCATGTCGCCGTCGTCGCAGGTGGACGTCTGCTCCAGGATGACGAGGTCGCCGTCGTTCACGAGCGCATCGATCATCGATGTGCCGCGGACGCGCAGGGCGAAGACGTTCGTCTTGCCCTTCGTCAGGTCTTCCGTTGCGTCGAAGACGTTGTCGTAGTCGATGGCGCTCCAGGTGTCCGGGGATGGGACGGGGATCGGCTGGCCGGCCGCGATGGTGCCGATGATCGGTACCGGCATCGTGCGGGCGCGGCGGGCGCCGCGGTCGAGCAGCTCGATCGCGCGCGATACCTCCCGGTCGCGGCGGATCAGGCCGAGGCGTTCGAGGGCCTTGAGGTTGTAGTCGACGACGGAGGTAGAGGAGATGCCGCAGCCGATTTGGATGTCGCGGATGCTCGGCGGATAGTCATGCTCGTCGATGAACTTCCGCATGAACTGCAGGATGCTGTCCTGTTTCGCCGAGAGTCCCTTCATGCGCGATACCCTCCCCCGAAGCCGGTGATCATAATCCGGCAACCATCTGTTTCAAACGCCTGTTCTAGCCGAATCCTACGCGTCCCCTGATCGGTTGTCAACCCCCGGCGGGAAGCCGGGCGCTTGCCCGCATCGGCGCTCGCGCGTACCGTCGATCCATACGCCGCCATGTCCGAAGGAGGGCGCATGCTCAGGCAGCAGGAAGGGCGAGTTACCGTCGAGCGAGACGTCGTGTTCGGAATGGGCGGGGGCCGCGAGCTTCGATGCAACGTCTACCGGCCACCTGAGCCGGCGAAGGACATGGCGTCGGTGCTGCTCGTGCACGGCGGCGGCTGGTCGCAGGGCGACCGGACGCAGCTCCACGGCTACGGCATCCTGCTCGGCCGGTTGGGCATCCTCTGCGTCGCGAGCGAGTACCGGCTCTCGGGTGAGGCCGCGTGGCCGGCGCAGATCCACGACGTGAAGGCGGCCCTGCGCTGGATGCGGGCGAACGCCGGCGCGCTCGGAATCGACCCGGCGAAGATCGCCGTCTCCGGCAACTCCGCCGGCGGGCACCTCTCGCTGATGCTCGCCGGCACGCCGGGCGTCGCGGAGTTCGAGGGCGAGGGCGGCAACCCCGG
>DASRHM010000074.1:0-19076 GCA_035650575.1 Dehalococcoidia bacterium | reverse complement strand
CCGCCGAGCAGCCAGCGGATGCCGAGGTACACGGCGCCGAACAGGAACAGCGCGGCGAAGGCGTAGAGCGCAAAGATCGCCTGGTCCTCGACGGGATGACGCATCGCGCACATCGTACGGGCTGCGCCTCCTGAGCGCGCGGGGCGAGGCCCGCCGGCCGGCTATCCGCCGAAGAGCTTGCCGGGGATGTCGGCCTCGCGCGCCTTGCGCAGCGCCGCGCGGTCCATGGCGCTGCGGGCGTAGACCTCGCGCACCATCTTGTCCGACGACCAGCCGCCGAGCTGGACCAGTAGCGCGGAGTCGCCCACCTCGAGCATCCAGTGCGACGCCCAGGTATGGCGGAGCAGGTGCGGGTGCATGTGCGGGACGCGTGCGCGCTCGCCGAGGCGGCGGATGCGGTAGTAGAGCGCGGAGGCGGAATAGGGCAGCACGCGGGGCTCTGCCTCGTCCCGCGCGGCGCGGAGCTCCCCGAGCAGGGCGAGGTCGATCGTGGCGAGGGGCAGCGAGCGCGCCGGCGAGCGCTTCACGCGGGGGACGCGCAGCGCGTCGCCGTCGACGTCCTGCCAGCGCAGCGCGGCCAGCTCGCCGCGGCGCAGTCCCTGGCCGAGCAGGCGCAGCATGAGCAGATTCTCGGTGCGGTAGCGCGGCGGGCAGTCGGTGGCGGCCCGCCAGAGCGCGCGCGCCTGCTCGGGCGTGAGGAAGCGGTGCGGGGGGACGTGCTCGACCGGGCGGGGGACGTCGCGCATCGGCGATTCGAGGAGGTAGCCGCGGGCGACGGCCCATTTGCAGAGGGCGGCGAGGGCGTTGGCGAAACTGCGAGCCGTCGCCGGGCTGACGCTGCGGACGCGCTCGCGCACGAGCTCGCGGCAGCGCTGCGGGGTAAGCGCGGCCAGCGGGTCGGCGCAGTCGCGCAGAACCCGGAGCTGCGATCGGTAGGTGCCAGCGGTGCCCGCGCGGCCCTCGATCACGAGATCATCGAGGTACTCAGCGACGGCCGCGGCCATCGCCGGGCTGGATTCGCGCACCACGCTCTCCGTGGCGCGCGAGGAAGAGAGACGGGCACAGCGAACCACGCCGCGGGCTCCCCTGTCCAGCAGCTATGTCAAGCTGGCGGGGGTCTCTGGCGGCGCGATTGTTAAACGCGGGCGGGGAGTGCGTAGATACTAGACGGCATGTGAGAAAGGCGCAATGCGGCGAGAAGATCAGCGGGCTTGACAACAGAGGGTTGACACGCGGTATAGGGTGGGTTAAATTCATGGTACATGAAGGCCAGGGACACGGTTCTGCGCAGGCTGCCGAAGGCAGCAATCCCGATGCTCGAGGAGCTGCGGATATACCCGCGCGAGACAATTGGAGACGTGGCGTTGCGGCTGGCGGAGGAGAAGCTGGCCGAGAAGGCGCGCGAGGAGCGCGAGAGACGGGGGCCGCGCAAGCGGCTCGCGTCGTAGGCTCGCCGTCCGGAATTTTCACGTAAACGTCAAGGTTGCGCGCGCGGTTCACGCGCGGCGCCTCGGGCGCCACGGCCAGGCGAAGACGTTGACCAGCGCCGCCCCGGCGATGAAGCCGCCGACGTGCGCGAAGTAGGCGACGCCCGCGGTGTTCGCGCCGAGGTCCGCCGCGCCGCTGAACAACTGCAGCAGGAACCAGAAACCGATCAGCAGGAACGCCGGCACCGGCAGCGGGATGAAGAAGAAGATCGGCACCAGCACCGCCACCGTCGCCCGCGGATACAGCACGATGTACGCGCCCATCACGCCCGCGATGGCGCCGCTCGCGCCAATCGCCGGCGTCAGCGCGTCCGCGTTCACGAGCATGTGCGTGAACCCCGCGATGACGCCCACCAGCAGGTAGAACACGGCGTAGAGCACGTGCCCCATCGCATCCTCGACGTTGTCTCCGAAGATCCAGAGGAACAGCATGTTGCCCAGGATGTGCAGCCAGCCGCCGTGCATGAACATCGCCGTGATCAGCGTCCAGGCCGGATGCGGCTGCGCGTCGCACGTCGCGACCCCCCGCAGCGTCAGGTCCACGTGCCGGCCGAGCGCGTCGAGCGTGCACGCGGGGATGTTGCCCCAGTGCGCGATGAATCGGTCGAGCTCCGTGACGCGGGGAGCGATCGACTGCCCCTGCAGCGAGAGCTCATAGATGAACACGACGATGTTGATCGCGATGATCGCGACGTTGACGTAGGGGAACGAGCGCGATCGCTCGCTATCGTGGATCGGGATCATCCGCCGCGGCCTCAGTCCAGGCTTCGAGGGGGACGGCGCCGAGCGCCCGCGCGTCGAGTACGAGCCCGGCGACCAGATAGTAGACGCGGTCCGCGCGCGCGGCGACGAGCCGGTTCGCCGCGCCCAGCGCGTCGCGGAACGCGCGCCCCAGCGGGTACGCGGGGACGACGCCCATCCCCACCTCGTTCGACACGACGGCGAGGTCGCACGCCGACTCCGCCTGCCAGTCGAGCAGATCGCCCACGCGCGCCAGCGCCGCCGCGACGCCCGCCTCCATCGCCGCGGGCGACGCCGCATCGGGATCCGGCGTGGCCGCGAGCAGGGCGTTCGAGATCCAGAGCGTGAGGCAATCGAACAGCACGAGCGCGCCGGGCGGCGCGGCGTCGCGCAGCGCCTCGACGGCGTACAGCGGCTCTTCGATGGTGCGCCACGCGGCGGGGCGTTCGCTGCGGTGCGCCGCGATGCGCGCCCGCGTCTCGCCGTCGGCGCCCTCCATCGTCGCCACGAAGACCACCGGGCCATCGTGCAGCCGCCCGAGCCGCACCGCCAGGTCGCTCTTGCCGCTGCGCGCGCCGCCGAGGATCAGCGTCAGCATGCGCGAAGCGTAGCGCGCCGGCGACGCATCTCGCTCATCCGAACAGCAGCGGGTGCATCCACCCGCGCTGCGCCATCGCGGCGATGAAGAGCAGCACGAGCGCCTCGCTGATCTCCACCGACGCGCCGTACAGGTCACCCGTCATGCCCCCGACGGCGCGCATCGCCGCCGCCCCGAGGGTCAGCGTGCAGAGCACCGCGAACGACGCGGCGAACAGCCCGCCGGTCCCGAGCAGCGCGCCGGCGACGACGAGCGCCGGCAGCGCGCCGAGGGCGAGGACGCGGGCCGTCGCCCGACCCTTGAACTCCACGCCCATGCCGCCCGCTCGGGCGTACGGGAACGCCGCGGTCGCGGCGAGCATGCCGAGCCGCGCGAGACACGGCGCCAGCAGCAGCGCTTCGAAGCGCACGTTGCCCGGCAGGGCGACAAGCCCCGCCCACTTGAGCGCGAGCACGCTGACGATGGCGACGATGGCGTACGAACCGGCGTGCGGGTCGCGCATGATCGCCAGGCGCCGCTCCCGGTCGCGGCCGCCGAGCAAGCCGTCGGCGGCGTCGCCCAGCCCGTCGAGATGCAGCGCACCGGTGAGCGCCGCCAGCAGCACGACGAGCAGCACATCGGTCGCCGCCGGCGGCAGGGCGCGCGACGCCGCGCGGTCCGCGCCGAGCAGCGCGAGCCCGAGCAGCAGGCCGATCGCCGGAAACCATGCCTGCGCCGCGGCGACCTCGTCGAGGTCCGGCATGCGGCGCCGCGCGCGTACGATCGTCAGGAACTCGAGCGCGTCGAGTGCGCCGCTCAGCGACCTCACGATTCGGGACGCAATTCCGCGGCGGCGGTCGAGACGCCGGCGGAAGCGAACGTCGCCATCTCGTGCGGGATGCGGAGCGCGGCGCGAAGCAGCGAGAGCGCGAGCGCGGCGCCGGTGCCCTCGCCGAGCCGCATGCGCAGGTCGAGCAGCGGCTCCAGCCCGAGCTGCGCCAGCGCGATGCGGTGCCCCGGCTCCGCCGAGACGTGCCCGGCCAGCAGGTAGTCGGCGACGCCCGGAGACAGCGCCGTCGCGACGAGCGCGGCCGCGGTCGTCGGGTAGCCGTCGAGCACGACGGGCAGCGATGCCGCCGCCGACCCGATCGCCACGCCCGCGAGGAACGCGATCTCGCAGCCGCCCACGCAGGCCAGCGCGCCGAGCGGGTCGGCGCCCGACGGAGCGTGCAGCGCGAGCGCATCGCGGACGGCGCCGAGCTTCAGGGCGTAGCGCGCGTCGTCGATGCCGGTGCCGCGGCCAACGGTCTGTGCCGGCGCCGCCCCGGTGAGCGCCGAGGTCAGCGCCGCCGCCGCGGTCGTGTTGCCGATGCCCATGTCGCCGAGCCCGACTGCGTCCGCCGCGGCGCAGTGCTCGAGCGCGCAGGCGATGCCGCGCTCGACGAGCGCTGCGGCTTCGTCGCGCGACATCGCCGGGCCGAGGGCCATATCGTCGCTGCCTTCGCGCACCTTCGCGACGTGCGCCGCGGCATCCAGCGCGGAGTTCCGCACGCCCGCATCGACGACGTGGACCTCCGCGCCGGCGTGCGACGCGAGCACGTTCACCGCGGCGCCGCCGGCGATGAAGTTCGCGAGCATCTGCGCCGTCACGTCGGACGGATACGCGCTCACCCCGCGGGTCGCCACGCCGTGATCCGCCGCCGCGAGCACGATGACGCTGCGTTCGACCTTCGGCCGCGGGTGGCGGCGCACGCCCGCCGCCCAGATCGCCAGATCCTCGAGCCGCCCCAGGGCGCCGGCGGGCTTCGTGAGGCGCCCATGGTGCGCCGCCGCCTCGGCCCGCGCGCGTTCCTCGGGCGGCGGGATCTCCGGCAGCCGAAGCTCCCCCAGCATCAGAACTCGATGCCGGGCTGCGCCTTCAGCCCCTGCTGGAACGGATGCTTCACCTCGCGCATCTCCGTCACCAGGTCCGCGTAGTCGATCAGCTCCTGCGGCGCGTCGCGCCCCGTGATGATCACGTGCGTGCGCGCGGGCCGCGTCTTCAGGAAGTCGATCACCTCGCCGACCGGCAGCCAGCCGTACGCGAGCGGGTACGTGAACTCATCGAGCGCGACCACGTCGTATTCGCCCGAGGCGATCTTCGCCTTGCACTGCTCCCATAGCTCGCGCGCGAGCGCCTTGTCCTTCTCGATGTCCTTCGAGAGCCACGTGAAGCCGCCGCCGAGCGACACGATCTCCATGCCGATCCGCTTCGCCGCGCGGTTTTCGCCGTAGTTGGACGTCGTGCTCTTGATGAACTGCAGCATGCAGACGTTGTAGCCGCGCCCCCACGCGCGGAAGAGCACGCCGAGCGCCGCCGTCGTCTTCCCCTTGCCGTCGCCGGTGTTGACGACGACCAGCGCCTTGCGCGGTGGCTCGCGCTGCGGCTCCTCGCTCACGATGCGACCCCCTGCGTCCGCGCGGCACCCGCCGGCGGCGCGACGACCACGACCGGCGTCCCGCTCACGGGATGGGGCACGACGCGCACCGGCACGCCGTACACCCCCGCGATCGCCTCCGCACGCAGCACCTCATGCGGCGCCCCCGCCGCCACGATGCGGCCGTCCGCCATCAGCGCGACGCGGTCCGCGAACATGGCGCCCAGCGTCAGGTCGTGCACGACGGCGACCGCCGCGATCCCCCGCGCACGGCAGAGGTCGCGCACCAGCGCGAACGTCGCGACCTGGTGCCGCAGGTCCAGGTGCGAGGTCGGCTCATCGAGCAGCAGCAGCAGCGGCTCCTGCGCCAGTGCCCGCGCGATCAGCACGCGCTGCGCCTCGCCGCCCGACAGCTCGTCGACATAGCGCTCGCGGAGCTCCCAGCAGCCGGCGGCGCGCATCGCGTCGCGCACGATCGCGGCATCGCGGCGGCCCTCTGACTGGAGCAGCCGCAGGTGCGGCGTGCGCCCCATCATCACCACATCGGACGCGATGAAGCGCTCCGGAAGCGGCGCGGCCTGCGCGACGACGGCGACGCGCCGCGCGACGTCCGCCGCCGACATCCCGCGCACCGGCACGCCCTCGATGCGCACGTCGCCTTCGGCCAGCGGCAGCGCCCCGGTGATCGCCCGCAGCAGCGTGCTCTTGCCGCAGCCGTTCGGCCCGAGCAGCACGCACACCTCCCCGCGCTCGACCCGCAGGTCGATGTCGTGGAGCACCGCCCGGTCGCGGTAGCCTCCGCGCAGCCCGCGCACCTCGAGCATCACGGCATCACCCGCGCGCGCTGCTGGCGGCGCAGCAGGAACAGGAAGAACGGGGCGCCGACCAGCGCCGTGATCACGCCGATCGGCACCTCGCGGCCGGCATCGGCGCTCCGCGCGATGGTGTCCGCCGCGATCAGGAACGACGCGCCGAGGAACGCGGAGAGCGGCAGCAGGCGCCGGTGGTCGGGGCCCCACACCATGCGCACAGTATGCGGCACGACCAGGCCGACGAAGCCGATCAGCCCGCTCACCGAAACCGCCGCCGCCGTCGCGAGCGAGGCCAGCCCCAGCACGACGAGCTTCACCCGCTCGACGTTCACCCCGAGCCGCCGCGCTTCGTCTTCGTCGAGCTGCAGCACGTTGAGGGTGCGGGCGTACGGCAGCAGCAGCGCCCCGCAGGCGGCGGCGTACGGCAGCAGGATCTGCGTGCGCGTCCACGTGGCGGTGTTGAAGCCCCCGAGCACCCAGTTCAGGATCGACAGCGTGCGGTCGGTGTACGTCAGCATCAGGTACGTGACGACCGAGGTCCCCAGCGACGACACGGCGACGCCGCTGAGGATCAGCGACACGGTCGAGACGCCGCGCCCGGCGCGCGCGAGCATCCAGGCGATGCCGACCGCGACCAGCGCGCCGGCGAACGCCGCCGGCGGCAGCGGGCTGAGCACGCCGGCGGTCACCGCGAGCGGCGAGATGATGACGAGCGTAGCGCCGACCGAGGCGCCGGCCGCGACGCCGATCAGGTACGGCTCCGCGAGCGGGTTGCGGAACACGCCCTGGTAGGCGGCGCCGCTGTACGCCAGCGTCGCACCGACGAGGCCCGCCAGCACCACGCGCGGCACGCGGATGTCCCACACGATCGCGCTCCACGTTGCCGGGTGGTCGCCAGCCGGCACCAGCGGCAGCCGCCCGAGCAGGATCTCGGCGACGGCGAGCGGGGGGATGTGCACCGTCCCCCAGCTCACCGCGAACAGCCCCATGAGCAGCGTCGCGAGCGCCGCCAGCCCGTACGACGGCGCGAGCGAGCGCCACGTGACGAGGCGCGGCGCGGCGTCCTCGTGGGCGGCGGCGAACGGGGCTTCGGCGCGCGCTTCCAGCATCAGCCGAACTTCTCCGGGTAGAGGTCCTTCGCGAGCGTCTCGAGCGCGTCGATGATCCGTGGGCCCGGGCGGCTGATCACGTCGGGGTCGACGCCGTAAATGCGGTTGTCCTTCACGGCGGCGACCTCGTCCCAGCCCGGACGCGCCTTCACCGAATCGACCGACACGCCGAACTCCTCGTCCGCGAGCACGATGACGTCGGGATTCGCCGCGAGGATCGCCTCCTGCGTGAGCTGCGGGTACGGGTTGCCGCCGCCGTCACCGGCGATGTTGCGCGCGTGCAGCAGCCGGTACAGATCGCCGATGAAGGACGCGTCCGACGCGGTGTAGAACGTCGAGTCCAGCTCGTGGTAGACGCGCGGGCCGTCGCTGACGTCCGCGACCGCGCCGGTCACGGCGCGCTCGCGCGCCTGCAGCGCGGCGACGAGGTCCTCCGCGCGGCCGCTCGTCCCCGTCGCCCTTCCGAGCAGCCGGATCTGGTCGTAGACGCCGTCGATCGTCGTGACCGTGTTGAGATCGCTGAACAGCACCGGGACGTGCAGCCGGTCGAGCGCGGCGACGATGCCGTCGCTGTCCGTCGCGACGAACACGAGGTCCGGGTCCAGCCCGGCGATCGCCTCGACGTTCGGCTGGTAGGCATCGACTTTCGTCGGGAAGTCCTTCGCGGCTTGTGGGTAGTCCGCCTGGTTGTCGACCGCGGCGAGCGAGCCCTCGGCCCCGAGCGCGTAGATGATCTCCGTCGCGCCGGGCGACAGCGAGACGATGCGCTGCGGCGCGGCGTCGAGCGTCAGCGTCTTGCCATCGCTGCGGTCGAGCGTCACCGGGAAGCTGGCCGCCGGCGTCGGCGTCGGGCGGGAGCCGGAGCCGCTCTTGCTGTCGCCGCAGGCCGCTGCGAGCAGCGCGAGCGCGGCGACGGCGAGGGCAAGGCCCAGGCGGGTGCTGCGGGTTCGGGTCACGTGTCCTCCTGCGATGACGCCCGGTGGCGGACCGAGGGCGGGGGTGCGCCACGCAACGGAAAAGCCCCTGCCTTAGGACAGGGGCCGGACACGCGGTTCGCGCATTGCCCGCGCCTTTCCTCGAAGGCTTGCGACAGTGCGTGAGGCCCGGTCGACCTGGCTCTCCCGGCCGCGGGGCCGGGACTACAGTTGCGGGACAGCGCCGGAATTTGACCGGCTTCGCCGCGACCTCACGATATTCGGTTGTGCAGCGAGCATACGCAGGGACGCCGCCCGGGTCAACCTGCTTGACCGCCATGCGCGCGCGTCGTATCTTCGTCGCACATACGTTCGGATGCGCAGGAGGCGCCTTGCCCGCCACTCACCGCCTCGGCTCGCTCGACCTGCTGATCCTCAGCGACGGGACGTACTACCAGGACGCCGGCGCCGTGTTCGGCATCGTCCCGCGCGTCATGTGGGAGCGCCTCGGCATCCAGCTCAATGAGCGCTACCAGATGCCGCTCGGCCTGAACTCCCTGCTCGTGCGGTCGCAGGGCAAGACGGTGCTCATCGAGACGGGCGTCGGCGAAAAGGAGCGGCCGCGCGCCCAGGCGTCGCCGCTCGCGGAGGGGACGCTGCTCGACGACCTGCGCGCAGCCGGCGTCGCGCCCGAGGACGTCGACGTCGTCGTCAACACGCATCTGCACGCCGACCACTGCGGCTGGAACACGCGCCGGCAGCCCGACGGCAGCTACGCCCCGGCCTTCCCGCGCGCCCGCTACTACGTCCAGCGCGCCGAGTGGGAGGACGCGACGCACCCCAACGAGCGCACGCGCGCGACATACCTGGCCGAAAACCTGCTCCCCGTCGCCGAGGCCGGCCAGCTCGAGCTGCTCGACGGCGAGGTCGCGTTGACGGACGAGATCACGATCGTCTCCACCCCCGGGCACACGCCAGGGCACGCGAGCGTCGTCCTCGCATCCGGAGGCGAGCGCGCGATCTATCTCGGGGACATGGTCCAGCATCCCGCGCAGCTCGAACGCGCCGCCTGGGTGTCGTCGTTCGACCTCTTCCCGCTGCAGGCGATGGAGACGAAGAAGGCCGTCGTCCAGCGCGCGATCGAGGAGCAGCAGCTCGTCGTCGCCGTGCACTGCCCGTTCCCCGGTCTCGGTTATCTGCGCGAGAGCGACGGCAAGCGGCACTGGACGCCGGTCGAAGCGAACGGCGGCGCGAAGTGATCCAGCTCTACGACTGGCAGCGCGAGGCGATCGACGCGCTCGTGCGCGGGACGGGCCGCGTGCTCGTCGTCGCGCCCACTGGCGGCGGAAAGAGCATGTGCTTCCAGCAGCCGGCGACCGAGCTCGACGGCGTCGCGCTGGTGATCACGCCGCTGGTCGCGCTGATGGCCGACCAGGTCGCATCGCTGCATGCGCGCGGCATCCAGGCGACGTACCTCGCGTCGAACCTCGAGCCGAGCGAGGTACGGCGGCGCACGGAGCTGGCGCTCATGGGCCGCGTGAAGCTGCTCTACCTCGCCCCCGAGCGCCTCGCCTCGGAGCGCTTCGTCGAGGAGGTGCTGCAGCGGCTGCCGGTCTCGCTCCTCGCCGTCGATGAGGCGCATTGCATCAGCCAGTGGGGCCACGACTTCCGCCCCGACTACCTGCAGATCGGCGCGCTCGTCGAGCGGCTGCGGCCACCGCGGCTGATCGCGCTCACCGCGACGGCGACGCCGCTGGTGCGGCGCGAGATCCTCGAGCGGCTCGGCATGCCGGACGCGCACCAGGTGCTGCGCGGGTTCGCGCGCCGCAACCTCCAGTTTCGCGTCGATGAGGCGAAGGGCGGGCGCGACAAGGAGCAGCGGCTGCTGGCCGAGCTGCGCGCGGCGATCGGGAAACCGGGCGCGACGCGCGGCACCGCGCTCGTCTACACGGGCTCGCGCCGCGACGCCGAGACGGTCGCGGAGACGCTGCGCGCCTCGCGCTGGCGCGCCGCGCACTATCACGCCGGCATGGACGGCGCGGCGCGCACCGAGATCCAACGCGCGTTCCAGGCCGGTGAGCTCGATGTCGTCGCCGCGACGAACGCGTTCGGCATGGGCATCGACCGCGCGGACATCCGCCTCGTCGCGCACCATGCGCTGCCCGAGTCGATCGAGGCGTACTACCAGGAGGCCGGGCGCGCCGGCCGCGATGGCGAGACGGCGCGCGCGCTGCTGCTGGTCGCCGATGCCGACATCCAGCGCCGGTTCCGCTTCATCGCGACGGACGAGGGCGCATCGGCCGAGCAGCAGGCGCGGCGACGCGAGCTGTTCCGCGCGATGCTCGGCTACGCGGAGACCGCGAGCTGCCGGCACGACTACATCCTGCGCTACTTCGAGGATGCGCAAGAGGCGCTCGGCGGCTGCGGACACTGCGACAACTGCCGCACCGCCGCCGCGGATGCCCAGGACGAGACCGAGGCGGCCGGCACGGTGCGCGAGCTCCTCGCCGCCGTCCGCGCGTTGCCGTTCGCCGCCGGCGCCACCGTCGTCTCGGCGTACCTCCGCGGCGAAGCATCGGCGCAGGTGCGCGGATACGAGTGGGAGCGCCTTCCCGGCTTCGGCGCCCTCCGAGGCCGCAGCGAGGCGTGGCTGCGGCGCGTCGTCCGCCGCTGCATCGCCGCCGGCCTGCTCGCGGTGGGCGTCGAGCGGCCGACGCTGCACCTCACGCGGCGCGGCGCCGAGACGATAAGCGGCGCGCGCCCGAACGCGGTGCGCCTCCCCGCGGACGGCGCCCGCACGCACAGGCTCGACGCGCCCGCGCGCGATCGGGCGAACCGCGAAGCGATCGCGCAGTCGGACGTGTTCGAGCGCCTGCGCACGTGGCGCAAGCAGCGCGCGCGGTCCGACGACGTGCCGGCATACGTCGTCGCGACGGACGCGACGCTCCGCGCCATCGCCGAGCGGATGCCGTCGAACCGCGCCGAGCTGCTGGAAGTGCACGGCATGGGGCCGGCGCGCGCCGACCGGTTCGGCGCGGAGTTGCTCGCGCTGCTCGCGGAGCCGGCGCCGGCGCGCTGATCAGCGCCCGGGCGGCCGCACGACCATCTGCACCGGCACCTCGAGCGTCCCCGCCTCCCATTCGAGCACGATGCGGCCGGTCGGCCGCACGGCGCGGCCGGCTGCGAAGGACGCCTGCGCGCGCTCGAGCAGCGGCGGCCAGCGCACGGCGAGCGCGACCCGCACCGGCGTGTTCGCCGCGAGGCGCACCGGCGCGCTGCGTTCGCGCCCCGCGCCGTCGACCTGCGCCAGCCACGCGGGCGGCGTCACGCGCACGCTCGTCGCGGCGGTGCTGATCACGGCGAGCGACGCGCGCACATCCTGCTCCGCAGCCGCGGCGCCGAGGTCCAGCTCGAGCGGGCTCGCCGTCACGACCGGCGGATAGAGCAGCACCGCGGAGACCGGCGTCCAGGCATCGCCGCCGTTCCAGCGCAGCGTCACGCGCCCGCTGACGGTGAAGCCCGCCACCGCAGGGTTCGCGCGCAGCTCCGGCGACTGCCAGTCCACCGAGAGCGCGATCGCGACGCGGCCGCGCAGCGCCTTCGAGCGCGTGACCTCGTAGCGCAGCGGCGGCGGCACCTCGACCTCGAGGTCGTGCGGCGCGAGCCCGAGCCACGTCAGGCGGACCGTGTGCGTCCGGCCGTCCCCCCACGCCAGCGTGCCGAAGTCGACGCGCGCCGGCATGCCATCGGGCCGGCCCGGCAAGTGCGGCCCAACCGGACGGCGCGAGGCGTCGCCCGGCCGCGGGCGCGGCCGCGGCGGCGGGGCCGTGCGCACGCGCGGCGGCGGCGGCGTCACCGCGCCGATGCGCTCGCCGAAGTGCTCGACCGCCCAGGTCACGCGCGCCGCCAGCCGCGGATGCGTGCCCTCGAGCGCCGACCAGAGCTGCTGCCCGACGCGCCGCGCGAGGTCGCGGTCGGCGCCGCGCTCGACCCCCAGCAGGAGCCACGGCTGCGCGTCGTAGTGCTTCGCGACGTACTCGTTCGCCGCGGCGCCGCTGCCCTTCAGCTCATCCCGCGCGATGTTGATCGCCTGCGCGACCTCG
Organism: Dehalococcoidia bacterium; assembly: GCA_035650575.1. GTDB lineage: Bacteria > Chloroflexota > Dehalococcoidia > DSTF01 > JACRBR01 > DASRHM01. The sequence continues at coordinate 6,916 of DASRHM010000074.1, read as the reverse complement.
GTGCTGCCGCCGCGGTCCGGGTGATGCTGCGCCATTTGCCAGCGCCAAGCCGCCTCGATGACGCATTCCGGCGCGCCCTCGAGCAGGCCCAGGCGGCGCCAGTGGTCGGCGAGCGGGCTTCGGGCGGGCACGGGCCTCCAGCGCGGCTACGCGAAAACGCACGGGCGCTGACCCGTGCGTCTTATGTCGAATGGAGCGGAAGACGAGATTCGAACTCGCGACCCCCTCCTTGGCAAGGAGGTGCTCTACCGCTGAGCTACTTCCGCGGAGCGCGGCCAGTATAGCGCCCGCCCGAGCGGCCCGACAACGCGCCCCGGCGCTTCAAACGCCCGCCCGAACTGCCGATGCTTGAAGCAGGGGATTCCGGGCCCGGCGCTGGCGCGCTGACGAGGGGGAAGGTCAACGGTGGCGAGGTCGAAGCCGAAGCGCAAGGACTTCTACCGCATCCTCGGTTTGTCGCCGAACGCCCACCACCGCGAGATCGAGCAGTCCTACTGGGAGCAGGCGCACGCGCTGCAGAAGATCCCCACGCGCCGCGCCGCCATCCGCCTGAAGGCGATCAACGAGGCCTACGAGATCCTCGGCTCCCCCCATCGCCGCGCCGCCTACGACGCCCGGATGGGACGGTTCCTGCGCGAGCGCGACGATGAGCGCGAGGGCCTGCTCCAGGCCGTCGTCGGCCTCATCGGCCGCGCGTTCCGGCCGGAGTAATCGGCTACCCGCGCTTCCAGACCGTGCCCTGCGGCGTATCCTCGAGCGCGACGTCGAGCGCCGCCAGCCCGTCGCGGATCCGGTCTGCCAGCGCCCACTGCTTCGCCGCCCGGAGCTCCGTGCGCAGCGCGATCAGCAGGTCGATGAACGGCGCCGCCTCCATCGGCCGCTCCGCCTCCTCGAGCCGCAGCCCCAGCACGTCTGCCAACTCGAGCAGCAGCGCCTGCGCCGGCCGCACGTCGCGGCCGTCGTCACGCGCGCGGTTGATCTCCTTCGCCAGGTCGAACAGCACCGCCAGCGCCTGCGGGGTGTTCAGGTCCTCGTCCATCGCCGCCGTGAAGCGCTGGCGCAGCGCCTCCAGGTCGATGCCGGCGTCGCCGCTCGAGGGCGAGCCGGCGCGCGCTGCCGTGCGCAGCCGGTCGGCGCCGTGCTTCGCCGCCTCCAGCGTCTCCTCCGTGAACGTGAGCGGCTTGCGGTAGTGCGAGGTGAGGATCCAGAGCCGCAGCCCGTCGCCGCCCACCTTCCGCAGCCCGTCGCGGATAGTGATGAAGTTGCCGAGCGACTTGCTCATCTTCTCTTCGCCCATCTTCACCCAGGCGTTGTGCAGCCAGTAGCGGACGAAGGGCTCGTGTCCGGTGAACGCCTCGGTCTGGGCGATCTCATTCTCATGGTGCGGGAAGATCAGGTCCTCACCGCCGCCGTGGATGTCGATGCTCTCGCCGAGGTAGCGCAGCGACATCGCCGAGCACTCGATGTGCCAGCCCGGCCTCCCCTTCCCCCACGGCGAGTCCCACGATGGCTCGCCCGCCTTCGCGCCCTTCCAGAGCGCGAAGTCCGCCGCGTTCTCCTTGTGCTCGCCCGGCTCCACGCGCGCGCCGGCGAGCAGCGAATCCTGCGTGCGGTGCGCGAGCTTGCCGTAGTCCCGCTTCGCCGCGACGCGGTAGTACACGTCGGACCACTCGCTCTGCTCTGACGGCACCTCGTACGCGTACCCCTTCTCGATCAGCCCCTGGATGATGCGGATCATGTCGGGCACCTCGCGCGTCGCGTGCGGGTACTCGTCGGCCGGCAGCACGTTCAGGTCGCGCATGTCATCGAAGTAGAGCTTGATGTACTTCTCGACCAGCTCGTCGGTCGTGATGCGCAGCCGGTTCGCGCGCTCGATGATCCGGTCATCGATGTCCGTGAAGTTCTGCACGTGGCGCACACGGTAGCCGCGCCACGTGAGGTAGCGCTTCACGACGTCGAACACGACGTAGCTCATGGCGTGGCCGATGTGCGACTCGTCGTACGGCGTGATGCCGCAGACGTACATCGTGACCGGATCGCCCTGGGGCTTGAACTCCTCGAGCTGGCGGGTGAGCGTATTGGTGAAGCGGATCACCCGCTGACGGCCTCCCGGCTCGGGAGCTCCCGCCCGCCCGTATCGTCAGCGTCCTCCGGCATGGCGAGGTCGCGGCGCCGGTGGAGGTGCAGCGGCTCGCCCCGCGCCGCCGCGTTGGCATCCGCGTCGGCGAGCGACTCGATCTTCTCCTGCAGCGAGCGCAAGCGGCGGTCCATCCGCTCGATGTGCCGCTCCAGCGCCTCGATGCGGTCCCACTCGGGGTCGGGCAGGCGCGTAATCGTGTCGCTCCCCGGATCGTGGAACGACACGACGTGGCCCGGCACGCCGATCACCGTCGCGTTCTCCGGCACGTTCGTCACCACCACCGACCCCGCGCCGATGCGCGCGTTGTCGCCGATCTCAACCGCGCCGATGAGCTTCGCGCCGGCCCCGACCGTCACGCGGTCGCCCAGCGTCGGGTGCCGCTTCGTGCGGTGCATGCTCGTGCCGCCGAGCGTCACCCCCTGCAGGATGTGGCAGTCCTCGCCGATCACGGCAGTCTCGCCGATGACGACGCCCATCCCGTGGTCGATGAACAGCCCGTCGCCGATCTCCGCGCCCGGGTGGATCTCGACCCCCGTCAGGAAGCGCGTCACGTTCGAGAGCACGCGCGGCACCACCGGCACGCCGCGCCGGTGCAGCGCATGGCTCAGCCGGTGCATCTCGCGGGCGTGGAATCCGGGATAGGCGAGCACGACTTCGAGCGTGCTCCGCGCCGCCGGGTCACGCTCGCGGATGGCGTCGATATCGCGCTTGATGGACTTCAGAAGCGACATGAGGACGGCGTCCTCCTCCTGGTGCTGGTCCCTGAGGGTTTTCGGCTCGCTCCGGGGCGCCCGCTAGGCGGCGCGCCCCGAGGGACAACAGCACCAGGCCCCGGGGATGGGGCGGACGGCGGGTTCGCGGAGGAGTCGCAGGTCCATTCCGATCCTCGCGTGGACGTCCGTTCGTGCTGATTATCGTCTACTCTAACAGCACGGCCGCGAACGCGGCAATGCCCTCCCCCCGCCCCGTGAACCCCATCCCGTCGGCCGTCGTCGCCTTTACCGATGTCAGGTTTATGTCAATTCCTAGCGCCGACGCGATGCGCCCCCGCATCGCCTCGACGTGCGGCGCGAGCCGCGGCTCCTGCGCCACCACCGTCGCATCGACGTTGCCGACGCCCAAGGCCGCCGCCCGCACCCGTGCCGCCGCCAGCCGCAACAGCTCGAGGCTGTCCGCCCCCGCCCAGCGCGGGTCATCGGACGGGAACATCGCCCCGATGTCCCCCAGCGCCGCCGCCCCCAGCAGCGCATCGATCACGGCGTGCAGCAGCGCATCGCCGTCCGAATGCCCCGCGAGGCCGCGCGGGTGCGCTATCTCGACGCCGCCGAGCACCAGCCGGCGCCCCTCGGCGAACGCGTGTGCGTCGAACCCCGTGCCGATGCGCATGCGGCGAAGTGTACGGCGTGCGCGCGCGCGCCGGGAAGCGCGCCGCCGCATCGGCGCCGCCACGCGGATCGCGCGGCCACGGAATATCATGGTCGCGGGCGCGCTGGCGGCGCGTCAGTTCGGAGAGGAGCGTGGCGCGACGTGCCTGCGAGCGGACGAGGGCACATCTACCTGAAGACGCACCGGCTCAGCGGGACGCTGATGTCGTTCCGGCCGCGCGTCGAGGCCGAGCGGCTGCGCGCGCAGGCGGCGGCGTCCCGGGCCGGGCGCGCGGCGAAGACCCTCGTGAAGGACGGCCCGCTGCGCATCACGCAGGTGGCGCTGCGCAAGGGTGTCACCCTCCAGACCCATCGCGTCGAGGGCCCGGTGAGCGTGCAGGTGCTCCGCGGCCGGTGCGCGGTGACGACGGATTCCGGCGAGATCGCGGCGGTGGCTGGGGATCTCATCGCCATCGACGCCGGCGTCGCCCACGCGGTGCGCGCCGTCACGGACCTCGACCTGCTGATCACCGCCGCCGTCTGCGCCTGACCGCCAGCGCGCGCGAAGAGGTGGTGCGATGGCCGCACCGGACGCGACGCCTTCGGCAGCGGGCGCATCGGCACCGCAGCCCGCCGTCGTTCCGAACGGCAATGGCTTTCGCGCGGCGATGACTGAAGGCGGCGCCGTCGTCTGGCGGTGCCCGCACGTGCATTTCACGGACCACTCCGCGCGCGCCTGCGCGATGCGTCATATCGCGTCGGTCGGCGGGGCGTGACCGGCGCCGCGTCAGCCGCTGTAGTTCCAGCCCGTGTACGTCGAGGTCAGCGCCTCGCCGTCGCGCACGCGCTTCCCGTCGTGCACCTCGCCGACGACGAGCGTGTGGTCGCCAACCGGCACGAGCTGGCTCACCTTGCAGTCGAGCCACGCCATCGCCGCTTCCAGCACCGGGCAACCGAAGCCGCTCAGCGTGTACGCGATCCGCTCGAGCTTGTGGTGCACCGGGTCGCCGTTCGCTCCCCGTCCGCGGATCTTCGCGTCGTAATACGGCTGCGCGAACTTCTCCGCGAGCGCCATGCTGTCCGCGTCCTGCGACAGCAGGTTCACGCTGAACACGCCGCTCGCGCGCACGTTCTCGAGCGTTCGCGAGTCGTTCTCGAGCGCGACCGCGACGAGCCGCGGCCGGAACGATAGCTGCATCACCCAGTCCGCCAGCATCCCGTCCACATCGTCGCCCTTCCGCGAGCCGACGATGTAGAGCCCGTACGGCATCAGGTCCATCAGGTCCCGGATCGTCTCTTCGACCGTCATCGTGGTCATGGCACTCACCTCCGCGAGTCTCCCTGATGGCAGTCTCGTACCCGCCCGCGCGGCGCCGCGACTGCCGGCCGGCCCGTTCGCGCCGTCCGGATGCCATGCTCGCACGAGCGCCCGCCGGCGTTCCGCTATGATGATCCCCGGTCATGGACGACATCGAGGCCTACGGCCAGCTTCGCGAGGGCGCGATCGAGCTGCCCGGCCAGCCCGCCCCGGCGCCGGCGGAAGCGCCGCCAAAGCCGCGACGCTCGCACAAGCTCCGCAACGTGCTGCTCGCCGCGGTCGCCTACGTCGCTCTCGCCGTCCTCACCGCCGTCCAGCCGATCCCCGTCGGCGCCTGGCGGCTCTCGCTCCCCTTCCCCGGCGGCGCGCCGATGATCTTCGGCCTGCCGGACCGCCCGTTCACCGTGCTCGTCATCGGCCTCGACCGCCGGCCCGGCGAGACCGGAGCGAGCCGCACCGACACCGTCCTCCTGCTGCGCATCGACCCACGGTCCCACAAGGCGGCGTTCCTCAGCATCCCGCGCGACTCGCTGATGGAGGTGCCGCAGCCGGACGGCTCATGGGCCCGCGACCGCATCAATACCGCCTACGTCTACAACTATTCGTCGAAGGACAAGAGCGCCGCACCGAAGGCCCTGATGACGACGATCGAGCACAACCTCGGCATCAAGGTGGACCACTACGTGACGTTCGACCAGTACAGCGCCGAGGACCTCATCGACGCGATGGGCGGCGTCACCATCGACAACCCGCGCGCGTTCGGGCAGGCCGACTACTCCGACGACGACGTGCACGTCGTGCCGCAGGACTTCCCCGAAGGCAAGCTCGAGCTCGATGGCTACTCCGCCGTCGCGTACGGCCGCATCCGCGAGGGTTCGACCGACTTCGACCGCATCCAGCGCCAGCAGCGCGTCGGCGCCGCGCTCATCGACAAGGCCGCGTCCCCGCTCTCGCTCTTCCGCGCTCCGTCCGTCTACCGCGCATACCGGAAGACGATCGATAGCGACCTGAGCCTGCGCCAGTCGGCCGGCGTGCTGGCGATGCTCAAGCGCGTCCCCGACAGCAAGCTGCAGACCAAGTCCCTGGGCGATGCGGCCGTCTCATGCTCATCCTGCACCGCGTCGATCCAGCTCCTCGACCCCGACAAGGTGCAGGAGATCGTCGATGAGGCGTTCGGGGACACGAGCTCCGGCGCCCGCGCCGCCGAGTTGCTCGTCGCGGCGGGCGTCACGCCGTAGCCCACCGGCCGTGCGCGCGACGGGCGCGGTCCGCGACCGGACCCGCTAGCGCGCGTTGACCGGCCGCGTGGCCGCCACGAACGCCGCGAACAGCGCGCGCATCCGCCTGGCGAAGTGCGGGCGCTCGGGCTCCGGCCGCTCCGGGTGCCATTGCACCCCGACGGCCCAGCGGTGCCGCTCGCTTTCGAAGCCTTCGACGAGCTCCGTCCCGTGCTCGTCCGCCCACGCCACCGCGCGCAGGCCTGGCGCCAGGTCCGAGGCGCGCACCGCCTGGTGGTGGCGCGAGTTCACTTCCAGCTCGTCCGCGCCGAGCGCGTCCGCGAGCCGCGAAGGCGCGGCGATGCGCACCGCGTGCCAGCGCGATGGATAACCCTCGGTGCGATAGTCCGCGCGGTGCTCGCCGCTCTCCACGTGCTGCAGCAGCGCGCCGCCGAAGCCGACGTTCATCAGCTGGTGCCCGCGGCAGATCGCGAGCACCGGGATGTCCCGGTTGAGCGCCGCCTCCAGCGCCGCCAGTTCCATCGCGTCGCGCGCGGGGTCCGTCTCCTTGACCTTCGGGTGCCGCTCGCCGCTGTAGCGCGCGGGGTCGACGTCGATGCCGCCGGTGAGCATCAGCCCATCCGCGCCCGCGAGCGCCGCGCGCACGTCAGCGTCCCCGGCCGCCAGCTCGATCGCCTCGGCGCCAGCCGCCCGCACGCCGGAGAGGTAGCGCTCAGCGGCTTCCGCGGGCACGTCCTCCCACAGCGTCACGACGATGCGGGGCCGGTGGACCATGCGCGCGCTCCCGACTTCTATGCAACCGGCACGGCGCGCGCACCGGCCGTCGTCCCGGCGCAACGCGTCGCTTCGTACCTTC
>DASRHM010000073.1:0-13212 GCA_035650575.1 Dehalococcoidia bacterium | reverse complement strand
CGCGATCGAGGCGCGGCTGGACGCGGTGGCGGCGCTCCACGAGAGCGCGTCGCGGCGGGGGCGGGTGGCGGCGGCGCTCGCGGCGATGCCGGATCTCGAGCGGCTCGTGGCGCGCGTGGTCGCGCAGCGCGCGCAGCCGCGGGAACTCGTCGCGCTGCGGCGCGGGCTGGAGGCGGTCCCCGAGCTGCGGGCGGCGGTCGAGGACGACGCCCGGACGGCGGAGATCGCCGGGCGGCTGCGGCCGTGCGCGGACGTCGCGGGGGCGATCGCGCAGGCGATCGACGACGAGCCGGGGGCGACGCTGGAGTCCGGGAACGTCGTGCGGCCGGGCTTCGCGCCGGAGTTGGACTCGCTGCGGCTGATCCGGCGCGACGTGCGGCGGTTCCTCGCCGAGCTGGAGGCAGGCGAGCGCGAACGGACGGGGATCCGGTCGCTGAAGGTCGGCTACAACCGCGTCTTCGGCTACTACCTGGAGGTGAGCAAGGCGAACCTGGCGGCGGTGCCGGAGCATTACGAGCGGCGGCAGTCGCTGGTCAACGCCGAGCGCTTCGCGACACCGCAGCTCCGGGAGTACGAGAGCCAGATCCTGCACGCGGACGAGCGCTCGAAGGAGATCGAGACGGCGATCTTCCGGCAGGTGTGCGCGCAGGTGGGGGCGGCGGCGGCGCAGGTGCTGGCGACGGCGGCGGCTGTGGCGGAGGCCGACGTGGCATGCGCGCTCGCCGAGGCGGCGGCGCGCTACGGCTACGCGCGGCCCGCGCTCGATGACGGCGACGCGATCGACATCCGCGATGGGCGGCACCCGATGGTCGAGCGGTCGCTCGCCGCCGGCGCGTTCGTGCCGAACGACGCGACGCTGTCGTCCTCGGACGCGCAAATCGTCGTGCTCACGGGGCCGAACATGGCGGGGAAGTCGACCTACCTGCGGCAGGTGGCGCTGATCGTGCTGATGGCGCAGTGCGGGAGCTTCGTGCCGGCGTCGTCGGCGCGCATCGGTGTGGTGGACCGCGTGTTCACGCGCGTGGGCGCGGGCGATGATCTCAGCTCGGGCCAGTCGACGTTCATGGTGGAGATGATCGAGACGAGCGCGATCCTGCACAACGCGACCTCGCGCTCGCTGCTGGTGCTCGACGAGATCGGGCGGGGGACGAGCACGTACGACGGGATGGCGATCGCGCGCGCCGTCATCGAGTACCTGCACAACCGCCCGGGGCTGCAGGCGAAGACGCTGTTCGCGACGCACTACCACGAGCTGGTGGAGCTGGCGCAGCACCTGCCGCGCGTGCGGAACTGGAACATGGCGGTGGCGGAGGAGCAGGGGCGCATCGTGTTCCTGCGGCGGGTCGTGCCGGGCGGGGCCGACCGCAGCTACGGCGTGCACGTCGCGGAGCTGGCCGGGTTGCCGAAGGCGGTCGTGCAGCGCGCGCGGGAGGTGCTGGCGGAGCTGGAGCACGGGGCCCGGAACGGGCACGCGCCGGCGCCGCCGCAGCTCCCGCTCTTCGCGCCGGCGAGGGCGGAGGACCCGCTGTGGTTGGAGCTCGCCGCGCTCGATGTGGACAGCATGACGCCGCTCGAGGCGATGACGCGCCTGTATGAGCTGCGGGAGCGGGCGCGGGGGCGGAGCGGCGAGGGGTGAGCGGACGTGCAACGTGGAACTTGCAACCCGCGACCGGCCACCTGCCGCACCTGTAGGCTGTGACTTCCACACCCACGCGACTGATGCTACCCGCGGGCGGGCGGGTGGTCGGCACGCCTCCGCGAAACCAGCCGCGACGCACACCTCGCCGCGCGCCCACGGGCGACCTGCGGCCTGCCACCTGCGGACGGAACGACGCATCAGCCCCGAACGATAAGCACGCCCGGGTTATGCAGAAACTTCAATCACCTTGACGACGTAAGGCGATTGACAGCCTCCGCCGTGACGCGTATCGTAGCCATTGCTCCGAGTTGCTGAGGACGTCCCCGGTGGACGAACCCGGCGGTACCGGCGGAAGGCGAAAGCTAGCCGCATGGGAAGGCCGGGGGAGGTTGAAACCGGACCGACGGCCCGAGGGTACTCGGAGCATTTCATTCGCTCCGAACCACACCCTTCCGTCACCCACCATCTTCCACCGTCCACCATCCATCCTCGCTCCGTTCTCGCAGCGAACGCAGCCTACCCGTGGGCCCCCAGCCCAGGTCGCGGGTGGCAGTCGCTGCCTGGCGATCAGCGAGCTGTGACGTGCGGCCGGGCGCCGCGCGCGGCCCGCGGTCGGCCGCAGAAGCGGGCGACGCCGACCCGGACGGCATCGGCGCTTCGGGCGACGCGGGCGGGCAGGTTGCTCGGATGGGCGATGTAGACTGCGGCGTGATCAAGACGCGCGTCGACCGGGCGGACGGGCGCTACCTGTACTACTTTTCCTTCGAGCAGCAGCCGCCGCCCGTGTTCGACGTGCGGTTGGCGGACCGCGGCGCCCGGGCGCTCGAGCTGCGCTGGAACCCGCTGCTGTACGAGGACGTGATCGTCTCGACGGCGCGCCAGGAGCGCACGTTCCTGCCGCCGGAGGAGCACTGCCCGCTCTGTCCGACCGCGAGGGCGGAGGGCTTCGCGACGGAGATCCCGTCGCCGGCGTTCGAGCTGGTGGCGTTCGAGAACCGCTTTCCGAGCTTCCGGCCGGACGCGCCCGCGGTCGAGGACGAGTCGCCGCTGTACCGGCGGGCGGCGGCGCGCGGGGTCTGCGAGGTCATCGTCTACTCGCCGGACCACGACGCAACGCTGGCGACGCTGCCCGAAGCGCAAGCGCGGCACCTCGTTGACGTCTGGGCGGACCGCTACGGCGAGCTGGGCGCGCGCACCGACGTCAAGTACGTGTTCATCTTCGAGAACCGCGGGCCGGAGATCGGCGTGACGCTGACGCACCCGCACGGGCAGCTCTACGCGTTCCCGTACGTGCCGCCGCACATCCAGCGCGAGGAGGCGGCCGCGCGCCATCATCAAGAGGTGACGGGGCGCTGCCTGCTCTGCGACCTCGTCGCCGACGAGCTGGTGCACGGGCGACGGATCATCGCGGCGATGGAGGGATGGGTGGCGTGGGTGCCGTTCGCGGCGCGCGTGCCGTACGAGGTGCACGTCGCGTCGGCGAAGCATCGCGCGTCGCTGCTCGAGCTGAGCGAGGCCGAGCGCACCGGGCTCGCGCGGATCGTGCGGCTCGTGCAGGCGAAGTACGACAACCTGTGGGGCTTCGCGATGCCCTACACGATGTCGATGCACCAGCGGCGTGTCGACGGGCCGGAGCCGCCCGGCGCGCACCTGCACCTCGAGTTCCTGCCGCCGTATCGTGCGCGCGACAGGCTGAAGTACTTCGCGGGCGTCGAGACGGGCGCCGGGACGTACATCAACGACACGGCGCCGGAGGACAAGGCGCAGGAGCTGCGCGAGGCCCCGCCACGGACGTAGCGCGGCCGCACGGGGAGCGGGTCGAGGCGGTGGTGGCGGCGTTCCGGCGCGCCTTCGGGCGAGCGCCGGAGGGCATCGCCGAGGCGCCGGGGCGCGTGAACCTCATCGGCGAGCACGTCGACTACAACGATGGTCTCGTGCTGCCGTTCGCGATCGACCGCAGCGTGATCTGCGCATGGGCGCCGGGCGCGACCGGCGCGGTCCGCGCGCACTCGCTCGAGTTCGGCGAGACGGCCGCGATCGCGCTCGACGAGCCGGAAGCGCCGCCCGGCGGTTGGGCGGCGTACGTGCGCGGGGTGGCGTGCGCGCTGCGCGATGCGCGGCATAGCGTACGGCCGCTGGACCTCGCGGTCGCGGGAGACGTGCCGCAGGGGGCGGGGCTCTCGTCGTCGGCGGCGCTCGCGGTGGCGGTCGCGGGCGCCTTCCGCGAGGCGGGCCGGCTCGATCTCGACGACGTGGCGCTGGCACTGCTGTGCCAGCGCGCGGAGAACGCGTACGTCGGCGTGCAGTGCGGGATCATGGACCAGTTCGCATCGGCGCTGTGCCGCGCGGGCCACGCGCTGCTCATCGACTGCCGGACGCTGGTGCACGACCAGATCCCGCTCCGGCTCGCGCGCGCCGGGCTTGCGGTGGCGATCGTGAACAGCGGCGTCTCACGCGAGCTGGCGTCGAGCGCGTACAACGAGCGGCGGCGCGAGTGCGTGGAGGCGGTCGCCGAGCTGCGGGCGCGGCTCGGGCGGCCGGAGCTGGCGTCGTTGCGCGACGTGAGGGCGGAGGAGATGGCGCGCGTGGACGTCGATTCGACGCCGCTGCGCCGCGCGCGGCACGTCGTCGGCGAGATCGCGCGCGTGCGGGAGGGGGTTGAGGCGCTGCGGGCGGACGACTTCGCTGCGTTCGGGCGCCTGATGCGGGCGTCCCATGCGTCGCTGCGCGACGACTACGCGGTGAGCTCGGCGGAGCTGGACCTGCTCGTCGAGCTGGCGGACGCGCGGGATTACGTGCTGGGCTCGCGCCTCACGGGCGCCGGGTTCGGGGGCTGCACGGTGAGCCTCCTGCGAGCGGAGGCGGTGGCGGCGTTCGAGCGGGAGGTGGTGGCGGCATACGCCGAGCGCACCGGGCGGTCGCCGGCGCTGTACATCACCGCGCCGTGCGACGGGCTGCGCGCGTATCGCGTCTAATTGCTCGGCGCAGGGCCTGATCGCGCTTGCGGCGGGTAGTGCCGGCCACCGCCCTCGGAGATGTGTGGTGAGCCGGGGGGGGGGCCATTCCCGAAGCCCCGCGGCAGGGGGCGCAGCCGCCTGCACTCCCGCTATTGGCTCGGCCGCCATCCGAACGCGGGCGCCGCGTCGATCGCACTGACCAGCGATCGTCGGCCAGAACGCGAGCGCGCGCTGGCTGCAGCACGGCGCATGGGGGACAATTCGAGGCCACGGGACACACGCAAGCGCACGGGACGAGGGACATGCGTTTCGCCGACCGAATCGAGCAGCTGCCGCCGTATCTCTTCGCGCAAATCAGCAAGAAGGTGGCGGCGAAGAAGGCGCAGGGGATCGACGTGATCTCGTTCGGGATCGGCGACCCCGACCTGCCGACGCCGCCGCACATCGTCGACGCGCTGTGCGAGGCGGCGCGCGAGCCGGCGAACCATCGCTACCCGGAGACGGAGGGGCTGCCCGAGTTCCGGCAGGCCGTCGCGGCGTGGTACGAGCGGCGCTTCGGCGTGACGCTCGACCCTGAGAAGGAAGTGCTGTCGCTGATCGGCTCGAAGGAGGGCATCGGCCACATCGCGCTCTGCTTCATCGACCCGGGCGATGTGGCGCTGGTGCCGGACCCGTCGTACCCGGTGTACGAGATCGGGACGATGTTCGCGGGCGGGTCGTCGTACAAGCTGCCGCTGCGCGAGGAGCGAGGCTTCCTGCCGGACCTGGACGCCGTGCCGCTCGATATCGCCAGCCGCGCGAAGGTGCTCTGGCTGAACTACCCGAACAACCCGACGGGGGCGGTCGCGGACCTGGAGTTCTTCGAGCGCGCGGCGCACTTTGCGAAGCGCCACGACCTGGCGATCTGCCACGACGGGCCGTACAGCGAGGTGGCGTACGACGAGTACGTGCCGGTGAGCTTCCTGCAGGCGACGGGCGCGCGCGACGTCGGCATCGAGTTCCACTCGCTGTCGAAGAGCTACAACATGACGGGCTGGCGCATCGGCATGGCCGTGGGCAACCCGCGGATCATCGACGCGCTGATGCGCGTGAAGTCGAACCTCGATTCCGGCGTATCGCAGGCGGTGCAGCGGATGGCGATCGCGGCGCTCGAGGGGCCGCAGGACTGCATCGCGGAGCACAACGCGATCTACCAGCGCCGGCGCGACAAGGTGGTGGCGGCGCTCCGCAAGCTGGGGCTGCAGGTGACGCCGCCGAAGGCGAGCCTGTACGTCTGGGCGAAGGTGCCGGGCGGGATGACCTCGGCGCAGTTCGCGGAACGCCTGCTCGACGACGCGGCGGTGATCGTGACGCCGGGGAATGGCTACGGGCCGAGCGGCGAAGGCTACGTGCGGTTGTCGCTGACGCTGCCAGACGAGCGCGTCGACGAAGGGCTGCGGCGCATCGCGGCGCTGCCGGCGCTGGCCTGAGGACGCGTCCGCAGATTGCGCCGATCGCGCAGACAGCGGCTGGTCACGCATCGGCGCACGCCGCGGGGCCGATCTCGGATCTTCGATATTGGATGTTGGAGCGGATCCGATGCTGGAGCGCGCGAAGGTCGTGGCGATGCTGGCGACGGCAGACGCCTCGCGGGCGCGGGCGTTCTACGCCGGCGTGCTCGGGCTCACGCTCATCGCCGAGGATCGCTTCGCGCTGATCTTCGACGCGAACGGCGTGACGTTGCGCATCGCGAAGGTGCGGGAGGTGGCGGCGCCGCCGTACACCGCGCTCGGGTGGGAGGTCGACGACATCGACGCGACCGTCGATGCGCTGGCGGCGCGCGGGGTGCGGTTCGAGCGCTTTGCCGGACTCGACCAGGACGGGCGCGGCGTGTGGGACGCGCCGGGCGGCGGCCGCATCGCGTGGTTCCGGGACCCGGACGGGAACCTGCTCTCCCTGACGGAGTAGCGCTGCCGGAGCGAGCGCGTCTGCTACGCTGATCGTGCGCGGTCAGGAGGCATCGCATCCCCAGACAACCCCAGGTCACGGAACTCGAACCGGAGCGCGCATACCTCGTCGGCGTGCAGCGCACGTCGCGGCGGGATGGGCACGGCTGGAGCGCGGACGGCTCGCTCGACGAGCTGGCGCTGCTCGCCGAGACGGCGGGCGCGGAGATCGCCGGCCGCGCGGTGCAGCGCCTGGACTCGCCGCACCCGGCGACGTACGTCGGCAAGGGGAAGCTCGAGGAGATCAAGAGCCTGCGCACCAGCGCCGGCTACACGATGGTCATCTTCGACGATGAGCTGACGCCGTCGCAGCAGGCGAACCTGGAGAACGCGCTGCAGGTGAAAGTGCTCGACCGGACCGCGCTGATCCTCGACATCTTCGCGATGCGCGCGCGGACGCGCGAGGGCCGCCTGCAGGTGGAGCTGGCGCAGACGGAGTACCTGCTGCCGCGCCTGAAGGGGCAGTGGAGCCACCTGGAGCGGCTCGGCGGCCGCAGCGGGTCGCCGGGGGCGATCGGCGTGCGCGGGCCGGGCGAGACGCAGATCGAGACGGACCGGCGGCTCGTGCGGAAGCGCATCCAGCGGCTGAAGGACGAGATCGAGGACGTGCGCAAGCAGCGCTCGCTCTACCGCCGGCGCCGCGAGCGCGAGGGCATCCCGGTGGTGGCGCTCGTCGGCTACACCAACGCGGGGAAGAGCACGCTGATGCGGGCGCTGACGAAAGACGGCGACGTATTCGTGCAGGACCAGCTCTTCGCGACGCTCGACCCGCTGACGCGCCGCATCCAGCTCGACGACCTCCACCCGGCGCTGCTCACCGACACCGTCGGGTTCATCCAGAAGCTGCCGACGCAGCTCGTCGCGGCGTTCCGGGCGACGCTCGAGGAGCTGGCGGACGCGACGGTGCTGCTGCACGTCGTCGACATCACGCATCCCGACGCGGCGCGCCAGAGCCAGACCGTCGAGGACACGCTGGCGGACCTCGGGCTGGCGGAGAAGCCGCGCATCACGGCGCTCAACAAGGTCGACCAGGTGACCGCCGAAGACGGCGCGCACCCGCGGTCGATCGAGGACGTCGCCGGCTACCAGCGGGAGCTGAGCGCGAACGTCCCGGGCGCGGTGCTGATCTCGGCCGAAAAGCGCTGGGGGCTGGAGCTGCTGCGCGCGCGGCTGGTCGAGGTGATCGACAGGGTGCGCAGCGAGGCCTATTCGATGACCTAACCGCAGTTCTGTAGATTCCTCGCGCCCGGTGCTATACTCAGCACAAATCAAATCCAGAGGTGCTACGCAGCAGCGACTAATCCCCGCCTTCCGGCGTCTCTCACTCGGCGTCACCGCTGTTCACGACGAGATCAAGCCCGAGCGGCGGCGAACTCCGTTTCTTGCTCATGGTGTGCTGTTCGTCCCTGATGAGTGGCGTGATTCGCTGCTTGCCGAACTGAGCCGCGCCCGGCGTGCGCACGCGTTCACAGGTGAAGTTCATTTCCGGGACATCAAGGGCGCGAGTCAACAAAATAGGGCGTTCCTTGTCGCGCGCGATTGGATTTCGGGATACTTCGCGCGCTGCGTAAGAGGGTGTCCGTTCAAGGCGTTCATCATCGAGCAGGATCGCTACCAGCGATTCCCGTACCCGGGGGACTTTAGGTACGAGGAGCATCTCGTCCGTTCGGAGGTAACGAGCCTGACGGCGGCCATCGCGTGGTCCTTCTACCAACAGGATCTGCTGCGGATTCGGATCGTGCACGATGACACCGGCTCGGAACTCGACAGGGCCGCGGCCCAAGCAGTTCCCGCGCGCTTGCAGGAGCAGGTCAATCGCCGTCACGCGAGCGCGAAACGTTATCCATGGATCCGAGTCTCTGCGGTCGAATTCGTTGATTCCAACCCGCGGAACGCGCCGGTTGACCATTGGGACGATTCGGAGTTGGTGCAGCTTTGCGACTTACTCCTCGGCGCGAGCTTCGACGCCCTCGAGCTATCCGCGGTGCTCACTGAAAGGCCGGGGCGACGAGCTCTCTCCGCATCCGTCCTTGAGGTCTTGGGACAAACCGTACGTGTACCCTGGCTTCAACAAGTGCCTGTGCATCGGAGGTTCTCCGTTTCGATTTACCCCGACGCGCACAATCTCGCGTATCCCGCAGCCCTCAGGAAGGTGCCAAGCGGGCTGTGCGGATCACAGGGTATCCTTCCCGGCTTTGAGGGTTAGCCGTCGCTCGACAGACGCACCGCGAGGCGGGCGACGCGCTCGCCGAGGGCGCGGGCCTGGGCGCGGTCGTCGTCGGTGACCTCGCCATGGGCGGTGGCGCCGTAGTAGGAGCCGCTCCGGCGCATCCGCTCCGTCCACGGCAGGCCGACCAGGATCAGGCCGTGCGAGAGGATCAGGTGGACGAGCTGCAGCAGCGTCGCCTCGGTGCCGCCGCTCCGTGACCAGCCGGCGGTGAAGGCGGCGCCGGGCTTGCCCGCGAGCTCACCCGACTCCCAGAGGTCGCCGCTGTAGTCGAACCACTCCTTGAGCTTGCCGGTCATGCCGCTCCAGTTCGGCGAACCGACGATCAGCGCGTCGCAGGTCGTCAGCTCCGCCGGCGCGGCCTCATCGATGCGGTGGTAGGAGATCTGTGCGCCCTCGACGGACCGCACGCCTTCGGCGATAGATTCGGCGAGCTCCTCGGTGAGGCCGCCGCGGGAGTCAAAGAGGAGCAGGACCAGCGCCATCGGGGCCTCCGGGCGTCGCCAACAATGGGAACGGAGGGCCGCGGCGAGCCGGGGCGCGCGGCGGGCGGTCAGTCGCCGAGAAGCGTGGTGTAGCCGAGGGCGATGATCTCCTCGACGTACTCGTTGCGCCAGCCGGGGTTCGGGACGCGCACGCCGTGCTCACGGTACCAGCGGTGGTAGCTCAGGTACTCCTCCTCGAGCTTCCGGCGCCAGGCGTCCTCCTCGGCGTAGATGTCCGGCTCGATCTCCTCGAGCCGCTTGTCGGCGTCGGCCGGGTCGATATCGAGGTCTTCCTGCCAGTAGTCCGCCAAATAGTCGAGGCAGTCCTCGAGGTCCTTGCGGCAGTCGTTGACCAGCAGGTTCATCATCCCTTCCTGGTCGACGGGGTTGGCGCGCAGGCGCAGCTCGCGGGCGCAGTTCTCGCAGACGACGACGAGGCGGCGGGCGTCGCACTCTTCCTTGTTCTTGCAGTTGTGGACGCGAGGGGCGTAGTCGGCCGCGGCGGGCGAGCGCGTGTAGCCGGCGACCAGGGTCGTGTTCAGGGTGCCGCAGCGGAGGCAGGAGATCTTGTCGGCGAAGATGTCATCGATGGTCTTCCCCCAATCGATCTGCACGATGCCACCTCCTCTCGGCACAGCCCCGGGCGATCGATTATAGCCCGTCGAGAAAATCGCCTACAACGCGGCGGCGCGGGCCCGACCGACGCGGCGGTTTGCGGCGCGGGCGTGCTATGCGGGCCGCGGCGAGGCTGCCGACTATTCCTAGGGGTAGGGGGTCAGCCCAGTGACGCAGCGTCGCGCACGCCAGCCGGACCGCTTTCGATCCGAGCGCCCGGAGTATCCGGTGTTCGAACGGAAGGGGCGGCCGCGCGAGTCGCGTGGGCCGATCAACTGGACGCCGCTGCTGTTGCGGCTGCTGACGCTCGCGTGGGCGGGGGCGATCATCTCGGCGCTGTTCAGCGAGTTCGGGAGGACGCAGCACCTGCCATCGCTGCTGGCGGCGGGGATGACGGGGCTGCTCGTCGCGGTGGCCTTCGTGGTGACGCACGATGACCCGTATCCGGGACGACGCGGCGGCGAGGACGAGGACGGCGAGAACGACCTGCTGACGGACCTGCCCACATTCCAGCACTTCGCCCGGCGGCTCACCGACGAGCATCACCGCGCGCGGCGGAGTGGGCGCACGATGGCGGTGGTGTTGATCGACGTGAACAACCTGACCGCGGTGAATCGGGAGTACGGGGTGCGGGCGGGAGACGAGGTGCTGCGGCACGTGGCGCGGGCGATCGAGGCGACCAAGCGGTTCAACGACGTGGTCGCGCGGCTCGGGGACGACGAGTTCGGCGTGATCCTCCTGGAGACGGGCGAGGAGGGCATCGACGCCTTCATCGAGCGGCTGGAGGACCGGCTGGCGCGGGATTCGGCGCTGGCCGAGGTCGGCGGACGCAGCATCTCGCTGTGGGCGGGGGTGTGCACCGGGTCGGCGGTCTCCGGACCTTCGATGGCGCGGCCGGAGACCGTGCTGGAAGAGGCGATGAAGAGCCTGGAGCAGGCGAAGCAGGACCGGGAGCGCCGCCGCCGGATGTGGCTCTCGGCGTAGGGCGGCGCCTGGCGGGCGCAACGCGGGCAGCAGACAGCAAACGGCAAACAGCAAGACAGCACGGGATGCGCTAGGGAAGGGCCATCGCGGCGCACGGCGGGCTGGCCGCGCCCGATCGCGTCGGGCGGGATGCAGCTCGTCCGTGCAGAGCAAGGGCGCCCGCGGCGGGGGTCCGGCGGTAAGAGGCGGACGCCGAGGGTGAGCGGTGGCGGCGCGGCTGCACCGCCGGGCGTCGCCGGGACCTGCCGGCCCCCGCGCTCTCGTTGACGGCGGTCAGGCGGCGCGGTCGATGCCGAGGCGGCGGGCGGCCTCGGCGGCGTCGAGCGCCTCGTCGCGCGTGAGCATCTGGATCAGCGTGCCGATGCGGAGGATCTCGACCAGGACGGCGCCGGACGAGCGCCGGAGGATGCCGTCAAGGCGCGCCTCGTAGCCGGCGCGCAGGCGGGCGCGCAGCTCCGGGGAGCGCGCGGCCTGGGCCCAGACTTCGACGAGGACGCGGCTGATGGCGCTCGCGGGGACGGGGAGGTCGGAGTCGGACTCGAAGGGCGGCAGGAGGGCGTTGCTGGCGATCAGGCGGTCGACGACGCCCGAGAGGACCGCTGACTTCGTTGGGAAGTGGTGGTAGAGCCCCCCCTTCGAGCAGCCGGCCGCGAGGCAGATGTCGTCCATCGAAGCGGCGCTGTAGCCCTTGAGCGCGAAGACGGTGAGCGCCGCCTGGACGATGTTGTCGCGGGCGGTACGGCTGCGGGCGGCCTGGCGGCTCTCGAGGGGATCCATCGGCATTTTTCCTATGTGACGTATCGGCGGGGAGAGCGCGGTCTGGAGGGGTGACCGGCGATTGCAACGCGCGCGTCGTGGCTTCTTCGCGTCAAGTTGAAAAAAGGTTGCCATACGGGGTTGACAGGCACAGGCGGCGGGGCGTACAAACATACCGACGGGTCGGTACTCGGAAGTACGAAAGCGGCCGGAGGGCCGCAGGTCAGGGTAAGGAGGGAACGGCGATGGTCTCCCGGGTCAGCTGGTAAGCCTACAAACCCCGCAACAGAAGGCTCCCCTCGGGACCGAGGGGAGCCTTCGCGTCTCTTGCGCTTGTCAAGCGCTAGGCCGCGGCCGCGCGGGGCGCCGCCGCGGCGTGAAACTCGGACTCCTCTTCCTCGTCCGCCATCCGGATCTCGACGATCTTCTCGAATGCGAGCAGGAACGCCTGGACGCAGCGCGGGTCGAACTGCGTCCCGCTGCACTTGATCACCTCCTCGCGCGCGACGTCGGGCGAGAGAGCGCGGCGGTAGGGGCGGTCCGACGTCATCGCGTCGAATGTGTCGGCGATGACGAAGATGCGGGCGCCGAGCGGGATCTCGTCCGCGACGAGGCCGCGCGGGTAGCCCTTGCCGTCGAAGCGCTCGTGGTGCGCCAGGACGATGCCGGCGGCGCCGGAGAGGAACGAGATTTCCTTGAGCATCTCGTGGCCGATGCCAGGGTGGCGGCGCATGTCCACCCACTCCTCCTCGGTGAGCGGGCCGGGCTTGTGGAGGATGGTGTCGGAGACGCCGATCTTGCCGACGTCGTGGAGCAGGGCGCCGCGCTGCATGTCCACCCATTCGTCGGTGCCGGGCTCGATGCCCATGTGGTACGCGATCTCCATCATGTATTTGGCGACGCGGATGGAGTGGCCCTTGGTCTCGCGGTCGCGGGCGTCGAGGGCGGAGACGAGCGCCTCGAGCGTGCCGTCGTAGGTTTCGCGGAGCTGGTCGGCCATGCGCAGGATGTCGCGATTCGCCTTCTGTAGCTCGCGGTTGGTCTTCCTGAGCTCTTCGACGTTTTCGGCGGTCTTGTCGACGTACTGCTTCATGGACAGGCGCATCATGAGGGGCGGCGCGGCGAAGGCGAGGAGGCCGGCGATGCCGAGCGCCTGGTAGGCGGCGGCAAGGGCGAGGCCGAGCATGCCGAACACGACATAATGCGGAACGAGCCACTCGAACTTCTCCGCCCAGACGGAGCGGATGGGGGTGCGGGTAGCGAGGCTCACGGCGCCGGTGACGGAGCTGATGTTCAGCACGTAATAGACCGCGACGGCGGCGAGCGCGACGAACGGGGTCCACCACTGGAGGTTGAAGCGGCCGCCCATGAGGGACCAGACGAGCGCGGCGGTGGCGGCGTTGACCAGCACTTCGGAGCCGAGGTTGAACAGCCGCTTGTACCAGAGGCCGCTGCTGTTGGTGCTGAGGGTCACGAGCGGGCTGACCAGCACCGAGCCCGCCGGGCCGAAGAGGAAGGCGACAGCGAAGTCGCCGACCATGGCGATGGAGACCGTGGTGTCGCC
>DASRHM010000072.1:0-14298 GCA_035650575.1 Dehalococcoidia bacterium | reverse complement strand
CACGTAGCGCAGATGGAGCACCGCGAACCCCGGCGCGCCTTCGCGCCGCACATGGAGCAAGAGCGAGTTCGGCCCGGGCCACGGCTCCGGCGGCTCGCCGACGGTGAACGCGCGCGACGCCGTCCCGAGCGCGTAGTCGCGGGTCATGTACGTCGTCAGGCGCTGGCCCCGCACCGCGTCCGCGACGTCGATGTGCTCGTACGGATAGGCCTTCTCCTGCAGCAGTCCGATGGCGTCTGCCGGTGGGTGGAACCGGCCGCGCGCGATGCCCAGGTGCCCTTCCTCGCGCCCGCGTGCCGCGTAGGGCGACGGCGCACGCAGGAGGTCGTCACCCAGCAGCTTCCACAGGATCAGCTTCAGGAACCCGGGCGCGCCGGTCCATCCGTCGAAGTACGAGCGGGAGTGCGGCCCGACGAGCTGCGCCGTCGGGGGATGCCAGTGCGCCGCGGCGTGCCGCCAGAGCAGCTGCTCCGCCACGAGCGCGCGCGCTCGCAGCGCGGCGCCGGCCCCGTGCTCGGCGAGCTTCGCCATGCGCTCGATATCGACGGCGAGGTACGTCGGGCTGTTGTACTCGTGGGGCGCGCCGCTTCTCGCGGTGAACGCCAGCCACGCGTCGACGCGCTCGGCGCCGCGCGTCACCACTCGTGCGTCACCGATGGCCTGGCCGCACAGCGCGCGGTTGCACGCGTCGCTCAGGAAGATGTTGGTGTACGAAGGGTGCACGTCGAGCCGGTCGATCTCCGCCAGCCCCAGCCGCATCGCCTCGCGCACCTCCGACGCCAGCGCACCGCCCATCGCCGGCTCATGGTCGCGGAGCAGGTCCGCGAGCCCGTCGAGCAGGAACTCGACGGCGTTCAGGTCGCGCACCGTCTCCTCTTCCAGCATCCAGCGGAAGTTGCCCAGGTGCGCGTGTGCCCGCGTGCGCTCCTGCATCGCCAGCACCGCGCGCACGGCGCGTCGGGCACGCTCGCTGTCGCCGGCGGCGAACAGCACGCCGGCGTAGGCCAGCGTCCCGCGCGGGTCGTGGCCCGCCGCGTGCTCATGCGGCGCGCCAAGGCACATCGCCGCCGCTTCGTCCCAGCGCGACGCGAGAAGGCGAGCGCCTTCCTCCGCGAGCTGGCGCGAGCGGGCGTCGATCGCGGCCTGGTCGAGCGGTAGGGCAGGGGAGTCCATCGCGCTGAGCCTACGCCCTCGGCGCGAGGGGTCAAGCCGCCGGCCTCAGCCGCGGGCGCGGAGGGCGCGCTGCATCTCGCGCTCGGCCTCGCGCTTCGCGATCGCCTGGCGCTTGTCGTACGCCCTGCGTCCGCGCACCAGCGCGATGTCGAGCTTCGCCTTGCCGTCCTTCAGATACAGGTTGAGCGGCACGCAGGTGAGCCCGCGCTCCGCCATCCGCGCCGTCCAGTCGCGGATCTGCGACTTGTGCAGCAGGAGGCGGCGCGGGCGCGTCGGCTCGTGGTTCTGGTAGCTCCCGGCGCCGTACGGGGCGATGTGCGCGCCGTAGAGCCACAGCTCGCCGTCCACGGGTCGCACGTAGCCTTCGCGGATGTGCGCGCCGCCGGCGCGGATCGACTTGATCTCCGTCCCCGTCAGGCTGATCCCCGCCTCGAGGCGCTCGATGATCTCGTAGTCGTGGAGCGCCCGGCGGTTGCTCGCGACCTGCTGGATCTCGGCCATCGCGGCGGGTGGCGTCAGCCGCCGCTGCTGGTCGGCGTCGCCGCCGGCGTCGGTTCGGGCGTGAGCGCCGCCGCGGGCGTCGTGTCCGTCCCGCGCAGCACGTCGATCGCCTTGAAGAGCTGGACGTCGCGCCGCGCGTCGATATCGGCATCGGAGAGCTGGACCGGGATGTCTGGGCGGATGCCAACCTCGTCGATTTGCACGCCGTTCGGCGTCAGCCACTTCGCGATGCTCACGTAGAGCTGGCCGCCGTCCTTCAGGTCGTTCGAGATGTTCACCGTCCCCTTGCCGAATGACTTCTCGCCGACGATCGTCGCGCGCCCGTTGTCGTGCAGCGCCGCCGACAGCACCTCCGACCCGCTCGCGCTGAACCGGTTGAGGATGATCACCACCGGGATCTGCGTCGCGACGCCGCCCTGGTGCGCGCGGAAGGTGTTCTCGCTCCCGTCGCGCTCGCGCTCGCTGAGGATCGTGCCGCTGTCGAGGAACTCGTCCGCGACGTCCACCGTCGTCCGCAGCAGGCCACCCGGGTTGTTGCGCAGGTCGAGGATGATGCCGCGCTTGTTGCTCGAGACGGCGTCCTGCAGCGCCTTCACCATCTCGTCGTGCGTCTGCTCGCTGAACTCGCGGATGTGGATGTACGCGACGTCGTCGATCGGCGTGCCGGCGCCGTCGACGAGCGACCCGCCGGGCGGCGTCGTCGTCACGCTCTGCACCTTGATCTCGTCGCGCTCGATCTCGTACGTGTCCTCGGTCCCGTCGCTGTGGCGCACCTTCAGCGTCACCTTGGTCCCGCGCGGCCCGCGGATCTTGATGACCGCCTTCTCCTGTGTCCAGCCCGCCGTGGATTCGCCGTCGACCTCCTCGATGACGTCGCCGGCGCGGATGCCGGCGCGCTGCGCGGGCGTGCCATCGATCGGCGCGACGATCACGATGTCGTTGCCCTGTTGCGAGACCGTCGCGCCGATGCCTTCGAACGTGCCGCTGGGGCCCACGCCCGTCTTTACGGTGTTCGGGTCGACATAAAACACGCCGCTGTCCGACAGCGTGTCGAGCATGCCGTTGATCGCCGCCTGGTACAGCGTCTCCGCGTCGATGCGGTCCGGGTCGACGTACTTGTCCTTCAGGATCGAGAGGATCTGGTTCAGATTCGAGAAGTTCTCGGCGCCGGCGTCAGCGGCCGCACCCTGGGTGCTCGAACTGCCGTCGTCGCCGGCGCCGCGCACGACGTAGCCGATGGCGAACGAGAGCACGACGACCGAGGCTACGAGCAGGGCGAGGACCGTCCACCGGGCGGCTCTGAGCATGGTTTCCTTCGAGGCCGGTCGGGGCGAGGTTGCCCCATCTGCGGGGCCGGCCCGGTTCCGGTGAATCGCGCGTCAGTCTAGCGCATCGCCGGATTCGGCGGCACGAGGCGCGGGCCTACGCGGCGGCGTCCGGGGGGCGCCGCTCGCGCCGCCGCCCGGGGCGCGCCGCCTTCGCGTCGTAGAGCCGGCTGTCGGCGATCTGCAGCAGCTCGCCCGGCGCCCGTGAGTCCTCCGGGCAAGACGCGATGCCGATCGAGATGCCGAGCTTCACGCCTTCGTCGCCCGCGCTCACGGCGGCGCTCGCCGCCACCGCTGCCCGGAGCTTCGCCGCCGTCTTGCGCGCCTCGTCGGCGTTCGTGTTCGGCAGGATCACGACGAACTCGTCGCCGCCGTAGCGCGCGCCGATGTCCGAGGCGCGGATCTGGCGCGAGATCGCCTGGCCGACGAGCCCCAGGAACTTGTCGCCCACGAGGTGGCCGTAGGTGTCATTGATCTCCTTGAAGTTGTCCATATCCATGAGGAGCAGCGTCAGCGGCTGGTTGTAGCGCACCGAGCGCTCGATCTCGTGCGAGAGCTGCTCGTAGAAGTAGCGGTGGTTGAACAGCCCGGTCAGCGCGTCGCGGTACGCCATGTTCCGCAGCCGCTGGCTCAATTCCTCCAGGTGCGCCGAATACGCGCGCTCGAGGTTCACGTGCGTGCTGCGCGAGTGCGCGGCGACGAAGATGGCGTAGGCGATGCACAGGAAGACGAGGAACATCTCGACGGCGGTGAAGCCGTTGCGCGACATAAAGTATGGCGCGGCGATGATCGACGCCAACGTGAGCGACACGAGCACGACGCCGATCGTCTTCACGAGCCAGGACGGAGGCCCGTGCCAGGTGCGCGCCGCGCCCGGCTCGGCGCGGGCGATGCTTTCGATGGTCGCGTGCTGCGCCATGTCCGGCTGCAGGTCCTTCCTGTCGCTGCGTGGGCCGCGCGTCGCGCTGTCCCGGGCGTCAGCGCAGCAGCGCGGGCCGCGCGCCTTCCTCCGAGGGATTATCGGTGCTGTCCCTTAGGGTCTTGAGCGCCTCCAGCTTCGGCCCAGATTCAGCCGCGTCCCACGCGGCGCCTGTGGTTCCGGCATCGGCACGTCTACATAACATCTATAGTGCGATCATCGTGCGGGGCGACGAAAACGGCCCCTCGAAGACGCTCGAGGGGCCGTCCTGCCGCTCATTCCCGACGTTTCAGGTCAGCGGTCCGGCAGCTCCGGCGCCGTCCGCCGCGCGCCGCGCAGGATGTCGATCACGGCATCCAGCGGCGCGTTCTCCGCGTCTTCGATCTCCCGCTCGGACTCGACGATTTCCACGAGCGTCGTGCTCGGCGCCGGCGCGCCGAGCGCCGGTCCCAGCTCGCTGAGCGCCACGGGCTTCAGGCCCACGCTCTTCCGCCAGCGCGCGATCATCGCGGCGGTCGAGGCGCGGATCTCGTCCGGCGTCACTTCCTCGTCTTCCTCCGCCGGCGCCAGGTCGAGCTGCGGCAGCGCGATCTTCGGCGCCTTGATCTCGGGTATGCGGACCGAAGGCAACTCGACGGCAGGCAGCGACGGGCGCGAGAGCCGCACCTGCGGCATCTGCGGCGCCCGCTGCTTCAGCGCCGGCAGCAGCGCCAGCACGAGGCCCGCGCCGAGGCCGAGGCCCACGAACATGGCGTTCAGCCCGTACCACCCGGCGGCGCCAGCCCCGATGAAGACGGCTGCGGCCGCGGCGTAGGTGCGCCAGTGCGCGACCCCCGGGACCGCCACCCGCGGCAGCGAGACGCCGTGCCCCTCGGACGCGCGAGCGCGCTTTTCATCCTTGCGTAGCCGCTTCTGTTTGGCCGTGACCGGCTTCAGCACGCCCTTGCCGATGAGCACCTCGTCCCGGAAGGCGTCGTACTGACGCCGGAGCCGCGGTGTCCCCAGGACCCCGTACGCCTCGTTCAAGTCGTCGAGCATGCGCTGCCCGGTGATCGTGGTGCCCGAGAGCTTCTGGTACTTGCGCGCGAGGTGCCAGTACGCCTGGTCCACCATCGCCCCATCCGCTTCCGGCGTCAGCCCGAGAACCTCGTAGTAGTCGCGGTCGCTCATGCGTCCTCGCTTCCCTCCCCCGTCAGATTCAACGTGCGCATGCCGCCCCCCGTTTCGCCCGGGGGCTTGACGCATCGCGGCATCCCGGCGCGATGCCGGGCGGATGCGCACGCAGCCCCGTCGCCGGGACCGCTGGACGAACGACGAAGGTCAATCGGGGCTTCCCCCGACCCCTGCTTCCCCAGATCAGTATCGACCGGCGGCGCACGCGCCTGATGCTAGCGTTATGTAAATCACGGCCGCGCGCCGCGGCCCCTGTCACGCCTCGTCGCGACCTGCGTTCGGATCGCAGGAGGTGGTGTCCGATGACGACGACTTCGCCCATCGTGCTCGACCCGCAGGGCCGGCCGATGTTCTTCTGCGCAACCTGCGGCGGGCCGCTCACGCAGGACGACTTCTTCGCGCAGGAGCTGCGCCTGCCAGAGCGCGGCGAGACCCGCGATGACTACTGCGACGCGGAGCTCATCGATTCGCTGAAGCACGCCGCCTGCGCCCGCAGCAGCCGCGCCGGCTGAGCTGCGCGCGGATTGACGCACGCTGGCGCCGGCGGTAGCGTGCAGGTGCCCAAAGGGGAGTAACTGGCCCGCCGTCCGCGGGCAGTCCGGATCGCCAGACCCGGCCCCGTGCCCGGTCCGGACAACCCGCTCGGCGGGTGGTGAGACCTTTGATGACTCGGTCATCGAAGGTCTTTTTTCTTGGAGCCGCCCATGCCCCGCGACATCGAACGCTGGCGCTGGCCGATCGCGATGGCGCTCCTTGCCTGGCCCGCCGCGACGATCCGCCTCCACCTCTGGGGCGCCAGCGTCCCCGTCGAGACGGTCTGCTTCGGTCTCGCGATCGTCTCCGCGGCGTTCCTGCTGACCTGGACCGCGGAGGCGGCCGAGCGCGACATCCCGCGCACGCTCGCGCTCGCCGGCCTCGCGCTGATCGCCGTCCTGCCCGAGTACGCCGTGGACGTGCTCTTCGCATGGAAGGCCGGCAAGGACCCTTCGTATGCCGCCTACGCCACCGCGAACATGACCGGCGGCAACCGCCTGCTGGTCGGCCTCGGCTGGACGATGGTCGTGGGCATCTTCTACCTGCGCACCGGCGGCAGCGTCCTGAAGCTCGCCGCCACGCACCGGGTTGAGGTCGGCATCCTCGGCATCGCGACGATCTACTCGTTCATCATCCCCCTCCGCGGCGGCATCACGCTGTTCGATGCCGCGTTCCTCGTGAGCCTCTTCGCCGCATACGTCTATCTGGCATCGCGCGGCGAGATCGAGGAGGAGTCGTCGCTCGTCGGGCCCGCGGAGACGATCGCGAACCTGCCGACCACGCAGCGCCGGCTCGTCGTCGGCGCGATGTTCCTCTACGCCGGGGCCGCGATCCTCATCGCTGCCGAGCCCTTCGCCGATGGGCTAATCCATACCGGCACGCAGTTCGGCGTCGACGAGTTCCAGCTCGTGCAGTGGGTGGCGCCGCTCGCGTCGGAGTTTCCGGAGTTCCTCGTCGCCGGGCTGCTCGCCTACCGGCTCCGCGCCGACGCCGCGCTCGGGGCGCTCGTCTCGTCGAAGGTGAACCAGTGGACGCTGCTCATCGGCTGCCTGCCGCTCGCCTACGCCGCGTCGAGCGGCACGCTGAACCCGCTGCCGACCGATACGCGCCAGGCCGAGGAAGTGCTCCTCACCGCCGCGCAGAGCCTGCTCGCCGTCGTCCTGCTGATCAACCTGCGCATGTCGCTGCTCGAAGCGGGCGCGCTGCTCTTCCTCTTCCTCTTCCAGTTCTTCACGCCCCACTCCGTCATCCCCCGCGATGCCTTCTCGCTCATGTACCTCGCGCTCGCCGCCCTGTTCGTCGTCCGCCAGTACTTCGAGATCCGGCCGTTCATGGCGCGCCCGGCGCTCGCGCGGCCGCCGGACGTCGCGGCTTCGCGCGAGCGCCGATGAGCGCCGAAGACGAGGCGCGCGCGCTGCTTGCCGAGGCGCAGGCGCGCCAGGCCGCGCATGACACCGCGGGCAGCATCGACCTCGGCCGTCGCGCGCTGGCGCTGGCGCCGGACCTGCCGGAGGCGCTCGAGCACGTCGGCACGCTGCTCGTTACGCGACGCCGCGCGTATGCCGAAGGGCTGGCCATGCTCGAGCGCGCCGCTGCCGCCCGCCCGCACGATGCCGGTCTCTGGTATGCCCTCGGCTGGTGCTGCGAGTTCGCCGCTCACGAGCGCGCGCGCCGCCCCGGCGGCGAGGCAATCGACGTGCGCGCGACGTACGAACGCGCCGCCGAGGCGTTTCGCCGCTGCCTCGACCTGCGGCCGGAGGGAAAGCTCGCCGGCGACGCCGGGGACCTGCTCGACCATGTCGAGAACGAGCTCGCGTCGCTCTAGCTGCACCGGCGCGCCCGGCCCCGTCCTCCGATTGCTGCCGTCTGATCCGGTTCGTCGGCTCTGGCGGGCGCGCCGGGTCATCGCCTGTCCCCTCACGCGCTAGACTCTGCAGCATGTCCATCTTCACCGTCGCGATGCTCCAGATCGCGCCCTGCGACGCCGATGTCGCGGCGAACGCCGCGAAGGGCGAGGCGGCGTGCCGCGAGGCGCGCGCGCTCGGCGCCGACCTCGCGCTCTTCCCCGAGATGTGGAGCATCGGCTACGCGCAGTGCCCGTCCGACGCGGCCGGCCGCGCGGCCTGGCAGGCGCGCGCCGAACCGGCGGACGGCCCGTTCGTCGGTCGCTTCGGCGCGCTCGCGCGCGAGCTCGACCTGGCGATCGCCGTCACCTACCTCGAGCGCCGGGGCGAGGGCTTCTACAACAGCGTCACGGTCCTCGACCGTCGCGGCACCCCCGCGTTCACGTACGCGAAGGTCCATACCTGTGAGTTCGACTGGGAGCGCGAGCTGACCCCGGGCCCCGGGTTCGTCGCCGCCGACGTCGAGACGCGCGCCGGTTCGATGCGCCTCGGCGCCATGATCTGCTACGACCGCGAGTTCCCGGAGAGCGCCCGCGTGCTCATGCTCAGTGGCGCCGAGATCATCCTCGTGCCGAATGCGTGCGAGATGGACATGCACCGCCTGCCCCAGATCGCCACGCGCGCGTACGAGAACATGACCGGCATCGTCGTGGCCAACTACCCGGGCCAGCCATGCCTCGGCCGCTCCGTGGCCTATGACGCCGTCGCGTTCAGCTCCGTCAACGGCGACGACGGCGAGCCGATCGAGACGCTGATCGTCGAAGCGGGCGAGGCCGAGCAAGTCGTGCTCGCCCGCTTCGACCTCGAGCGCCTGCGCGAGTATCGTGGGCGCGAGGCCTGGGGCGACGCCTACCGCAAGCCGCGCACCTACGGCCCCATCGTGGCGCGCGACGCCGTGCCGCCGTTCGTGCGGGACGACGCGCGCCGCTAGCGCGCCGCATCACCAGGCGGAGGGACGCATGGCCATCCTCGACCGTTATGTAGAGCTGCACCCTGCCTCCGCCCGCCTCTATGCCCGCGCGCAGTCCGTCTTCCCCGATGGCGTGACGCATGACATGCGGCACGCCACGCCGTTCCCGGTCTACGTGACGCACGCCAACGGCAGCCGGAAGTGGGACGTCGATGGCAACGAGATCGTGGATTACGTGATGGGCCACGGCGCGCTGCTCCTCGGCCACAACGACCCGCGCGTCGTTGCCGCCGTCGATGCGCAGCTCGCGCGCGGCACGCACTACGGCGCCTCGCACGAGTTCGAGGTGCGCTGGGCGGAGATGGTGCGGGCGCTCGTGCCGTCCGTCGAGCACCTGCGCTTCACTTCGTCCGGCACGGAGGCGACGATGATGGCGCTGCGGCTCGCGCGCGCCTTCACGGGACGCGAGAAGGTGATACGCCTGCGCGAGCACTTCCACGGCTGGAACGACAGCGTCACGGGCCAGCCCCGCGCCGAAGAGACGACGCCGGCGTCGCCCGGGCTGCCGCATGGCATCCTCGAGGCTTCGATCGTGCTCGACGCCAACGACATCGATGCGCTCGAGCGCACGCTGCGCGAGGACGGCGCCGACGTCGCCGCGCTGATCTTCGAGTCGACCGGAGCGCACTGGGGCACCTACCCTCTCGACCTCGCGTACATCGAGCGCGCCCGGGCGCTCACGCGCGCGCACGGCGTCGTGATGATCATGGACGAGGTGATCACGGGCTTCCGCGTATCGCCCGGCGGCGCCCAGCAGGCATACGGCGTCACGCCGGACATGACGACGATGGCGAAGATTCTCGCCGGCGGCCTGCCCGGTGGCGCCGTCGGCGGTCGCGCGGAGATCGTCGACCAGATCTCGTTCCGCGAGGGCGAGGAGGGCATGCGCTCCGCGCAGGCGCGCATCGCCCACCCCGGCACCTTCAACGCCAACCCGCTCTCCGCGGCCGCCGGCGCGACCTGTCTCGAGCTGATCGCCGATGGCGCGGCGCAGGAACGCGCGACGGCGACCGCCCGCGATCTGGCATCGCGCCTGAACGGCGTCTTCCGCGAGGAGTCGGTGCCCGGCGCCGTCTACGGGCAGGCGTCGATGCTGCACATCGCGCCCGGGATGGAGCGCCAGCCGGAGGACGGCCACGGCTGGGGGTGGCGTCCCCTGCCCTGCCCGCCTCCCCGCATGCGACGCGAGACGGCGCTGGCGCTGCGCCGCGGCATGCTCAACGAGGGCGTGGACCTGATGGCGCTCGGGATTATGGTGTCAGCGGCCCACACCGGCGACGACGTCGACCGCACCGTGGAGGCGTTCCGACGCACGCTGCGGGCGATGAAGGACGAGGGCGCCGTCTAGCGCCGTCGGTCGTCGGCGATCGGCGGCCTGACCATCGCGAACGCCGGCCGAAACCCCGACGCGGGCCGCCGCCCCGCCTCGCGGGTCCCCGGTCCCCGGCTGCCTACTTCTCCGGGAACGTGACGAGCGATGTCGTGCTCTCGATCCCGGGGATCGTGCGGATCTTGTCGCTGAGGATCGGCGGCACGTCCGCCAGGTTCTGCACCTCGATTTCGATGACGATGTCGTAGGGCCCCATCACCTCGTGCATCTCCTGCACTCCCGGGATCGAGCCGAGCGCCGACACGACGGCCTTGGTCTGTCCGGGATTCGTGACGACGAGCACGTATGCCTTGATCATAGAGTCCACGCCTCCTGCGTATTGATCATGTGTATCCGCGCTTGTCCTCCGTCCATCGTCCGCCGATACTGGAACAGGGACGTGAGCGGTCGAAGCCGCGTGCCCTAGACGTACTCGTTTCGCCGCCCGCCGTCAAACGGCGCCTGCGGCGCGCCCATGGGACGCCGGGTATCCGGGGGCGGCGGGTGCGAGCTACACTGAAGGCAGAGGCACCCGGCATCGCCTGCACGCAGCCGAAGCGCACGCGCACGGCACGGGCGCTGCAGAGGCAACCGTTGGTCGAAGAGATCTTCCAGACCGACCCCATTTCCGCCCTCGGGCTTCCTGCCCCCGTTTCCATCGGACGAGATGCCAGCGTCGGTGAGGCCCTCGAGGCGGTCAAGCGCCACGGCATGGGCTACGTGCTGGTGGTCGACGACTCCGGGCGCCCGGCGGGGATCATGAGCGAGCGCGAAGTCCTGATGCGGGTGGTCGCCCGGGATGTGAAGTACGGCGAAAGCGTCGAAAAGTACATGTCCGCCTGCGAGCACACGCTCACGAGGCGAGATCCCATCGCGGAGGCGATCCGAATCATGAATGGCGGCAGCGAGCGGAACATCGCGGTGGTCGACGAGGCCGGGCGGGCGGTCGCGGTGCTGCGGACGCTGGACATCATCCACTTCCTGGCGGAGGCGTTCCCTGCGCAGGTGCTGAACCTGCCGCCGCGTCCCCACCAGCTCATTCCCGAACCGGAGGGGGCCTAGTGACCACGTTGACCAGGGAATCGCAGGGGCCGGACCACCCGGAAGTCCTCGAGCTCGACCGGGTGACGATCCGCTTCGCCGGGGACTCCGGCGATGGCATGCAGCTCGCAGGCACGCAGTTCACCAAGACCTCGGCCGTGGTCGGGAACGACATCAGCACCTTCCCCGACATCCCGGCCGAGATCCGCGCGCCACAGGGCTCGCTCCCCGGCGTCAGCGGCTTCCAGGTCAGCTTCTCCAGCCATGACATCTTCACGCCGGGCGATGCGCCCGACGTCCTCTTCGCGATGAACCCGGCCGCGCTCAAGACGAACCTGCCGGACCTCCCGCGTGGCGGGATCCTGCTGATCAACGAGGACGAGTTCAACGAGACGAACCTGCGCAAGGCCGCCTACACCTCGAACCCCCTCGAGGACGGGAGCCTGCGTGCGTACCGCGTGTACAAGGTGCCCGTGTCGACGATCAACGCGCGCGCCCTCAAGGACAGCGGCCTCACCGCGGTGCAGATCGACCGCTGCAAGAACATGTTCGCGCTCGGGCTGACGTTCTGGATGTACAGCCGCCCGCTCGACACGACGCTGCACTGGATCGACGACAAGTTCGGCAAGAACCCACAGATCGCGGAGGCGAACAAGACAGCGCTGAAGGCCGGCTACCACTTCGGCGAGACGACCGAGATGTTCGCGACGCACTATCACGTGCCGAAGGCAAAGCTCCAGCCGGGCCTGTACCGCAACATCACCGGCAACGAGGCAACGGCGCTGGGGTTCGTCACCGCCTCGAAGCTCGCCGGCCGGCAGCTGTTCTACGGCAGCTACCCGATCACGCCCGCGAGCGACATCCTGCACGAGCTCGCGCGGCTCAAGCGCTTCGGCGTCAAGACGTTCCAGGCGGAGGACGAGATCGCCGCCGTCGGCGCCGCCATCGGCGCGTCGTTCGGCGGCTCGCTCGGGCTCACCGGCACCAGCGGCCCGGGCCTCGCGCTCAAGAGCGAGGCGATCGGCCTCGCCGTCATGGTCGAGCTGCCGCTCGTCGTCATCGATGTCCAGCGCGCCGGGCCCAGCACGGGCATGCCGACGAAGACGGAGCAGGGCGACCTGCTGCAGTCGATGTTCGGGCGAAACGGCGAATCGCCGGTCGCGGTCGTCGCGCCCGCGACGGCGTCGGACTGCTTCAACATGGCGATCGAGGCGTGGCGCATCGCCCTCAAGTACCGCACGCCGGTCATCTTCCTGTCCGATGGCTATCTCGGCATGGGCTCGGAGCCATGGCTGGTGCCCGACTTCGAGAAGCTGCCCAAGATCGAGCCGAACTTCACGACGAATCCCGAAGGGTTCCAGCCCTACGCGCGCGACCCGAAGACGCTCGCGCGCCCGTGGGCGATCCCCGGCACGCCCGGCCTCGAACACCGCATCGGCGGCCTCGAGAAGTCGGACGGCGCGGGCAACGTCAGCTATGACCCGGCGAACCACAACAAGATGGTGCATCTGCGTGCCGAGAAGATTCAGCGCATCGCGAACGACATCCCGGAGCTCGAGGTGTCGGGCGACGAGTCCGGCGGCCTGCTCGTCCTGGGCTGGGGCAGCACCTACGGCGCGATCACGACGGCGGTGCGCCGCGCCCGCGCGAAGGGCGCGCGCGTGTCACATGCGCACCTGCGCTACCTCAACCCCTTCCCGCGCAACCTGGGCGACGTCCTCGCGCGGTACGACCGCGTGCTGATCCCGGAGATCAACCTGGGCCAGTTGCGGCTGCTCGTGCGGGGGCAGTTCCTCGTCGATGCCGAGGGACTCAACAAGGTCGCCGG
Organism: Dehalococcoidia bacterium; assembly: GCA_035650575.1. Classification (GTDB taxonomy): domain Bacteria; phylum Chloroflexota; class Dehalococcoidia; order DSTF01; family JACRBR01; genus DASRHM01. Next base: position 1,561 of record DASRHM010000072.1, on the reverse strand, counting down.
CCGTCCGTTCACGATCGCGGACATCGAGAGCAAGATCGCCGAGATGACGGCGTAGAGGGACAGAGACATGGTGACGGCGAATCGCAGCGACGGCAGCACGCGGGTGCTCACCCGCAAGGACTTCGTGTCCGACCAGGAAGTCCGCTGGTGCCCGGGCTGCGGCGACTACTCGATCCTCGCGCAGACGCAGAAGGTCATGCCGGACCTCGGCGTGCCGAAGGAGAACATCGTCTTCATCTCCGGCATCGGCTGCTCCAGCCGCCTGCCGTACTACATGAACACGTACGGGTTCCACAGCATCCACGGCCGCGCGCCGACCATCGCTTCGGGCCTCAAGGCCTCGCGCCCGGAGCTGAGCGTCTGGGTGGTCACCGGCGACGGCGACGCGCTGAGCATCGGCGGCAACCACCTGCTGCACGTGCTGCGCCGCAACGTCGACCTGCAGATCGTCCTGCACAACAACCAGATCTACGGCCTCACCAAGGGCCAGTACTCGCCGACCTCCGAGCTGGGGAAGCGCACCAAGTCGTCGCCCGTCGGCACGATCGATGCGCCCCTGCACCCGCTGACCGTCGCGATCGGCGCCGAGGCCACGTTCGTCGCGCGCGCGATCGACACCGACGCGCAGCAACTCCAGCTCGTGCTCGAGCGCGCCCACCAGCACCACGGCGCGTCGTTCGTCGAGGTCTACCAGAACTGCAACATCTTCAACGACGGCGCCTTCGCCGAGTTCGCGGCGAAGGAGGTGCGCGCCGACCGCACGCTGCTCCTCGAGCACGGCAAGCCGATGATCTTCGGCAAGGAGCGCAACAAGGGCATCCGCATCAACGGCCTCGCGCCGGAGGTCGTCACGATCGGCGAGGACGGCATCACCGAGGCCGACCTGCTGGTCCACGATGAGACGCGCGAGGACCCGACGATCGCCTTCATGCTCAGCCGCATGTACTGGCCGCAGTTCCCCGTGCCGATGGGCGTCCTGCGCGCCGTCCAGCGTCCCACGTACGACGACCTGATGGCGCGCCAGATCGAGCACGCCATCGCGGTCGAGGGTCCCGGCGACCTGCGCGAGCTGTTCACCGAGGGCGACACCTGGACCGTCGGCGAGGACGGATGACGCCGTGATCTGCCCCGACTGTCACTACGACAACATCGAGGGCGTCGACCGCTGCGAGAACTGCGGGCAGGATCTGCGCGGGCTCGACCAGCCGGACGCCGCGGGGGCGCAGCGGGGGCTTGAGTTCATCTACCACCGCATCGCGGACCTGCCGGCGAAGCCGCTCGTCAAGGTCGAGACGACGGATCCCGTCGGCCTCGCCGTCCGGCTCATGCAAAACGAGGACACGAATTGCGTGCTCGTGATGAGCGGCGGCGCGCTGGCGGGCATCATCACGCCGTGGGACATCCTCCACAAGGTCGCCGGGCCGAACGAGGACCTCAACGCGGTCACCTGCGGCCAGGTGATGACGGCGGATCCCGTGTTCCTGCGCGACGACGATGACGTGGCGGTCGCCATCAACAAGATGTCGATCGGCGGTTTCCGCCACATCCCGCTGCTCCAGGG
>DASRHM010000071.1:0-4738 GCA_035650575.1 Dehalococcoidia bacterium | reverse complement strand
TGCGCCAGAAGCGCCTGCAGGGCTCGCACTTCGCGAACGACGAGCAGGCGTACGGCTTCAACGACCTCGTCGTCCAGGGCAAGATCGACCCGTGCCTCGCGCGCGTCTTCCCGTTCGAGGGCATCGGCGAGTGCCACCAGTTGATGTACGAGGGCCGGAACCCGGAAGGGAACATGGCGGCCCTCGTCGGCGCCCCCCGCGAGGGCATGACGGAGTTCCCCGCCTGATCCCGCCGCTCCGCGCGCCGGCGGAGCCGCCCGGCCGCCCGGGACCGCCGGTCCGCTGCGTCTTCGTGCGCAACCCGGCCTCGCGCGGCGCCATGCCCGCCGCACGCATCCCGCAGGTCCTGCGCGTCGCGGAGGACGCGCGCTGGCACGTCGAGGCGGTCGAGACGGCGGCGCCCGGGCACGCGACGGAGCTCGCGCGCGCGGCCGCGGCGGCCGCCGCGGACGTGCTCCTGGTAAACGGCGGCGACGGCACCATCAACGAGGCCGTGAACGGCCTCGCCGGCACCGCGACGGCCCTCGCCGTCCTGCCCGGCGGCACCGCGAATGTCTGGGCGAAGGAAGCGCGTATCCCGCGCGACCCCGTGAAGGCGATGCGCGCCGCGGTCGGCGGCGAGCGCCGGCGCATCGACCTCGGGCGCGCGAACGGCCGCTGCTTCCTGCTGATGTGCGGCGTCGGGCTGGACGGCGAGGTGGTGCAGCGCGTCAACCCCCGCCTGAAGCGCCGGTTGGGGGCGCTCGCCTACCTCGTCGCCGGGTTGCTGCCGGCGCTGCGCACGCCGGCGTGGGATGTGCGCCTGCGCCTCGACGGCGAGACGGTCGAAACGCCGCTCTACTGGATGGTGATCGGGAACACGCGCTCTTACGGCGGCTTCCGCGACGTCACCCTGCGCGCGCTCGCCGACGACGGCATGCTCGACGTTGCCCTGATGCGCCGCGGGGGGCTCCTGCACCTGGTCGCCGACGGCGCGCGCCTGCTCGTCCGGCGCCACGACCGCTCGCCGAACGTGCGCTACCTGCGCGCCCGGCGCATCGAGCTGGAGACCGCGTTCATCGCGATGCAGGTCGATGGAGAGCCGTTCGGCGATTCGCCGCTCATCGCCGAGGCGCTGCCCGGCGCGCTCAACGTGCTCGTGCCACGCGGGCTGAGGTCGCCGCTGTTCGGCTCACCGCCCGGCGACGGTTAGGGGCATCGCCCCGCATGTCCCGGGACTGTTCGCTTCGCTCAGAATGCCTGGCGGCATCGAAGGCAGGCGGGCGCACCTCGGTGCCCGCACCTTCCGCAACGCACCTGCCGGCCGCGCCGTGTTACGCCTGCGGCTGCGGCTCCAGGCTCTCGAACTGGAACTCGTCCGACTCGCCCTTGCGGAAGAGCTTCATCGCGCCGTACGCGGCGGCCGCGATCCCGATCAGCATGACGATCTTCTTCATCGAATCCTCCCGGCGTGGCCTGCGCGGTCACGCTCCACTAACGATACGTCCGGGACGCCACCCGATCGTATCGGCGTTCTCCCCTAGCGGCACGGGTCGAACGTACTGGATACGCCGGACGCGCCGTCGCGGCTTCCCGCCGCGGCGCGCGAGCGCGTAGGATCGCCGCATGGCGGACTTCGTCACGCTCCCGGAGCAGCGCGTGCCGGTCGTCGCCGAGTGCGACGTGCTGGTGGTGGGCGGCGGCGCCGCGGGCATCTCGGCCGCCATCGCCGCCGCGCGCCAGGGCGCGGACACGGTGCTCGTCGAGCGCTACGGGTACCTTGGCGGGCTCGCTTCGGGCGGGCTGATCGTGCTGCTGCTGACGCTCGACGACGGGCGCGGACGGCAGGTCGTCGCCGGGCTCTGCCAGGAGCTGGTCGAGCGGCTCGAGGCGCGCGACGCCTGCTTCTACCCGCCCTCGGGCGAGTGGGGCAGCCCGGACGACGCGCTGGTCGACCGCTACCGGCGCTGGGGCCTCGTATGGGGCCACGGGCCGCACCGCGTGCGCTACTCCGTCGCCTACGACCCGGAGGAGTTCAAGTTCGTCGCCAACTCGTGGGTCGCCGAGGCCGGGGTGCGGCTCATGCTCCATCGCTGGGCGTCCGATGTCGTGTTCGAGCCGGAGCGCCAGCACGGGCGGCCGGCGGGGCGCGTCTCGCACGTCGTCTTCACGTCGAAGGCCGGGCGGCAGGCCGTACGCACGAAGTACGTCATCGACGCGACGGGTGACGGCGACGTGTTCGCGATGCTGCGCGAGTCGCACGAGACCGAGCAGGTGCATCCATGGCTCTGGTTCCGCATGGCGGGCGTGCGCGACGTCGAGGAGGCGCAGACGGCGCGCGCCGGCATGTTCTTCCGCACGGTGAAGCCCGGCCAGGCGCTGCTCCCCTGGGGCGCGGCGGAACGCATTTCCCGCCGCATCGACCCCACGGACCCGGACGACCTGACGTTTGCGGAGGTCGAGTGCCGGCGGATGGTGATGGAGGAGGTGGAGCGGCTGCGCGCGCAGGTGCCGGGCTTCGAGGACGCGTACCTGACCGACGTCGCGCTCACGCTCGGCATCACAGAGTCGCGGCGGCTGACGGGCGCGCACGTGCTCGCGCGCGACGAGGTGGACCGGGTGTTCCCGGACACGATCGCGAGCACCGGCCACTGGACGAAGTACGAGGCCGTCTATCACATCCCGTACCGGTGCCTGCTGCCGCAGCGCGTGTCGAACCTGCTCGTCGCGGGGCGATGCATCAGCGTCGACCATCGCGTGCACCACGCGACGAAGGAGATCCCGCCGTGCTTCGCGACGGGCGAGGCCGCGGGCATCGCCGCGGTGCAGGCGCTGCGCGCCGGCTGCGCGGCGCAGGAGATCGACGTACCGGCGCTGCAGCGGGCGCTGCGCGCGGCGGGGGCGTGGCTCCCGGCAGGTGTGGGGGCGTAGGGCGGGCGCATAGCGGGTGACCTGACGCCCCGGCCCCTTCTCCACACCGTGGAGAGGGGGAGTTGCGGTACGGGAGAGCAGTTCGTTTTGTCATTTTTTGTGTCCCATCGCAGGACGTCGCCGTGTTGACGGTGCAGGGCGATTAGCGTCCTTGACCGGCGAGTGTATGACGGACCGCGGCGAGCGCGAAGCGAACGTCGTCACATCGGCGTGCGCTATGCCGGTCGCGGGGTGGCGCCGGGCGGGCGGGGTGTGCCGGGGTCGCGACGCCGGAAGGCGCGCAGGCGCGGCGCCAGGAGACCGGCGAGCCCGGTCAAGAGCACGAGCGGCGCGACGAGCACGGCGAGCGCGAAGAACACCGGCTCTTCGACGCCGGTAAGGCCAGAGATCACGTTGTGCAGCACCACAGCCGCCGCGAACAGGACGATGCCGGCGAGCACCATCCGCAGGGACCAGCGGCGGTCGATTCGTCGGGCGGCGAGCACGATGCCGGCGGCGACAGGTGCGAGGGCGACGAGGATCACCGCCCATGTGGCGACGACGCCGCGCCAGCCGTCGAGGCCGAGCGCGGCGATGACCGCGACGCCGGCCGCGAAGCAAGCCGCCGCGAGCGAGACGAGCGCCGCGGCGACCGCGAGCGGACGGAGCATCTTCCGCCGCGCCGGGGGGTGTCCTGCCGCAGGCATCGCGATCACCCCACGAGCCGCGCCACGCGCTCGACGCCAGCCGGGCGCCCGCGCTTCTCGCGCGCCAGGCGCTCGGCGCGTTGCTTGATCCCGAGCATCATCTTGCGCTCCATGATGAAGTGCGCCGGCTCGTACACCACGCGCCAGAGGACGAAGTTCAGCACCGCGTTGTGCAGGTCGGGCGTATAGGCGCCACGGCCGCGCATGATGAAGCGCGTACGGCCCTCGCCGGCCGGCTCGAGCACGAAGGCGCACGAATCGCCGAGGACCATCGCGCGGCCCGGGATGAGCTCGTTCACCGCGAGCGGCGGCGCCTTCGGATGCAGCCAGACGAAATCGCCTTCGGCGATGTCCTGCCACTCCGGCACGAGGCGGCCGGCGTTGCGCATGTGGCAGCCGACGAGGTTCTCGAGCCATGTGTAGCTGTAGAAGCCGGCGCGGTCCTGTCCGATCTGCGCGATCCACGGCCAGACGTCCTCCGGCGGGGCATCGATCGTGACGGCGCGCGTCGACTCCACCTTCGGGTGGGGGACACGGTCGTCGCCAGGGAGCGGCTTCACGCGTTCCGCGTCCGTCGCGCCCCAGCGCAGGGACCACGGCCGCAGGCCGAACCAGTAGGCGAGCGCGGCGGCCGGCGCGCCGGAGGCTACGGCGAGAATCCGCTTCATGGGATCACTTCCGTCCGCCTCCAGCATCGCTCGCGCCGCTGCGCGCGGGACAGGGCTGATCGGACGGAACAGGACGCGGCCATCGGGGAAGCGGCGCGGAGATCGGCTGTCGGGAGGGGCGGGCCGGCCGCGGTTTCGGCCGTGAAGCCGCGAGCGCGCTCGCGAGCGGTCGTGCGGCGATCGACCGTGGCGGGGCGCCACTTCGGCGCGCGCACCGGCGCGAAGGGCGCGACGTCGTCGGCGCGCCATCGATGGCGTCATCCGCAACACGAGGGATGGGCCCTCGCCGCCGCGCGACGGTCGCACGTCGGCGGCGCCTAGCGCTCGTCGATCGGCACGTACTTCAGGTGGCGCGGGCCGGTGTAGTCGAGCAGCGGGCGGATCAGCACGTTGTCCTCGTACTGCTCCAGGACGTTCGCGATCCAGCCGGGCATGCGGCCCACCGCGAACATCGGGATGAACTGCTCGTCCGGG
>DASRHM010000070.1:0-2334 GCA_035650575.1 Dehalococcoidia bacterium | reverse complement strand
GGAGGGCCTGAATGGGCTCGTCCGGTCGACCCGATTTCGCCATTGGAAAGACCTCACCCTCGTGAACGGGTTGGCTGACGCGGGCCGATTATAAGAACCGGGCGACGGGACCGCAAGGTCAGCCGCGGCCGGCGCGCGTCTCCTTCCCGTTCAAGAACTCGTCGCGCCGCGAGCGCAGACGGTTCAGCAGCTCCTGGAACGACGACGTGCGGAGGATGTGGTCGAACTGGGCGCGGTAGTTGCCGACCAGACTCACGTTCTCGACGGTGACATCGTAGATGAGCCAGCGGCCGTTGCGGTTCAGCAGCCGCGCGTCCACGGGCACCTCGGTCCCCTTCTTCGTCACCACGCGGCCCTTCACCACCGCGTAGTTGCCGTCGATCGTCTCGCCCACGTACTTCACGCGCTCGCCGCCGTAGAGGTCGATCTTGGAGATGTACGTGCGCTCGAGCAGATCGGCGAAGAGCTGCACGAACTCCTCGCGCTCGGCCGCCGTGCGGCCCTGCCAGTGGCGCCCCAGCGCGCGCTTGGCCGTCTCGGTCAGGTCGAACACGTCGCCGGCGACCTTGCGGACGGCGGCGCGCTTGTCGGCGGAGCGCATCGCCGGATCGTCGAGGATGCGGACCACCTCGTCGGTGTACTGCTTCACCTGGTCGGTGGGCGCGCCCGCGCGCGCGGGCCGCGGGAGCCCGGCGAGCGTCGCGACCGTCAGCATGCCCGCCACGGTCATGGCGGTCCAGCGTCGTGGGTGTCTGCGCATGCGCGCCTCCTGGGGAGACTCTACGGGCGCGCCCGGCGCCCTGCAACCCTGCGATCACCCTCAAAAGAACTGTTACCGAAAGTGAAGGCGATGCCTCAAAACCGGTGTTACCGACAGCACCGGAAAGGAGGCGTCGTGACCGCACGGGCTCGCGCAGAAGATCTGGCGGCGCTGCGTCCGCGCTATGTCGTGGCTGACAAACAGGGGCGCGGGCGCCTCCTCGACGAGTATTGCCGCACCACCGGCGCCCATCGGAAGGCCGCGATCCGCGCGTTCGGCCGGCCGCCGGCCTCGCGCCCGGGGCGCCGCGGCCGGCCCCGGCGGTACGCCGCCGAGCTGCTGCCGACGCTCGAGCGCGTGTGGGTCGCCAGCGGCCAGCTCTGCGGCAAGCTCCTCGCCCCGGTCGTGCCGGGACTGCTCGAGGCGCTGGCGCGCCGTCCCGGGCCGCCGGTGGCGCCGTCGGTGCGCGCGGCCCTGACGGCGGCGAGCCCGGCGACGCTCGATCGCCTGCTGCGGCCCCTGCGGCAGCGCCGCCAGCGCCAGCCGTTTCGCGTGAGTCCGGCGGTGGCGGCCCTCAAAGCCGACATTCCCGTGCGCACGTGGAGCGAGTGGGCGGCGGTCGCCCCGGGCGCCGTGCAGGGCGACCTCGTCCTGCATTGTGGCGACTCGACCGCGGGCTTCTACCTCGCCACGCTGCTCGTCGTCGACGTGGCGACGCTCTGGACCGAGCTGGAGATCGTCTGGGGCGTCGGGCAGGTCCGCGTGGGCGGCGCCGCCCAGCACGTGCAGGCGCGTCTGCCCTTCCCGCTGCGCGACTGGCACAGCGACAACGGCAGCGAGTTCATCAACGCGCGCCTGTTCGCCTGGTGCCACCGCCACGGCATCCGCTTCACCCGCGGCCGGCCGTACCGCAAGAACGATCAGGCGTGGGTCGAGCAGCGCAACGGCCTCCTGGTGCGCCGGCTCGTGGGCTACGACCGCTACGCCTCGCGTGCGGCCTTCGCCGTGTTCCAACGGCTCTATCGGCTCGTCGCCCTGCACACCAACTTCTTTCGCCCCGTGCGCAAGCTCGTCAGCAAACAGCGCGTCGGCAGCCGCGTGCGCAAGCGCTACGATGCGGCGCAGACGCCGTACCAGCGCCTCCTCGCCGCCGGCGTCCTGACCCCCGACCGGCGGCAGGCGCTCGAGGCGCGCCGTCAGACCCTCGACCCCATCGCACTGGCCGACGAGATCAGCCGCACCCTCGACACGCTCTGGAAGTTGGCCGACACTCGCCGGACCGCCCCGGAGGTCGCCCGTGGGTAACCGAATTTTGAGGCATCGTCGTCGGCGTTCGGTAACACCTACTTCTGAGGCATCACGCCGTCGCCCCGACGGTTAACACTGATTCTTGGTGAGTTGGTGCCCTTAGAGGACGTGGAGCAGGGGGCGCGTGCGGACCGCGGCGGCGTCCCAGAACCCCGACTCGGCGAACCACGCGCGGGCCTGCTCGGCGTCGGGCGTGTTGACGAGCGCCCAGGTCTCGCCGCCCTCGAAGAAGCCGCCGACGTGGACGCGGCGGGCGCCGCGCAGCT
>DASRHM010000069.1:0-20491 GCA_035650575.1 Dehalococcoidia bacterium | reverse complement strand
ACAGGCGGCACGGACGGCGCATTCCGGACGATCCTGTTCACGGACATGGAGGGTTCGACTTCGCACACCCAGCGGTTAGGGGACGAAGCGGCGATGGAGATCGTGCGCCGGCACAACGCGATCGTGCGGGAGCGGCTGGCGCGGTCGGGCGGGCGCGAGGTGAAGCACACGGGGGACGGGATCATGGCGTCGTTCGTCTCGGCGACGCGCGCGCTGGAGTGCGCGGCGGCGATCCAGCATGCGTTCGCGGCGCACAACGAGGAGCACGAGATCCCGATCCGGGTGCGCATCGGGATCAGCGCGGGCGAGCCGGTGGAGGAGTCGGGGGATCTGTTCGGGGTGGCGGTGCAGCTGGCGAAGCGCGTGTGCGACCACGCGGAGCCCGGGCAGATCCTGGTGGCGAACGTCGTGCGCGAGCTGTGCATGGGCAAGCCGGTGTCGTTCATCGACCGGGGCGAGGTGGCGCTGAAGGGGTTCGAACAGGCGCTGCGGCTGCACGAGGTGGACTGGCGCGGCGTGAGCGTGCGCTAGGCGGCCGCGACGCGGAACCCCGCGCGCATCGCCGGGGCGCGGCTCACGTGGTCAGTACAGGGCCAGTGACCGAGCCCGAAGGCAGGCTGCGCTCGCGGAGGATCAGACGTCGAGGTTGCGGACCTGGGTCGCGTGGCCCTGGATCCATTTCTTGCGCGGGGCGACTTCATCGCCCATCAGCGTCGAGAAGATCTCCTCGGCCTTCATCGCGTCCTCGATGCTGACGCGCAGCATGGTGCGCTTCTCGGGATCCATGGTGGTCTCCCAGAGCTGCTCCGGGTTCATTTCGCCGAGACCCTTGTAGCGCTGCACGTGCGCCTTCTGGCCGTCCTTCATCTTCGCGAGGAAGGCGTCGCGCTCCTGGTCGGAGTAGATCCACGTGTGCTGGCGCCCGTTCTGGATGCGGTACAGCGGCGGCTGGGCGATGAACAGGTGGCCCGCCTCGATCAGCTCCCGCATGTAGCGGAAGAAGAACGTGAGCAGGAGCGTGCGGATGTGCGAGCCATCGACGTCGGCGTCGGCCATGATGATGATGCGGTGGTAGCGGAGCTTGCCGACATCGAGCGTGTCGCCGAAGCCGGTGCCGAGCGCGGTGATGAGGGCGCGGATCTCCTCGTGCGCCAGCATCTTCTCCATGCGCGCCTTCTCGACGTTGAGGATCTTGCCGCGCAGCGGCAGGATCGCCTGGAAGCGCCGGTCGCGGCCGGTCTTCGCCGTGCCGCCGGCGGAGATGCCCTCCACGAGGTAGAGCTCGCACTGCTCGGGGTCGCGCTCCGAGCAGTCGGCGAGCTTGCCGGGAAGCATCGTGCCATCGAGCAGGCCCTTCCGGACGACGAGGTCACGCGCCTTGCGCGCGGCCTCGCGGGCGCGTGAGGCCATGATGCCCTTCTCGATGATGCGGCGGCCGTCGGAGGGGTGCTCCTCGAGGTACTGCATGAGCCCTTCGGCGACGGCGGACTCGACGTGCGTCTTGACCTCGGCGTTGCCGAGGCGGGTCTTGGTCTGGCCCTCGAACTGGGGCTCGGGGAGCTTGACGCTGACGACGGCGACGATGCCCTCGCGGACGTCATCGCCGGTGAGGTTCGCGTCGTCGTCCTTGAGGAACTTCTGCTTGCGCGCGTAGTCGTTGAGCACGCGGGTGAGCGCGGAGCGCAGGCCGGTGAGGTGCGCGCCGCCATCGATCGTGTTGATCGTGTTGGCGAAGCTGAACTCCGCCTGGGAGAAGCCGTCGTTGTACTGGATCGCCGCTTCGACCTGGGTGCTCTCGACCTGCTTCTCGATGTAGATGGGACGGGGGCTGAGGGTGTTGCGGCCCTTGTTGACGTGGCGGACGAAGCTGGCGACACCGCCCTCGAAGCAGAAGTTGATCTCGCGCTCGCGGCCGGCGCGCTGGTCCTGGAAGCGGATCCAGATGCCTTTGGTGAGGTAGGCCATCTCGCGGAAGCGCTGGAGGAGGACGTCGTAGTCGTAGTCGAGCGTGTCGAAGATCTCGTCATCGGCGAGGAAGGACGTGGTGGTGCCGGTGTGGCGCTGCTGCTTGTCCTGGGAGACCTTCACATCGGTCCTGGGGATGCCGCGCTCGTACTCCTGGCGGTAGACCTTGCCATCGCGGCGGACTTCGACCCAGGTCTTGCGGGCGAGGGCGTTGACGACGGAGGCGCCGACGCCGTGGAGGCCGCCGGAGACCTTGTAGGCGCCGCCACCGAACTTCCCGCCGGCATGGAGCACGGTCATGATCGTCTCGAGCGCGGACTTGCCGGTGGTCTTGTGCTTGTCGACGGGGATGCCGCGGCCGTTGTCGCGGACGGTGACCCAGTTGTCGGGCTCGATCGTGATCTCGATGCGGTCGCAGAAGCCGGCCATGGCCTCGTCGACGGAGTTGTCGACGAGCTCGAAGACGAGGTGGTGAAGGCCGCGCTGATCCGTGGTGCCGATGTACATGCCGGGCCGGCGGCGGACGGCCTCCAGCCCTTCGAGGACCTGGATGTCGCTCGCGGTGTACGAGGCGGCCCGGGACGGCCGCTTCTGCGGCGTCTCATCCTCGATGCGTTGTCTCACCATGTACGGGGGCTTCTCTCGGGTGCGCTACAGGGTCGGTTGGGCGGGGGCGACCCGGGGAAAACGGGCCGCGGACGAGCCGCGTGAGATCGGTCCAGCACTACGCGAATTATATCACAGGAGGTACCGGACACAGGCCCTCACCGCGCCTTCGGCGCTGCCCTCTCCCGCGAGGGAGGGGGCGCGGGGGCCGGGGGACGGGAGCTCGAAGGCAGCTTCGCCGTGCCGTCCGGGGCATTGTGCCCGCGGCGCCCGGCGTCAGCCGTCCGCATGCCGCGCCGGGTCGCCCTCCGGCAGGACGTCGGCGACCCAGTCGCCCTTCTTCCAGTCGGGCACGGGGGTGGGGCACTCGGCGTGGGGGACGAACTTCGAGCGCTCGACGAGCCGGTAGCGGTGGATGTAGCGCGGGCAGTTCGGGAAGACCTCGCGCGCGCGGACGCGGACGATGAACTGCGCCTCCGGGTATTCGGCCATCAGCGGGTCGCGCTCGTCGATCGATGCGACGCCGTTGAGCCGCATGCGCGAGGGATGCTCGAAGTCGATGAAGAGCATCCCGACGTTGGGGTTCTTCAGCAGGTTGCCCATCGACAGGTACATGCCGTTGCCGTCGTAGTTGGGGAAGGCGACGGTGTGCGGGTCAACGACGCGCACGAAGCCGGGGTCGCCGCCCTTGTAGGAGCAGTTCGGGCGGCCGTGCTCATCGGCAGTCGCCAGGAAGAACATGTCCGCGCGCTCGATGAAGTCCCTGTCGTGCGCGCTGATCGTGTCGTGCACGATCGCCTCGTCCAGGCGGTCGGCGAGGCGGCGAGTATCGAAGCGGTCCTGCAGCTCGCGGCTGCCGTCGTGGTACGTGGCCATGCGTGCCGCCTCCAATCGTTTTCCGGCGAGTGTGCGGGATCGGATTTGAGCGCGTCAATCGGCGGGACGATGGACGGTGGGGGATGGGCGGCGGAGGGCGCGGGGCGCGACGGATCGGCTTCCGTTGTCTGCCGTCTGCGGCGGCGCTGCGCGAGCGGCGCCTAGATGTCGGAGCCGAGGGCGAAGCGCGGCCGGGCGGGCGTGAACTCGCGGGCGACCTCGGGCGCGGGCTCGCCGGCAAGGATCGCCTTCAGCGCGGGCAGCGCGGCCCGGGCGGCTTCGATGCCGGCATCGAGGCAGCGCGTCATGCCGAACGGCGAGTTGCCGCTGACGTGGCGCATCTGCGGGCGGATGACGAGGTCGGCGGTGCGGCCCGGGGTGATCTCGCGCGTGACGGCGTGGACGGTGAAGGGCAGTCCGGCGAGCGTGCGCTCGAGCGGGAGGTTGCGGAAGCGCTCCGCGACCCAGGCCGCCGGGCGGTGCAGGGGCACGGGCAGGGTATAGGGGTCGCCGAGCTCGACGGCGACGACGACATCGGCGCCGAGATGGTGGGCGGCATCGACGGGGGCCGACTCCCAGAACCCGCCATCGAGCAGGTAGCGGCCCTGGTGGGCGACGGGGCGGGCGATGAAGGGGATGGCGATGCTGGCTTCGACGGCGTCGATCACGGGGCCGTGGTCGATGACGACGGGACAGCGGTCGACGATGTCGGAGGCAGTGGCTGCGTAGGCGACCGGCAGGCGCTCGATCTGGAGGCCGGCGAGAGCCTCGTAGAAGCGGCGGGCGAGGCGGTTGTTGTGGCGGATCTTGAGCCGGTGGCGGAAGAAGGCGATGACGTCGCGGTGCGGGCAGGTGCGGATGCCCTCTTCCATCTCGCGGGGGCTGCGGCCGGCAGCGTAGGCGGCGCCGTAGAGGGAGCCGATGCTGGTGCCGGCGACGACTTCGGCGTGGATGCCGTTCTCTTCCAGAACCTTCATGACCCCGACGTGGGCGGCGCCCTTGGTGCCGCCGGCGCCGAGCGCGAGACCGAGCCTGAGCGTCCTCATCCGTTACAGCTCCACCGCGGGGACCGCATCTACCTTCCATAACAGGAAGGTGTTCCGGATTCTCATCGATACGAGACGCGCCGTCAACGCACGCATGTCATTTTCGGCGTCAAGCATCACATCAGCGTAACAGGCGCGGGGCGGGCGGCGGGCGCAGCCATCGCGCCGGGGCCGCGGCCGGCGCGCGCCGGCGGCGTGCGATCCGCTATGCTCGGGCGCATGGCGGACGGAGCGTTTCCGCGGGTCGACCTGTCGCCGCACTGGCAGTCGGTGCAGGAGTCGCTGCTGCATCTCATCGACGTGATCCCGAACGACCAGCTGAACTTCACGCCGCGCGAGGGGCTGTGGAACTCGCGCGGGATCCTGATCCACGTCGCGGACGCGCGCGACCGCTGGCTCGCCGAGCGGGTGCGGGACGGGGAGCCGTACCCGAACATCTGGCTGACGGCGCGGACGAAGGACGACCTGGGCGGTGAGATGGCGCGCACGTTCGAACGGCTGCAGCGCTTCCTGCGGGACCAGGCGCAGCTCGATGCGACGTATCGGTTTGTGTGGGACGACGGCAGCGTGGAGCACCTCGAAGAGCGGACGGGGCACTGGATCGCGTTTCACCTGCTCGAGCACGACATCCACCACCGCGCGGAGCTGATGCAGCGGCTCGCGCTGCTGGGCATCGACCACGGGCTGGACTTCTAGACGCGCAGACGACCGGCGGCCGCCGGTCGTCTGGTCGGTGCGCATCGTACGTGGCCGTCGTCTACGGTGTGCCAACTGGTACCTGCTCCCCAGTGTAGGATCGGCCGGCGTGCGGATCCGAATACCGGCGGACGCGATGTGATGGCGGTCGCGTTTCGGACGGGTGCGGTCGGCGGGGGCTGCGGCGCGGTGCTCGTCAGGCGGCGGGCTTTTCGCTGACGGCGAAGATGCGGTCGCGGTACGGCCGCAACTCCAGGGTGAGGATCATCTCGCCCAGCAAAGCATCGGTAGCCGGGGCGCCCATCTCATCGACGAGGTCCGCACGGGCGGCGATGACGGCGCTATAGGCCGCGCTGACGCGCTCCAGCCAGCCGGGCGTCGAGTCGTAGCTGACGACGCGAAGCCCGGCGACGGCGATGGCAGCGCGGTAGTCGGCGACGGGATCGAGCCACAGTCCCGGGACGGCGGCGACGCGCGCCGCATCGACGACGAAGGCGCAGAACGCGAAGCGGCCGCCCGGCGCGAGGATGCGCGCGACTTCGCGGAGCGCCGATGCCGTGTCGGGCGCGTACTGCAGCGCGTCGAGCGACATGACGGCGCGCATGGACCGATCCGGCAGGCCGGTGCGGTCGAATGCGCCGGCGAAGAAGCGCGCATCGTGCGCGTGGAGCGCGGCCGCGCGCGCCCGTGCGCGCGCGATGCCGACGGACGAGAGGTCGATGCCGGTGAGGCGCGCGCCGGTCTGGCGCGCGACCCAGAGCCCTGAGCCGCCGGCGCCGCAGGCGAGGTCAGCGAGGGCATCGCCGGGACGGAGCGCGAGTGCGCCTGAGAGGCGGCGTAACTCGTCGTGCGAGGCGAAGCTGATGTGCTCGAAGCCCCGGGGATAGTCCCGACCGCTGACCTGCTCGCGCCAGATGCGGTGCAGCGTGCGCGCATTCGGCCAGGCGTCGTACACGAGGTCGTAGCCGCGCTCGATCGGATCGGCGCTCATCAGGCGATGGTACACCGGCGCTCACGCCGTAGGTGAGGCTCCGCATGGAAGATCTGCGCGGCGCGCCGCGCGCCGGCCGAGATGCGCGGCGCGGCGTGAGCAGCAACCGGATCACCTATACTTCGATCCGTGCGGCGCATGTTGCGGCTCGCGCCCGTCTCCATCCTCGGCACTGCGGCGGTCATGCTCCTCTCCGGCTGCGGGATCGTCGGCGGCGCTTCGGCGACGCGCACGCCGACGCCGACGGAGACCGCGACCGCCAGCCCGACCGCAACCGCCACGTCCACGCCGACCGCGACGCCGACGCCGGAACCGACGGCAACGCCGGTCCCGCGCTCGGCCGTCGCCGACGACCCGGTGGCGAGCGACGGTTTGACGCTGGGCCAGGGGCGGACGGCGATCGTGCGGTGGCCGGCGGGCGGCGCGGCGACGGCCTCGCTGACGTTCCGGGGGCTGCGCCTGCCGATGCTGCACGACGAGGGGGACTTCTGGCTGCCCATCGGCGTCGGTCCGGACACGCCAGTCGGCGCGTACGCGCTGACGATCGTGACGGCGGATGGCGCGGGCAACGCGGTGGAGTCCAGGACGGTGACGGTGAACGTGGTGGCGACCGACTTCCCGGTCGAAGAGATCGACGTGCCGCCGAGCCAGGACAACCTGCTTTCGCCGGACGAAGTGCAGAAGGAGTTGAACATCCGCGCGGAGGTGTTCGCGCGCTTCACGCCGGAGAAGCTGTGGTCGGGGCCGTTCATCCTGCCGGTGAGCGGGCCGGTCACGAGCCCGTTCGGGATCAGCCGCAGCTACAACGGCGCGCCGGTATCGAGCCATCACAGCGGGACGGATTTCGGCGTGGCGGAGGGGACGCCGGTGATGGCGGCGGCGAGCGGGCGGGTGGCTTTCGCGGGGGCGCTGACGACGCGGGGCAACTCGGTGATCATCGACCACGGGCTGGGCGTGTTCACGGCGTACCACCACCTGTCGCGCATCGATGTCGCGGAGGGGCAGGCGATCGCGCAGGGGCAGGTGCTGGGCGCGGCGGGGATGACGGGGCTGGCGACGGGGCCGCACCTGCACTGGGAGCTGATCGTGATGGGGCAGAACGTCGACCCGACGATCTGGACGTATGCCGGCGTCGCGCCCTGACGCGACGCCGGCGCGCGACGGCCTGCGGGCGCGGCTGACGGCGATCTTCGAGGCGCTCAACGGCGGGTACGGCGCCGAGACGTGGCACTGGGACGCAACGCACGTGCGCGGACCGATGGACGTGCTGGCAGGCGCCGTGCTCGTGCAGCACACGACGTGGATGAACGCCGAGCGCGCGCTCGAGACGCTGCGCGCGGCGGGCGCGCTCGATCCGACGGCGCTGGCGCGGATGGCCGAGGACGCGATCGCAACGCTCGTGCGCGTGAGCGGCACACCATCGATCAAGGCGCGGCGGCTGCAGGCGCTCGCGCGCGCCGTCGAAGCGCACGGCAGGCTGGCGGCGTTCCTCGCGCAGCCGACGGCGGCGCTGCGGGCGGCGCTGCTGGCGACGCACGGCATCGGCCCGGAGACGGCGGACGCGATCCTGCTGTACGCGGCGGGCCGGCGCGTGTTCGAGATCGACGCGTACACGAAGCGGCTGTTCCGGCGCCTGGGCCTCGGGCCGGAGGACGACGGATACGACGCGTGGCAGGCGTGGTTCCACGACGCGCTGGGGACGGAGGGAGAGGCAGAGCCGTTCCAGCGCTATCACGCGCTGATCGTGCTGCACGGAAAGGCGCGCTGTCGTGCGCGGCCGCGCTGCGAGGGGTGCGTGGTGGGGGAGTGGTGCGCGTATGCTCGCGGGTCGCAGGTAGCGGGGTAGCGGCTAGCAGGCGGCGCCCGGCGGCGTCAGCGCGAGGCGGTGGCGATGAGCTCTTCGGCGGCGGCGCGGAAGGCGGCATCGACGGGCACGCGGTGCTCGACGCCGGGGCGGGCGAAGACGAAGACGACCTCGCGCACGGGGAGGGCGGCGGCGCGCGCGGCGGCCCACGCGTAGGTCTTCGCCTGGGCGTCGTAGGCGGCGGCGCGCGTCTGCACCTCGGCGCGCGAGACGGCATCGGTCTTGAAGTCGACGACGACGAGGGCCCCGTCCTCTTCGAACAAGAGGTCGATGCGCCCTTCGGCGAGCGCGCCGTTGCCGGCGGAGACGGCGAACGGCACTTCGCGCAGGCAGCGGGGCGCGGCGAGGGCGCGGGCGACGGCATCCGAGCGCATGGCGCGCGCGGCAACCTCAGCGATCTCGCGTTCGCGGCCCAGCAGGCCGTGCTCACGCGCGATGGCAGGGGCGAGGCGCTCCGCGTCGTCCGCGCGCGACAGGTCGGCGCGCTCGAGGAGCGCGTGGACGGCGACGCCGAAGTCTGTCGCGCGGCCGCGGCGCAGGTCGCTCTGCGCGTCCTCGAACTCGTGCGGGTCCTTGAGGTCGGTGGCGGTGAGGACGCGGAGCGGTTTCGCCGCGGCGGCGAGCAGCGACTGGCGGGCGTCGATCCACGCCTCGCGGGCGGCGAGCGCCTGCGCGACGGCATCGGTCGGGGGAGCATCGGGGTCGACGCGGAGGGCGGGGACCTCCGCGCCGAAGGCGGGGAGGGACGCGGCGTCGATCGCGACGTCGTCCGCGGGCGGGGCGCCGTCGCGCAGGCGGTCGTTCCACGTCGGCTTCGTGCGGTCGCCGCCGCGTCCGTTGGCGGACGCGGCCCGCGCGACGGACAGCATTGGCACGACGAGGCGGTCGCGGGCGCGCGTGGCGGCGACGTAGAGCAGGCGCACCTGCTCCGCATCGTCGTGCAGGCGCTCGTGTTCCATCGCGGCGTCGAATCCGGGGGTCCTGAAGCCGTCGTTCGCCCTGCCGACGCGCACCTCCACGCGACGCGCGGTGCGGTCGGCGATCACGCGCGTGCGGTCGGCGCGCTCCGTGCCCATGTTGGCGAAGACGACGACCGGGAACTCGAGCCCCTTTGCGGCGTGCACGGTGAGGACGCGCACGACGTCATCGGTCTCCTCG
Source organism: Dehalococcoidia bacterium (assembly GCA_035650575.1). GTDB lineage: Bacteria > Chloroflexota > Dehalococcoidia > DSTF01 > JACRBR01 > DASRHM01. The sequence goes on along the minus strand of DASRHM010000069.1, from coordinate 11,289 downwards.
CTGATCGGCGCGTCGGTCTCCTCGCTGCCGCCGCTGAAGTCGTACGTGCGCGCGACGTTCTCGCGCAGCCAGCGCACGAACGCGCGCAGCCCGCCGCCGGACGCGGTGAACACGCGCGCCTGGTCGATGAGCTTCAGCAGGTTCGCGGCCGCCTGCTCGCCGTTGTGCTGGAGCATCGCCATCTCGACGAGGCGCGTCTCGTCGATGACGCGGCGCACGAACTCGGGGAGCGGCGTCTCGTGCCGGATGGAGGCGAAGTCCCGCAGGCGCCGCAGGGCGTCCGGCACGGGGCCGGCCGCGTCGTCGCGCAGGCGGGTGCTGTCGAAGCGCCCGCCGCCTGCGACGTGCAGCAGCAGGTCTTCGTCGGAGAGCCCGAACGCGGATGAGCGCAGCGCGGCGACGGCCGCGACGGCATCGGCGGGGTCGTCGATCGCGCGCAGGACGGCCACGCAATCGCGCACCTCCTGGCGCAGGAAGAACGTGCGCGCGCCGTCGTGGCGCCACGGGATGCCGGCGCGCGCGAAGGCGTCCTCGTACGTCGCCAGGTCTGCGCGGCTGGGGATCAACACGGCGATGTCGCGCCACGTCGCGGGCTCGCCGTCGCGCAGGGTCCACTCGCGCTGCCCGACGGCGCGGGCGATGAGCGCGGCGAGCGCATTCGCCTCGGCCTCGCGCAGCGCGGGAGCGCGCTTCGCGCCCTCGCGGAGCTCGACCTCGCCGCGGATGACGGTGAGCGCCTCGGGGCGCGCGGCGGCGAACTCCGGCTGCACGACGAGCGGCGCGTAGCGCGGCTGGACGCCGGGCTCGTGCGCGAAGAGCGCGTCGAACGTGTCGTTCACCCACGCGACGATCGGCTCGCGCGAGCGGAAGTTCTGCACGAGCGCACGCGGGCGCCCGCCGAAGAGGTGCTGCACGACGTCGTCGTAGGTGGCGATGTCGGCGCGGCGGAAGCGGTAGATGGACTGCTTGGGGTCGCCGACGACGAAGAGGCTGCCCGGGCGCAGGCGCATGCGGCGCCACTCCACGGCTTGATCCTCTTCGGCGCAGAGCAGGACGACGAGCTCGGCCTGCAGCGGGTCGGTGTCCTGGAACTCATCGACGAGGATGGCGCTGAACTTCGAGGCGAAGTAGCGGCGCACCTCGGCGTTGTCGCGCACGAGGCCGCGCGCCCAGATCAGCAGGTCGTCGAAGTCGGCGGTGCCGGCGGCGCGGCGCCGCGCCTCGTACCAGGCGACGAAGCCTTCGAGCCAGATGACCAGCGCGGCGGTGGCGTTCTGCTTCATGGCGCTCGCGCAGCCCGCGACGAGCTCAGCGATGCGCTTCGTCGCGCCCTTCACCTGGCGGCAACTCTCGGCAGAGCGCCAGTTCGGCTGGCTGCCGCGGTTGCTCCATGCGAACCGCCGGCTCGCGACCGCGCGACGGAGCGATCCCTCGTGGCCGCGCAGGGCCTCGAACGCCGCGATCAGGTCGAGCGCTTTGAGCGCGAGCTTGTACGCCTCGTCCTCGTCTCGCAGCACGTCGTCCTTGTAGCGGCGGATGACCTCGGCCTGATCGGCGATGTCGCGGAGGAGCGCGAACACGTCGACGTCCTGCGGCGCCCACGGCGTCGCGGGCAGCATGTCGCGATTGTCGTGCAGCGCGCGCGCCGCCTCGCGCACGTGCTCGAAGCCGAGGCCGAGGTTGAGCGCATCGAGCAGGGCCGCGGGCGCCGGCTCCTGCGCGATCTGCTCCGTCATCCACTCGTCGTACGCCTCCTCGAAGTCGAGGCGCGCCGGGAGGTCGGTGAGCACGCGAAAGCCGGGGTCGAGCATCGCTTCGACGGGGCGCTCGCGCAGGAGCGACGCGGCGAAGGCGTGGATCGTCTCGATGTGCGCGCGGCCCGCATCGCGCAGCGCCAGCTCGACGCGCGCGCGGATCTCGGGGTCGGATTCGCACGCGCGGCGCTGCTCCAGGCGGTCACGGACGCGGCCGGCGAGCTCAGCGGCGGCCTTCTCGGTGAAGGTGATGGCGACGATGCGGTCAACCGGCGCGCGGCCGGCGGCGATGATCTGCTCGATGCGGTCGACGAGCACGGAGGTCTTGCCCGTCCCGGCGCCCGCCTCGACGCACATGTTCTCGTCGATGCGGGTGCGGATCTCGTCGCGCACGCGCTGATCCTGCGGGACGAAGGCGGCCGCCGTCACTCGACCTCCTCCAGCGCGATGTACGCCTGCGCGCGGGGATCGTTGGCGCGCTTGCGCTCGGCGATGCGCGCGATGCGCCGGTCGCAGACGTCCTTGTAGTCGCACCAGGTGCAGTTCTTGCCGTCGTCGCCCGGGTTCGGCGCGAAGTAACCGCTGTCGACGCCGTCGCCGATCGTCCGCAGCACCCGCTCGACGTCCGGCGCGCGCGCCGCGAGCCAGCCGGGCGCGAAGTCGGTGTGCTTGTACTCGCCGGCATGCGTCGCGTAGAAGTACCGCGCCTCGCCGCCGTCCTCCGGCATGCCGAGCGCCTGCGCCGCCGCGCGCACGTACAGGGGGAGCTGCAGCGCGCGGCCGCGGTCGAGCGAGGGCTTCGGCTTCCAGGCCTTGCCGGTCTTGTAGTCCGTGACGCGGAACGTCGCGCGCGCGTCGTCCCAGTCGACGCGGTCGATGCGGCCCCGAAGGAGCAGCGTGCGGCCATCGACGGCGAGCGCGACGGGCTCGTCGGTCGAGGCGGGGTCGCGGCGCTCACCGGGCTGCGCCGCGATGCCGAACGACAGCTCGAACGCGCGCGGGCGCAGCGACGTCGCCGGCAGCATCTCGGCCTCACGGTCGTACCAGCCGACGAGGTCGTCGTGGATCTGGCGCCGGTCGATGGTCCAGAGCAGCGCCTTGCCCGTGACGCCGCGGCGCTCGCGTGCCTCCCCCTCCTCGTCGGCGATCGCGAGCAGGCGCGGGATGTGGCGGGCGCGCGCTTCGGGCGACGGCGGGTCGTCGGGGCAGATCTCGCGCATGAAGCGCTCGAGGACGGCGTGGATCAGCGAGCCGCGCTCGAGGGGGCTGATGCGGTCGACCGCCTCCGGCTCGTCGACGGGCTGGATGCCCAGCACGTAGCGCAGGAAGAAGCGGTACGGGCACTCGGCGTAGGTCTCGAGCGCCGTCGGCGAGACGCCGCGCGCGGCATCGAACGGCGAGCGGGCGTGGGCGGCGGCGCGCGCGGCGTCGCCCGTCATGCAGCCGTCGTGCGGCGTGAGTTCGTGGCTCCAGCGCTCGGCATGCGCGCGCATCGCGCGGCGGAACGAGGCGCCGTGCGCCTGCGCGTCGTCGCAGAGCGCGAGCACCGGCGCGGGGATCTTGCGCTCGATCGCGTCGTGCACCAGCGTGCGGTCGTACTCGGCGGTCGAGAGCGCCTCGTCGGCGGCCGGCGCGCCGAGGCGTCCGGCCGGCAGGCGGCGCACGCAAGGCGCGCGCTCGATGTCCTCGAGGGGGACGCGCCGGCCCTCGGCGCGGTCCACGAGCTCGCGGAAGAAGTGCGAAGGCGTGTGACGGCCGCTGCCGCCGGCATCGGCGCGCGCGTACGAGACGGCCAGGCGCTCGCGGGCGCCTTCGATCGCGACGGCGAAGGTCAGCGCTTCGTCGTCGGGCTCGGTGCGCAGCGGGAGGCGGCCGAACCCGGCGGCGTTGAGGGCGCGGCGCTCGTGCTCGAGCAGCAATGGGTCGGGGCGCGGCGGCGGCGGCCAGGCGCGCTCGGCGAGGCCGAGCAAGCAGACCGCGCGATGGCGCAGATGGCGCGCGGACGTGGCATCGAGGACGGCGACGCCTTCGCGGCCGAAGCGCCGCACGGGCTCGCCGAGGACCTCCGTCACGTCGCGGCGCTCGAGGTCGTCGCGCACGGCGCGCACGAACTCTTCGAACGAGACGGCGGGCTCGATGTCGGCGAGCACGGCGAGATCGTCGAGCGCATCGAGCACGGGGGTGACACCGGCGGCATAGGTCTCCGAGAGGCGGCGCACGTACGCGAGGTGCTCCGACCAGGGCGCGTCCTTGGGCCGCGCGCGCAGATCAGCGGCGAGGGTGGCGATGAAGGCGCGGAAGGCATCGACCTTTACGGCGAGGTTTGCGCGCCACGCGGTGCGCTCGTCGCGGGCGCTGTCGCGCTGTTCGTCGGCGAGGCGGGCGAGGCGGGCGTCCCAGTCGGCGGGGTCGTGGACGATGCCCGCCTCGCGGGAGAACGACTCCCATTCGGCGGTGCTGGGCCAGGCGTGGGCCTCGGCGGTGGCGCGCGGAAGGCGCGTCTCTGCGAGGAACTCCATGACGCGCACACGGGAGAAGTCGTCGTCGGCGGCGAGGTCGAGGAGCGCAAGCACGCGCCGGCCGAGGGGGTGCGCGGCGAGGCGGCGGCCTTCGTGGAGGTAGGTGGGGATGCCGGCCTCGGTGAAGATCTCGTCGACGAGCAGGCGGTAGGGGTCGCTGTTGCGGTAGATGACGGCCATCTCATGGAAGGCGATGCCTTCGCGCGCCCAGCGCAGGCAATTGCGGGCGGCCTCCCAGACCTCGCGCACCGTGTCCGGGGCGGAGATGAGGTCGGGCGCGGGCGCTCTCCCTGCCTCTGGCGCCGCCCCGTCACCGCCCTCCGGTGCGAGGAGACCGAAGCGGTCACGGAGGCCGGCATGGGCGATGGCGGCCGGGGAAGCGGGGTCGCCGGGGAGGAACAAGGTGACGGGGCGGAGGGCGGCGATGCGCTCGATCAGCGCGGCCTGCGAATCGTGCGGCTGCCAGAGACCGTAGACGAACAGCGGGCCTTCGGCGCGGGCCGCTTCGGCGGCGCAATAGTCGCGGGCCGGGGCGCGGTAGCGGGCGCGCGCCGCGGCGTCGGCGCGATAGAGGCGGCGGAGCTCATCGAGCTTGGGAGCGGAGGCGCCTCCGCGCGCGGCGGCTTCGCAGGCGGCGTCGAAGCCGTCGGGGGTGAAGCCGCCGAGGTCCAGCTCGCGGAAGAGGCGGAGGAGAGCATCGGCGAGGCCGGCGCGGCCGGCCACGGGCGCGAGGTAGCCCTGCGCGGAGGCGGCGGCGCGGCGCGCGAGGAGACGCTCGACGGCGATGGGCAGGCGGGGAGCGGCGTCGGGCGGCGCGAGCTCCGCGGCGAGCTCGTGCGGCATGAGGAATCGCACGTTGATCTGCGGCACGCCGCGCAGCGCGAGGGCGCGGCGCAGGTAGGGGCGCAGGAGCGCGTGCCCGATGAGCACGGTGACCGGCGCGAGGGCGTCGCGGCCCTCGCGGGCGCGGAGGATGCGCTCGGCGAGCGCCGCCTCGAGGCGCTCGAGGGAGCCGCTGACAAGCTCGGGTAACGACATGCGTCCCGAGTATAGGACGGCGGCGCGTCAGGTCTTGTCGCCGTTACGTCGTCCGTCCATGATCCGGGAAAGGAGGAGGCATGAAGTACCAGCGTCCGGGCTATTTCAACGCGCGTATCGGCAACGGGCTGCTGATGCTGCTGATCCGGCTGGGGATGAGCCCGGCCGGTGCGCAGATGCTCGCGGTGCGGGGGCGGCGGAGCGGCGAGACGCGCACCGTCCCGGTGAATCCGGTGACGGTCGATGGCACGCAGTACCTGCTGGCGCCGCGCGGGAACACAGAGTGGGTGCGCAACCTGCGGGCGGCGGGCGAGGGCGAGCTGCGCGTCGGCGGCAAGCGCGCGCGCTTTCGGGCGGAGGAGATCGGCGACGCGGAGAAGCCGCCGGTGATCCGCGCGTACCTGAAGCGCTGGATCGGCCAGGTGCGGGCGTTCTTCCCGGGCGTCGGCGGCGACTCGCCGGACGACGCGCTGCTGAGCATCGCGCCGGAGCACCCGGCGTTCCGGCTGACGCCGATGGCCTGACCGCAGGCGCGCGGCTATGCTGCGCGCATGCTGAGCGACCGCACGATCAAGGACGAGATCGCCGCCGGGCGCATCCGCATCGACCCGCTGGACGCCGACGACATCCAGCCGGCGAGCGTGGACGTGCACCTGGACCGGGCGTTCCGCGTGTTCAAGGTGAGCAGCCGGCCGTACATCGACGTGCGCGAGCGGATGGACGAGCTGACGGAGGAAGTGACGATCGACGACGAGCGGCCGTTCTTCATCCACCCCGGGGAGTTCGTGCTGGGCAGCACGCGGGAGGTGCTGACGCTGCCGGACGACATCCTGGCGCAGGTCGAGGGGAAGTCGTCGCTGGGGCGGATCGGGCTGCTGATCCACGCGACGGCGGGGTTCGTGGACCCGGGCTGGACCGGGAAGCTGACGCTGGAGCTTTCGAACGTCGCGAAGATGCCGATCGCGCTGTACTACGGGATGAAGATCGGGCAGTTGAGCTTCCAGCGCATGTCGACGCCGGTCGAGCGGCCGTACGGGAGCCCGGCGCTGCGGAGCAAGTACCAGGGGCAGATGGGACCGACGCCGAGCCGCGCGCACACCGAGTACGACCAGCGCGGGTGACGGACGGGGGCCGTTGCCGCGCGGTGATCTTCGACATGGACGGCGTGCTCACGGACAGCGAGCCCGCATTTCACGCGGCCGCGAACGACATCCTCGCGCGCTACGGCAAGCACATCAGCCTGCAGGAGTACCGGCAGTTCATCGGCGTGGAGACGCCGCAGATGTGGCGGCGGCTGATCGCGCTGCGCGACGTGCCGATCACGGTCGAGGAGGCGGTGCGCGAGTATGAAGCCCCCCTGATGGCACGCCTGCGCGAGCCCCGGCCGCCGCTGCCGCACGCGCGCGCGCTGCTCGACGAGCTGCGGCGGCGGCGCGTGCCGCTCGGGTTGTGCAGCTCGTCGTACCGGCGCTGGGTCGACGTGATCCTGGCTTCGGCCGGCCTGGCGCCGGACTTCGACGCGATCGTGACGGGCGACATGGTGGCGCGCACGAAGCCCGACCCGGAGCCGTACGCGCGCGCGGCGTCGATGCTCGGCGTGGCGCCGGACGCGTGCCTGGCGCTCGAGGACAGCGCGAGCGGCGTGCGGTCCGCGTCCGCCGCAGGGTGCCGCGTGGTGCAGGTGCGGGCGACGGCGACGGCAGCGGAGGCGCAGCCGGAGGCTTCGCTCGTGATCACGTCGCTCGCGGAGTTTCCCTTCGGGCTGCTCCGGGACTGACGCGGGCCGGCTGGGCCGCTCCGGCGCGGCGACTGCCGGCGGGTTTGACACTCCGCGGAAGGCGTCGATAGAATGAGTTTCGACGCCTGCCCTTACGGCGGGCGTTTCTGTGTCCCGGAGGCAATGACGTGTTCGCGGTTGTCAGGACCGGTGGCAAGCAGTACCGGGTCGAGGAAGGGCGCTCGCTCCGCATCGAGCGGCTGGCGGGCGAGCCAGGCGACACGGTGGAGATCGGCGAGGTGCTGCTGATGGGCGACGGCGGCGACGTGACCTTCGGCACGCCGACGGTCGCGGGGGCGCGCGTGCTCGGGCGCATCGAGGAGCAGGGGCGGGCGCAAAAGGTCGTCGTCTTCCGCTACAAGGCGAAGACGCGCTCGCGGAAGAAGACCGGGCACCGGCAGCCGTTCACGCGCGTCGTCATCGAAGACATCCTGGCGGCGGGGCAGGAGCCGAAGCCAAAGAAGGCGGCGGCGCCCGCGCCGGAGGAAGCGCCGGCCGAGGCGCCCAAGGCGCGGCGGCGGAGGACGGCGAAGCCGCAGCCAGCGCCGGAGGCAGCAGCGGCGCCGGTCGCGGCGAGCGAGGCAGATACGCCGGCGACGGAGCCCGACACGGGAGCCGAGGCGGCGCCGGCGGCGAAGCCGCGCCGGACGCGCAAGAAGGCGGAGTAGCGGATGGCACACAAGAAGGGCGTTGGCAGCTCGCGGAACGGGCGCGACAGCAACTCCAAGCGGCTGGGCGTGAAGCGTGGCGACGGCTCGGTGGTGCTGGCCGGCACGATCATCATGCGGCAGCGCGGGACGCGCGTGCACGCCGGCCGCAACGTCGGCGTGGGACGGGACCACACGCTGTACGCGCTGCTCGAAGGGCAGGTGCGCTTCGAGCCGTACGCGAAGGGGCGGCGGAAGAAGGTCAGCGTGTACCCGGTGGAGGCCGCGACGCCGCCGGCGAGCTGACGGACGAGAGCAGGACAAGGAACCAGGCGAATCCCATGAAGGCAAAGATCCACCCGGACTACGTGGAGGCGACGGTGCACTGCGCGTGCGGCAACTCGTGGCAGACGCACTCGACGAAGCCCGACCTGCACGTCGAGATCTGCAGCAACTGCCACCCGTTCTTCACGGGGCAGCAGCGCATCGTGGACACGGCGGGGCGTGTCGAGCGCTTCAACAAGCGCTACGAGAAGGCGCGGAAGGCGCGCGGCTAGCGCCCGCGCACACGGCAGCCACAAACCGAGCGGCACCGGCAAACCGGTGCCGCTCCGTTTTGGCGACGGCGCGGCGGCGACGTCAAGCACGCCAGCGGCTCACCACCGCGCGTCGGGTACGCTGCCGGGCACCATGAGCGACGACCCCAAGGGCTATCCGCGGCCGACGCTGCAGCGCCAGCAGTGGCATTCGCTCAACGGGCGCTGGGAGTTCGCAATCGACGCGGATGCGCGCTGGCAGGTGCCGGCGGATGCGCGGTGGGACCGCACGATCGCGGTGCCGTTCGCGCCCGAGACGGAGCGCAGCGGCATCGGCGAGACGGGGTACTACCGCGCGTGCTGGTACCGCCGCACCTTCGAGGCGCCGCCGCTCGATGCGGGCGACCGCCTGCTGCTGCACTTCGGCGCGGTGGACCACGACGCGCGCGTCTGGGTGAACGGGCAACGCGCGATCGACCATGCAGGCGGGTACACGCCGTTTTCGGCGGAGATCACCGCGCTGCTGCGCGCCGGCGGGCCGCAGGAGGTCGTCCTGCGCGCGGGCGATGACCCACACGACCTGTCGCAGCCTCGCGGGAAGCAGGACTGGCAGCGCGAGCCGCACGCGATCTGGTACCCGCGCACGACCGGCATCTGGCAGACCGTCTGGATGGAGCGCGTCGGCCGCGCGTCGGTCGAGCGGCTGCGGTGGACGCCGGACGCCGGCCGGTGGGAGATCGGGCTCGAGGCGACGATCGCGGGTGCGGAAGAAGCGGGGCTGCGCCTGCGCGTCGTGCTGCGCGCGCGGGGGCGGCTGATCGCCGACGACACGTACGCGGTCACGGGGCGCGAGGTGACGCGCCGCATCGCGCTCGCGGACCCGGGGATCGACGACGCGCGCGCAGAGCTGCTCTGGAGCCCGGGACGGCCGACGCTGATCGACGCCGAGATCGAGCTGATCGACGCTTCCGGCGCAGTGGTCGACGCGGTGCGCAGCTACACCGCGCTGCGGACGGCGGGCGTGGAGGGCGACCGGTTCGTCCTCAACGGGCGGCCGTACCGCCTGCGCATGGTGCTGGACCAGGGGTACTGGCCGGAGAGCGGGTTGACGGCGCCGTCGGACGAGGCGCTGCGACGCGACGTCGAGCTGGCGAAGGAGATGGGGTTCAACGGCGTCCGCAAGCACCAGAAGATCGAGGACCCGCGGTACCTGTACTGGGCTGACCGGCTGGGGCTGCTGGTGTGGGAGGAGATGCCGAGCGCGTACCGGTTCGCCCGCGATGCTGTCGGGCGGCTGGTGCGCGAGTGGATGGATGTGATCGCGCGCGACGCTGGCCATCCCTGCATCGTGGCGTGGGTGCCGTTCAACGAGTCGTGGGGCGTGCCTGACCTGCCGACGAGCGCGCCGCAGCGCGCGTACGTGCGGGCGGTGTACGAGCTGACGAAGGCGCTCGACCCGACGCGGCCGGTCATCGGCAATGACGGCTGGGAGCACGTCGCGGCGGACGTGGTAGGCATTCACGACTACGACGCCGACCCGGGGGCGCTCGCGCGACGCTACGCATCGCGCGAGGCGATCGCGGAGCTGATCGCGCTGGGGCGGCCGGGCGGGCGGATGCTGACGGTGGGCGGGTTCGACGCGGCGGGGAAGCCGGTGATGGTGAGCGAGTGCGGCGGCATCGGCTTCGCGGCGGACGCGGCGAACACATGGGGTTACGTGCGAGCGTCGAGCGCGGAGGACCTCGCCGCGCGGTACGAGGCGCTCATGCGCGCGCTGCGGGGGACGCCGGCGCTCGCGGGATTTTGCTACACGCAGTTCGCGGACACGTACCAGGAGGCGAACGGGCTGCTGTACGCGGACCGGCGGGCAAAGTTCGACCTGGGGCGCATGCGCGCGGCGACGCGCGGGCGCGCCTGACGACCGCCGACGATCGCATCGCTGGCGCGCTGCTCGGGGGATCAATTCGAAGAGATGGGAAGAGGTTGGGGGACACCCCCAAGCCCCCGGCGGGGGCTGCGCCCCTGCACCCCTGCTGGGTGCGCTGCCACCGGACGCGCACGGCAAGCCCACCAAGTGCGCGCGCCGACGTCGGAGGTCGGGGGTAGGAGGTAGGGGGTCTAACGCTGCGGGCAGCGCCTGGGCGGGTGGTTGGTGGCTGTCTTCCTTCTGTTGTTCGCCCTGAGCGGGGCGAGAGGCGCGCGGCGAGGCTCCGCGCTTCGATGTTCGCTGTTTGGCCTGTATTGAGGGCGGCGTTGCGCGCCTAGCGGTAGTTCCCGAACTGAAGCTCGACGTCGTAGTCCTGCTGGCGGAGGAGGGCGATGACGGACTGGAGCTCATCGCGGGAGGGAGATGACACGCGCACCGCGTCGCCCTGGATCTGGGCCTGCACCTTCTTCATCTTCTGGTCCTTGATCAGCTTGACGATGGCGCGCGCGGTGTCGGGCGAGATGCCCTGCGCGAGACGCACTTCCTGGCGGACGGTGCCGCCGCCGGCAGGCTCGACCTTCTCGCGGTGCATGTTCTTGACGGGCACCTTGCGGCTGATCATCCGCTCGCGCAGGACCTGCCAGAGCGCGTTGAGGTAGTACTCGTCGGACGCGGCGAGCGTGAGCTTCGCGGCCTTGCGGTCGTACTCGATCTCGGCCTTCTGTCCCTTGAAGTCGTAGCGCTGGGCGATCTCCTTCTTCGCCTGGTTGACGGCGTTGTCGACTTCCTGCAGGTCCACGCCGGTGGTGACGTCGAACGATTCGGTCTTCGGCATGGCCCGATCCTACACGGCGGGCGGGCGAGGCTCCACGCCGGGGCGCGCGCTACGCTTCCGCGCATGGACGTCGATGTAGCGGTGATCGGCGGGGGCGCGGTCGGGCTGGCGGCCGGGCGCGAGCTCGCGGAGCGCGGCCGGCACGTGGCGGTGATCGAGCGGCACGGCGGCTGGGGGCTGGAGACGAGCTCGCACAACAGCGGCGTGATCCACGCGGGCATCTACTACCCGACGGGGTCGCTGAAGCACGAGCTGT
>DASRHM010000068.1:0-93134 GCA_035650575.1 Dehalococcoidia bacterium | reverse complement strand
GGCGTCATGGAGGCGGCGCTCGGCAGCTTCGATAGCGTCCTCGATCGCGAGCCGGTCGGCGGCGGCGGAGAGGCCGAGCTTGCGCATCTTCTCCTTCGAGAGGCGCCCCTTGGCGGCGGACTCCACGTAGCCCTCGAAGCGGCGGTCGACAGCACGGGCGCGCTGGCGCAGCCGATCGATCTCACGCTGCTGCTCGCGGAGGGCGGCCTCGGCGTCGGGCGCCTCGCCGGGGGCGGTCTCGGCTTCGAGCAGCGCGGCGAGGCGCTCGTGGACTTCGCGCTCGAGGTCATCGGCGCGGCGGGTGTGGTAGCCGCAGAGGCTCTGGTTGGTGCGCGACTCGCACTGGTAGTAGCGGTAGGAGTTGGACATGGTCTTGCCGTCGCGGCGCTTCCACGACTGCTTGCGGCTGACGCCGATGAGCTTGTTGCCGCAGTAGCCGCAGTGCGCGAGGCCGGAGAGCAGGAACTGCGACGCGACGCGCGGGGCGTAGCTCGTGCGGCGCGCGTTGAGGCGGTCCTGCACGACGTTGAAGTCGTCCGAGGAGACGAGCGGCGTGTGGCTGCCGGGGACACGGACGCCGAAGCGCGAGTAGGTGCCGAGGTAGACGCGGTTCCGCAGGATGTCGCGGATGCTGACCATGCTCCAGTTGCCGCCGCGGCGCGTCTTCAGGCCCTCCTCGTTGAGCCGGCGCGCGATCAGGCGGATGCCCATGTTCTCGTGCAGGTAGAGCCGGAAGATGTACCGCACGACGACGGCCTCTTCCGGCACGAGCTCGAGCCGGCGGCGCCCGCCGACCTTGTAGCCGTACGGCGGACGGCCGAGCACCTCGCCCTTCACGGCCTTGCGGCGCATGGCGGCGCGGACGCGGTCGCTGAGCGTGCCGGCGGTCTCGCGCGCGCTCCAGGCGTCGAGCAGGAGGCCGGTGCCGTCGTCGGCGCCGGTGAGCGCGGCGACGTGCGCGCCCAGCCCTTCGATCTGGAAGAAGCGGCGGGCGGCGTCCTTCAGGTCGTCGCCGAGCGCCTCGATGCTCGGGACGAACACGGTCGCGGTGGCGTCCTCCTCGCGCAGGAAGTGCACGAGCTGGCGGAAGCCGGGCGAGTTGCCGTTCGACCCGGCGACGTCGACGAACGTGCCGGCGGGCTCGTAGCCGTGGCGCTGACAGAAGTCGAGGAACGCCTTGTTCTGCTGCGCGAGCGTGCGCTGCGGGGATTCGCGGAAGTAGCCGACGGCGCGCATCGTCAGGCCATCAGGATGCGCTCGCAGTTCGGGCAGTGGACCAGCGCGCTGCCCCCCCGTGCGCGCGTAACGGTGTTCTGCGGAAGCGAGATGCGACAGCCCAAACAGATGTTCCGGTCGAGCTTCGCGACGGCGCGCCCGTTCCTGGCCGCCCGCAGGCGGTCGTAGGTGCGGAGCACGTCGGCCGGCACGGCGGTCTCCTCGTCCCGCCGGCGGGCATCGTACTCGGCGATTTCGACCCGGAGCCGGGCCGCGCGGTCCTGCAGCTCCTGCTGCTCGGCGCGCCAGGCGGCCTCGATGCGCGCGGCGTCGTCCCGCGCCGCGGCCGCCTCCCGCTCGGCCGCCTCCACCGACGACATGGCGTCCAGGTCGCGGTCCTCGATCGTGGCGAGCTGGCGGCGCAGGGACTCGACATCGGCCTGCAGGTCGGCGAGCTCCTTCGGCTGGCGGATCGACCCGCTGTAGAGCTTCGCGTCGAGATCCTTGATGCGCGCGCGCAACTCTTCGGCTTCCAGGTCGATGTCCTTCTGCGCGCTGCGCGCGCGTTGCAGCGCCTCTTCGGCCGTGCGGGCGCGATCGCGCGCTTCGCGCAGCTCATCGGTTTCGCCGAGGCGCGCCTCGGCGTCCTCCAGCGACGCGCGCCGCGCGTCGAGCGCGACATCGATCTCCTGCAGCGCCCAGAGGTCGGAAACAAGGCTCATTACCGGTGAAGACACCATCACCGCCGGTGCGCGTGAAGCGACAGGGCGCTGCGACAAACGCACGAACGAGAGATCACAAGCTCGGTGCCGGGGTCCAGGACGTCGATGCGATTATAGGCCAGAACGCGCGCGGTGTGACAAGCCGGGCGGGCGATTGGCGGGGGTGAATCCGGCTGCGATACGCTGAAGCAGATTCCCCGACAGGAGGAGCCCCATGCAGTTCAACGTCTCCTCCCTCCTCAAAGAGCACACCGGCGCCACCCGCGAGTACGATATCGACGACGACCTGATGGTCGAGGGCGAGCGCCGGCACGTGCGCGGGCACGCGCGGCTCGACCGCACGCCGCGCGGGATCCTCGTGCGCTCGCATGTCAGCGGTACAGCGCACGGTGAGTGCAGCCGCTGCCTGAAACCGATCACGTTTCCCGTCGACATCCAGCTCGAGGAGCAGTACATCCCGACGGTCGATCCGGATACCGGCGTGCACATCGAACCGGAAGAGGGCGAAGAGGACGCGTACCGCATCGACGCGCGTCACACGCTCGACCTGAGCGAAGCGATCGCGCAGTACTGGACGCTCGCGCAGCCGATGGCGCCGCTGTGCGACGACGCGTGCGCGGGACTGTGTCCCGTGTGCGGCGAGAAGATCAGCGGCGCGGATCATCTGTGCACGCGCGAGCAGGTGGACGCGCGCTGGGAGAAGCTCGGGCAGCTCAAGCTGTAGGCCTCCGCCCCCGAAGGCGGTGCGCAACTCGAAGGGACGGTCCGCGCTGGCAGGATGACGGTGCGCCGGACGAGCCCCCGGCGCCGCCGACCGGTTGTGGCGCGGGCACGACGGCCCGGCCCGCGCCGGGGGGACCGTTCGCACCGCTCAGCATGCCGGCTCCCGCGCCACTGCGGGCGGCGCGGCTCGTCCGTGAATTGCGCTTCTGCTAGACTGCGCGCTGATTCTGAGAGGAGCCCGACCAGCCCGTGCCACCACTGCCAAAGCGAAAATACCCGAAGGCCCGGCAGGGCAAGCGCCGCAGCCACCTGGCGCTGAAGCCAACCGGCCTCAGCCGCTGCCCGCAGTGCCGCAGCCCCCGGCTGCCGCACCGCGCCTGCCCGACGTGCGGCTTCTACAAGCGGCCGCAGGCGGTCGAGATCAAGCGACCGAAGGCGGCGGAATAGCGGACACCGCAGATGCCTGACAGCCGCGTCGCGTGGGTGTTCCCCGGCCAGGGTTCGCAGGAACCGGGCATGGGGCGCGAGATCTACGAGCGCGAGCCCGCCGCGCGCGAGGTGTTCGACCGGGCGGACCGCGTGCTCGGCCGCGCGATCAGCCGTCTCTGCTTCGAAGGCAGCGCCGAGGAGCTGGGCAAGACGTCGAACTCGCAGCCGGCGATCTACGTGACGAGCATGGCGTTCATGGAGGCGGCGCGCGCCTCCGGGCGGCTCGGCGATGCGCCGGCGTTCGTCGCCGGGCACAGCCTGGGCGAGTACAGCGCGCTGACGGCGGTCGGCGCGCTCGCGCTCGACGACGGGCTGCGGCTCGTCGAGGCGCGCGGCCGGGCGACCCAGGCGGCGGCGGATGCGCGCGCGGGGAAGATGGCGGCGATCCTGGGGCTCGACGAGGAGGCGACGGAAGCGGTCTGCCGCGAGGCGGGCGCGGAGCTGTGCAACATCAACGCGCCCGGGCAGATCGTGATCGGCGGGACGGTCGAGGCGATCGAGCGCGCGTGCAAGCTCGCCGTGGAGCGCGGCGCCCGCCGGGCGATGCCGCTCGACGTCGGCGGCGCATTCCACACGTCGCTCATGCAGCCGGCAGTCGAGACGATGCGCGCGGAGCTCGAGAGCACGACGCTGCGGGACACCACGGTGCCGATCGTGACGAACGACACGGGCGAGCCGCGCTCGAAGGCGGCGGAGATCCGCGACGAGCTTCTGTACCAGCTCACGCACCCGGTGCGCTGGGTGCGCTGCGTCGAGCACATGGCGGAGGCCGGCGTCACGACGTTCATCGAGATCGGCCCCGGACGGGTGCTGAGCGGGCTGATCAAGCGGATCGCGCCGGCGGCGGCGACGGTCAACATCAACGGCATCGCCGCGCTCACGGCATGAACCGGCTCTTCGACCTGACCGACAAGGTGGCGCTGGTCACGGGCGGCTCCCGTGGCATCGGCCGGGCGATCGCCCTGGCGCTCGCGGCGCACGGGGCGAAGGTGGCCGTGAACTACGCGCACAACGCCCAGGCGGCGGAGGAGGCGGCGCGCGAGATCGGCGGCGAAGGGCGCGCGATCTCCCTCGCCGGGGATGTCGCCGACGGCACGGCGGCGGCCGGGCTCGTCGAGCGGACGATTGCCGCGTTCGGGCGGCTCGATATCCTGATCAACAACGCCGGCGTCACGGGGGACGACCTGGTGCTGCGCATGTCCGAAGCGGACTGGGACCGGGTGATCGCGACGAACCTGAAAGGGACGTTCAACGTGACGAAAGCGGCCGTGCGGCCCATGATCCGCCAGCGCTGGGGACGGATCATCTCGGTGAGCAGCGTGGCGGGGATGGTGGGGAACGCCGGGCAGGCGAACTACGCGGCGGCGAAGGCGGGCGTGATCGGATTCACGAAGACGATGGCGAAGGAGCTGGCCTCGCGGAACATCACGGCGAACGTGATCGCGCCGGGGTTCATCGATACGGAGATGACGGCGGCGCTGACGGATGCGCAGCGGCAGGAGATCATGCACATGGTCGCGGCGGGCCGCACGGGCACGCCCGCCGACGTCGCGCCGGCGGCCGTGTTCCTAGCGTCCGAAGAGGCAGCGTACGTCACCGGCCACGTGCTCACCGTCGACGGCGGGCTGGTGATGTACTGATGGCGAATCCACGGCGAAAGGCCCGGGTTGCGGCGCTCCAGGCCCTGTACGAGGCGGACGTGTCCGGGCACGCGCCGATGGAGACGCTCGATCGGCTGTGCGCCGAGGAGGAGCTCACGGCACAGCAGCGGGCGTTCGCGCAGGAGCTGGTGGCGGGCGTCATCGAGAAGCGCGACGCCATCGACGACGTCATCGCGCAGGCGGCGCCGCAGTGGCCGGTGGGGCAGATCGCGGCCATCGACCGGAACATCCTCCGTCTTGCGATACGGGAGATCCTCATGAATAATGGGGCGCCCATTCGGGCGGCCATCAACGAGGCCGTCGAACTCGCCAAGACCTACGGCAGCGACAATTCGGCGAAGTTCGTGAACGGCGTACTGGGTTCTGTCAGCCTATCCCTCGCGCGATAGAGATCGGTCCGTCCGCCGGAGCGGGTGGTGCAGGAGCTAACACAGTGGCAACGGTGTTCGAACGCGTGCGCAAGATCATCGTCGACCAGCTCGGCGTCGACGAGGACCAGGTCGTACCGAGCGCGTCCTTCGTCGACGACCTCAACGCGGACTCGCTCGACCTGGTCGAGCTGATCATGTCGATGGAAGAGGAGTTCTCGAAGGACGGCAAGACGCTCGAGATCTCGGACGAGGACGCGGAGAAGATCGCGACCGTGCAGGACGCCGTGGACTACCTGAAGGACCTCGGCGTCGAGGACGAGTAACGCGAGCGCGGGCCCGCCATCCAAGCCGCCTCGGCCGAGGCGGCTTTTTCGTGCCCGCGGACCACGTTGGGGCGGCCGGGGAGCGGGCCGTTACAATTCAGGCGTATGGAGTTCTTCGGCGTCGGGCCGCTCGAGCTGGTCGTCATCCTCGTGGTCGCGCTGATCTTCGTCGGCCCGGAGCGCCTGCCGCGGCTGGCGGCGGACATCGCCCGCACGATCCGGGACATCCGCCGGTACACCGGCAGCATCGCGGCGGAATTCTCGCAGGTGCTGGAGGAGATCGAGAAGGAGACCGAGGACGACCGGACGCAGTGGAAGGAGATCGGCGAAGGGCTCACGGGCGCGGCGAAGTCCGTGAGCGACGCCGTGCGCGCCGCCCGCGATGAGGCGGAGGGGGCGCGGGTCGTGCAGTCGCCGAAAGCGCCGCCCGCGCCGCCCGAGGCGACCGAGCCGGCGAGGCCCGATGCGACGGCGGAGCCGCGGGCGGCTGAGTCCGTGGCGCCCGCGGCCACGACCGCCTCGCCCGCCGACGCCGCGCCACCTCCGGCGGCGCCGGCCGACCACCCGGCGAACCGCGCGGCGCCCGCAGCGGAGCGCGCCGGGGAGCGGCGATGACCGCGCAGGCCCGGCCCATGACGCCGGCCGAAGAAGGCAAGGTGCTCACGATCATCGAGCACCTGCAGGAACTGCGCTATCGCGTCACGATCTGCGCCATCGCGCTCGTCGCGGGCATCGGCGTATCGGTCTGGCCGCTGACGACCTACGCCATTCACTTCCTCGTGCAGCCGGCGAAGGACCAGGTGCACGACTTCAAGCTGCACCAATTCCAGCTGCTGGACTACTGGAGCACGTACTTCCGCGTCTCGCTGCTGCTCGGCATCGCGATCGCGATGCCGGTTATCGTGTACGAGATCCTGGCGTTCGTCGCGCCCGGGCTGACGAAGAGCGAGAAGCGCTGGCTCTACCCGATCGTGCTCGGCGCGACGTTCATGTTCGTGCTGGGGATGGCGTTTGGCTATTATGTCGAGCTTCCGCCCGCGCTGCGCTTCCTGCTGCACGCGAACACGAAGGACGTGGAGCCGACGATCGGCGTGCAGACCTACATCGACACCGTGACGCGCCTGCTGCTGATCACGGGGCTCGTGTTCGAGATGCCGTTCCTGATCATGGGGCTGGCGAAGATCGGCGTGGTCACCGCCGGCAGGCTGTGGGCGTGGAAGCGTTACGCCGTGCTGCTGGCGTTCGTCGTGGCGGCGGTCGTGACGCCCTCGATTGACCCGGTGACGCAGACGGTCGTGGCAGCGCCGATCCTCGTCCTCTACGGCATGGGGATCGTGCTGGCGTGGATGGTCCAGGGCAACAGCTTCCTCGCGAGCCGGCGCTAGGCGGCCCGCGCGCGGGCTCGGATGAGCAACGCGAGCGCCGCGTGCCCCTGCGCTGCCGCGAGGTCCCCTACGTCGATCGGGCGGCGGGCGTGATGTTGCGCGCGCGCCGGACACCTGTAGTTATGTCTAGCATAATATCGATCACCGGCTCGATCTCTTGCGCCGCTCCCTGCTTGCGGGCGGGTTCCTGTGCTATCATCGCGCGGAAGGTGGCGAGGATACGAAGGCGCTAGGGTCGCGAACCGGCCGTTCCGCCGTGACCGGCATCGCGGGCGGCACGTTCAGTGGCCTGACGGGCGTGGGCGGCGGCGCCGTCATGGTCCCGCTGCTGACCGGCCAGCTTGGGCTGAGCCAACACCGCGCCCACGGCACCTCCCTCGCGATCATCCTGTTCATCGCAGCGTCCGGCGCCGCCGGGTACTGGCGTGCGGGCAACATCGACTGGCGGCTCGTCGCGACGCTGGCGCCGGGCGCGGTCGTGGGGGTGTACGTGGGGGCGAAGGCGATGCTCCGGGTGCCGGCGCCGCAGCTACGCGCACTGTTCGGGCTGTTCCTCCTGTTCGTCGCCTTCCGCCAGCTCGTCTGGCACATCTCCGCCGGGACGCCGCACGGCGGCGCGGTGGCGCTGGTCATCGAGCTGGGGTTTGGGTTCGCGGGCGGGGTGCTTGCCGGGGTGCTCGGGGTGGGGGGCGGCGCCATCTTCGTGCCGGCGATCGTGATCTTCGGGCTGGCGCACGCGAGCGCCGGCGACGACGCCCAGAAGATCGCGCAGGGCGTGTCGCTCGCGGTGATCGTCTGCACGGGGTTCTTCGGCACGCTGACGAACCTCCGCCAGGAGACGATCGACACGCCGGTGCTGCTCGCGGTGCTGTTGCCGGCGATGGCGGCGGCGTTCCTGGCGTCGCAGTTCGCAAACCGCCTCGACTCCGACGTGCTGCGGCGGGTCTACGGTGTCGTGGCGCTCGGGCTGGGCGTGCAGATCCTCTACACCACCGTACGCGGGCGGGGACGAGCGATCGAGATTTCGGCGATATGAGCACGGAAGCGGTCGAGGGAGTGGACCGCCGGAGAGCGCTGGCATCGATCGCGAAGCAGATCGCCCTCTGCCGCGAATGCGCGCTGGCGCGCGGGGCGACGAACCCGGTGCCGGGCGAGGGGAGCGCCGAGGCGGAGATCGTGTTCATCGGCGAGGGGCCCGGGTTCTACGAGGACCAGCAGGGGCGGCCGTTCGTCGGCGCCAGCGGCAAGTTCCTCGATGAACTGCTGCGCTCGATCGGGCTCGACCGGCGGAAGGTGTTCATCACCAACATCGTGAAGCACCGGCCGCCGAACAACCGCGACCCGCTGCCGGAGGAGATCAGCGCCTGCCGCCGCTTCCTCGACGAGCAGCTCGCGGCGATCCAGCCGAAGGTGATCGTGACGCTCGGCCGGCACTCGCTGCAGCGCTACTTTCCGGGCGAGTCGATCGGGCGCATCCACGGCCAGCCGCGGCGCAAGGACGGCTTCATCGTCGTGCCGATGTACCACCCGGCAGCGGCGCTGCACCAGCAGAGCCTGCGCCGGGTGATCGAGGCGGACTTCCAGAAACTGCCGTCGCTGCTGGCGCGCGCGCTCGGCGGCGAGGCGTCGGCGGCTGAGGCGCCGCCCGTGGCGCCGCGTCCCGCAGCGGCGCCGGCACCCGCGCCGGTCGCGGCCGCGCCGGCGGCGGACCCGGAAGCGCAGCAAATGCGGCTGCTCTAGGAGGCAGATGAGCGACGACCGGCTGCGCGTGATCCCCCTCGGCGGTCTCGGCGAGATCGGCAAGAACATGATGCTCTTCGAGTACGGCGACGACGTCATCGCCGTCGACTGCGGGCTCATGTTCCCGGCCGAGGACATGCTCGGGGTCGACCTGGTGATCCCGGACGTGAGCTACATCATCGACAACCGGAAGAACCTGCGCGCGATCTTCATCACGCACGGGCACGAGGACCACACGGGCGCGCTCCCGTACATCCTGCGGCAGCTCAACGTGCCGGTGTACTGCACGCCGCTCGCGCACGGGCTGATCAGCGTGAAGCTGAAGGAAGCGCGGCTGCTGCAGACGACCGACCTGCGCGAGATCCGGGTGGGCGATTCCGTCGAAGAAGGGCCGTTCACGGTCGCGCCGTTCCAGGTCGCGCACAGCATCCCGGACTCGGTGGGGTACGCGATCAGGACGCCGCTCGGCATGTGCATCCATACCGGCGACTTCAAGCTCGACCACACCCCCGTGATGGGGCAGTCGACCGACCTGTCGCGACTGGCGCAGCTCGGGGACGAGGGGGTGCTGCTGCTCTGCGGCGACTCGACCTATGCCGAGATCCCCGGCTACACGCCGTCGGAGACGATCGTCGGCGAGTCGATCTTCCAGCTGATGGCGAAGGCGCGCGGGCGGGTCATCGTCACGACGTTCGCGTCGCTGATCGCGCGCGTCCAGCAGGTGTTCGACGCGGCGGAGCGCACGGGGCGTCGGGTGTTCATCACCGGCCGAAGCATGATCGACAACGTGAACATGGCGATCGAGCGGGGATACCTGCGGGCGCCGGAGGGCATGCTCGTGAGCGTGCGGGAGCTGCCGAACGTGCCGCACGAGCAACTGGCGATCGTCACGACGGGCAGCCAGGGCGAACCGACGTCGGCGCTGACGCGCATGGCAAACCAGGACCACCAGCACGTGCGCATCGTCGAGGGGGACACGGTGATCCTCTCGGCATCGGCGGTGCCGGGGAACGAGGCGCTGGTGCACCGGACCGTCGACAACCTGTTCCGCCTGGGCGCCGACGTGCTCTACAACCGGATCGCCGATGTGCACGTGCGCGGGCACGCGGCGCAGGAAGAGCTGAAGATCGTGCAGTCGCTCGTGAAGCCGAAGTACTTCGTGCCGGTGCACGGGGAGTACCGCCACCTCGTGATTCATGCGAAGGTCGCCGAGTCGATGAACCAGGGCACGGAGAGCTTCATCCTGACCGACGGCGACGTGCTCGAGATCACGCGCGACCGCGCGCAGTACGGCGAGCCGATCCCGGCGGACTACGTGTACGTCGATGGGCTCGGCGTCGGCGACATCGACCACGTGGTGCTGCGCGACCGCAAGCACCTCGCCTCGGACGGGATGGTGGTCGTGATCCTGGCGATGGACAAGCAGACGGGACGCGTCGCCGGGCGTCCGGAGGTGGTGTCGCGCGGGTTCGTGGACATGGACGAGAGCGAGGACCTCATCGAGCGCACGCGGCAGCAGGTGCTGCACTCGCTCGAAGGCGCCGACCACATCGTCGAGTGGGGGGCGGTGCACGCGCAGGTCAAGGATTCCGTCGCGAAGTTCCTGTACGACGAGACGCGACGGCGGCCGATGGTGCTGCCGGTGGCGGTGGAGGTCTAGGCGGTGGCCGCAAGGACGCGGGCACGGGGTCCGAGCCGCGGGACGCGCAAGGCCGCCCCGAAACCGGTCGGGCGCCGGCGCGGCGGGCAGTCGGCGTACCAGACGGTGCACGACCTGCTCGTGCGGCGCGAGAGCATCGGCGTCGCGCTGTGGATCGTGGCGCTGCTGGCGATCCCGTGGCTCGTGCCATTCACGTCCGGGCTCGCCGATGCGCGCAACGGCTTCGTCGAGACGTTCGGCCTGCTGATCTTCGCCTGGATCGGGCTGCTTGGGTACGCCGGATGGCTCGTCGTGCGCGACGAGCAGGCGCGGCTCTGGGCGGACTGGAAGCCGTGGGCGATCGGGCTGCTCTGGGCCATCTTCCTCTCGGGGTTCTTCGGGTTCTTCCACCCGCACTGGTCGCTCGGCGATGTCTCGCTCGCCGAGCACACCGCCGGCGGCGACCTCGGCGACCGCCTCGCATCGAACCCCCTGGGCGTGCTCGCCTGGCTGGCGATCGGCATCGCGGCGTTCGCGATCGCGTTCCCCGAGATGGCGGCCGCGGGGATGCGTGAGGCGCCGAACGCGCTCCGCGTCGCGTGGGGCTGGCGCATCCCGCATCGCCTGGGCCACGGCGCGCGGCGGGCGTTCGAGTTCGTCTTCCCGACGAAGCCGGCGCCCAAGGGCTCGATGAAGGTGCCGATCGACTCCGTGATGTGGGCGCAGACGTCGGGCGCGGCGGTCGCGGACCCCGAGGAAGACGTCGAGGACGACGAGCTGGAGCCCGTGCAGGGCGAGCTGTTCGCGGAGGAAGCGGAAGGCGAGGACGACGAGGAGCCGGAGGCGGTCCAGGTCGACGCGGACGGCAACCGGCGGTCGCGTGGCGGCTGGCAGCTGCCGGCGATGGAGATCCTGGCGGAGAAGGCGCCGCAGGAGGGTGCGCGCGCGGACAGCGCGATCCGGGCATCGGTGATCGAGGAGACGCTCGCGAGCTTCGGCGTCGACGCGAAGGTCGTGCAGATCAACGAGGGCCCAACGGTCACCCAGTTCGGCATCGAGCCGGGCTGGGACGTCAAGACGCGCACGGTGGTCGAGCGCGACCGCGACAACAAGCCGGTGCTCGACAAGGACGGCCAGCCGAAGACGCGCATCGAGGAAGTGTCGCGCACGCGCGTGCGCGTGCAGCAGATCACATCGCTCGCGAACGATATCGCGCTGGCGCTCGCGGCGCCGTCGATCCGGATCGAGGCGCCGGTGCCCGGGAAGCCCGTGCTCGGCATCGAGGTGCCGAACGCGACGTCCTCGCTCGTGACGTTGCGCAGCGTGGTGCAGAGCCAGCCGTTCCAGCGGGTCGCCGCGAAGAGCAAGCTCGCGGTGGCGCTCGGGCAGAGCGTGGCAGGCGAGCCGGTCGTGGCGGACCTGGCGAAGATGCCGCACCTGCTCATCGCCGGCGCCACCGGATCGGGCAAGTCCGTCTGCATGAACGCGATCATCTCGTGCATCCTGATGCACGCGTCGCCGGCGGACGTGCGGTTCGTGATGATCGACCCCAAACGCGTCGAGCTGTCGTCGTTCGCGCCGATCCCGCACCTCGCCTTCTCGAACATCGTCGTCGAGATGGACAAGGTGGTGGGCACGTTGCAGGCGGTGATCCACGAGATGGAGGCGCGCTACCGGAAGTTCGCCGCGATCGCCGTGCGCAACATCGACGGGTACAACCGGAGCCCGCGCGCGCTGGACCGCATGCCCTACTGGGTGGTGATCATCGACGAGCTGGCGGACCTGATGATGGCGGCGCCGTTCGAGGTCGAGCGTCAGATCTGCCGGCTGGCGCAGCTCGCGCGCGCGACGGGCATCCACCTCGTCGTCGCGACGCAGCGGCCGTCGGTGGACGTGATCACGGGGCTGATCAAGGCGAACTTCCCGACGCGCATCGCCTTCGCGGTCAGCTCGCAGGTTGACTCGCGCACGATCCTGGACATGGCGGGGGCGGAGAAGCTGCTGGGTCGCGGCGACATGCTCTACATGGCGCCGGACGCCGCGAAGCCGAAGCGACTGCAGGGCGTATTCGTGTCCGACGAGGAGATCGAGCGCCTCGTGGACTTCTGGACACAGGACCGCTTTTCGACGATCGAGCGGCCGACGTTCGACCACCTGCTCGACGCGGCGAAGCAGGAGCTGGAGCAGGAGGGCGCGTCCGACGAGATGCTCGAGCGCGCGAAGGAGCTGGCGTACGAGCACAACCGCATCTCCACCTCGCTGCTGCAGCGGCGGTTGCGCATCGGCTATCCGCGCGCGGCGCGGCTGATGGACATGCTCGAGGAGGCGGGCGTCGTGGGGCCGGCGGAGGGCGGCGGCTCCCGGCAGGTGTATCCGCCAGAGGAGTCGTTCGCCGCCGAGGCGGACGAGTTGAAATTCTGAGGACGGCCGCATGGTGAACGCAGACGGCCAGGCTCCACTGCTCGACGTCTCGATGACCGAGCAGGAGTTTCCCCGATACGACCCCTCGCACGGGACGCCGGATCCGATGGTGCGGCGGGTGATCACCTTCCGCCTGCGGAAGGGCACGGCGCGCTTCGAGCAGACGGACTACGGGCACCCGGGGCGATTCAACGACTGGGAGCCGCGCGGCGTCGACTCGCCGCTGCAGGGGCACGCGCCTCAGCTCAAGGCGGCGTGCGAAGCGCTCGCGGCGTTGCTGCAGGCGCCGCTGCCCGGCTAGCGCACGAGATCCTGCAGGTCCGCGGGCACCTGCACCGTCAGCCGATAGATCGCGCCTGACTCGGGGTCGCTCACGTAGACCACGCCGTCGTCAGTCACGGCGATCCCCGTTGGCCGGACGCCGCTCTTGATCGTCGTGAAGCTGAACTGTCCGCGCTGCTTGCCGGCCCGGTCATAGATCACGATGCGCTGGTTCAGCGGATCCGTCACGAACAGCAACTGCCGGTACACCGCGATCGAGGGCACCTGCGTCCCGGTGCCGGCGACGCCGCGGAACGTCGTCGACGCCGCGCCGTCCGGCGAGACGACGATCCGCTTGCCGTCGAAGTCCGCAAGGAAGATCGTCCCGTCGTCCGCGACGGCGACATCGGACGGTTGCAGCGCCTTGCGCTCGGGGGGCGCATCCGAAATCGGCAGCTTCTCGACGTTGCCGCCGCCGAGCGGGACGCGGAAAACGCCGCCGCCGGACGGCGACGAGACGTACGCGTCGTCGCCGCGGACCGCGACGCCAAAGGCGCTGGGGAACGCGCCTTCGAAGCGCTGCAGGACGTTGCCCTCGCGGTCGAGCACGAAGAGCGAGTGGCGGTTGCGGTCGAGCGCCGCGATGCGGCCGTCCCCGGCGACCGCGACGTCGCCGATGATCTCGGCGGGGAGGCTCACGCTGCGCGCTGATCCATCGGGCGCGATGAGGAACAGCTTTTCGCGCGACGCGGTGACGATGGTGCCATCCGGCGCGGCGGCGACGCCGAGCGGCTGCTCGAGGCCGTCGAAGGTCCGCCCACCGGCTCCCCACGCCGGGTCCGGAACGAGCGAGACGAGCGACGGCGGGACGAACGCGCCGGATGGGGGGCGGAACTCGCTCCCGTCGACGAGCTTCCAGTCGCCGCCCGGGCGCTTCAGGTACAGCGCGAACTCCGGGCGGTCGGGCACGGTGTACTGGAGCGAGAAGAGATGCTCGCCGGCGCCGAGGTCGACAGTGCCCTCCACCCGGCGGGGCGGGTGGGAGCCGCCGTTGTCGGCGACGAGCTGGTCATCGACGAAGATCTGTGCCGAGGGGCTGCCTTCGACGGCGAACCCGTACTCGCCGGCTTCGCTCACATCGAGAATGCCGCGGTACTCCGTCGCCTGCATGCCGGAGGGGAGCGTCGCGACGGCGAACGGCACCCGGCCCTGAAGGACGGGCGCGACGCTGAAGTCGCGGACGTTGCGGTACAGCGCCTGGAACCCTCGGTCGCCGAGCGTCCGGTCGTAGAGGACGTGCGAGGCGTCCTCGGCGGCCGAGTCGAGCGCGACGCGCGCGCTGGTCTCGCCGGGCGCGGGGATGGCGGCGATGATCTCGACGGAGTGCTCGCCGATGGGCAGCGTGATCGGCTCGCCCATCGTGAGCTGTCGGTCACCGGCGGCGACCTCTTTGCCATCGACCCGCACGCGCAAGGACCCGGGGCCGGTGAGGCTGAAGCTCACGTTGCCGGGCGCCGTGGAGATCCAGACGAACCCACGCCAGACCGCCGTCACGGGTCCGTCGCGCAGGTCGTCCTGCGACCAGGCGCGTCCGACGAGGTCCTCCGACTCGCGCAGCGGCGGGGCGGAGAGGTCGTCGCCGCGATAAAGCGTCATCGGCAGGCGGTGCAGCGCATCGATATCGGACGCGGGCACGACGATGCGGTCGTACACGGGCTGCCCGAACTGGTCATCGACGACGCGCACGTCCGCATGGGGATAGAGCAGGTGCAGCGTGGGCAAGATCGCATCCTCGCGGGGGTCGAGCACGATGAACGCATCGCGCTGGGCATCGGGGAGGATGACGCGGTTGGCGGGGACGTAGTCGCTGACCTGCTTGCCACGCGTCAGCACGCGGAACGCGGGGTGGCCGTTGTACTCGCGCGCGACGTAGGTCGTCCGGTCGCCGGCCTGCGCGGCGGCGGCGCGCGCGGTGATGGTGTATCCCGGCTGGAATCCCTCGAAGACATCGCGGTTCTTCGCCTGCTCCTCGAAGAACTGGTGGTAGTTCAGCCCGGCGCTCGTCCCGACGAGCGCCACGGCGACGACGGCGAAGACCGCGCTACCCGCGCGCGTCGGCGTAAGGGTGCGATGGAGGAACGCGACGGCAAGCCCGACGATCAGATACAGCGGGGGCAACGCGCCGACGCCGCGGATCGCGCTCGGGTTCTCGATGCTCAGCGTGAGGGCGC
The DNA here is from genome assembly GCA_035650575.1 of Dehalococcoidia bacterium. Classification (GTDB taxonomy): domain Bacteria; phylum Chloroflexota; class Dehalococcoidia; order DSTF01; family JACRBR01; genus DASRHM01. Next base: position 77,953 of record DASRHM010000068.1, on the reverse strand, counting down.
CGGGGAGCAGCGCGAGCACGAGCCAGGGGACGAGCGCGCCGCGGCGCCAGTTGCGAAGCGACCAGGCACACACGACCAGGCCGAGCACGAGGAGCGCGGCCGAGACCTCGTCGAGCATCGGCGCGCCCGGCAAGTTGTGGCGCCCGTTCGGGTCGCCGTGCGCGTTCATCATCTCGAAGGAGGCGCGGATGTTGTGCTTGAGCGGCTCCCACGAGTGCTCGCGGTCGATCTGGCGGAAGACGCTGACCTCGCGCGTCCGGCGGAGGAACTGATCCTGGTGGGTGAGCGCGAACTGGGCGAGCGGGAAGATGACGACCGCGAATGAGACGGCGTACAGCACGATGCCCGGCACGTTCCGGCGGACGAGGGGCCACTGGGTGGCGGCGATGTACGCGAGGTAGAGCGCCATGACGGCCGGCATGAGACGGAACGACGGGTAGGTGTAGATCCCGGCGGCGAGCGAACCGCCCGCCAGGAAGAACGAGAGCCGCTCTTTCTTCTCGAGCCCCCGCACCAGGAAATAGACGGCCATCACGCTGAACAGCGGCACCATGGCCGCATCCCAGGAGATGCGGCTGAACGTGACGGCCCAGCGCGACACGGCCAGCAGCGCGGTGGCGACCAGCGCAGGCGCGGGGCCCAGGAGCCAGCGCGCGAGGAAGTAGAAGGCGATGACGGCGCCGAGCCCGGCGAGCGCCGGGACGATGCGGAACGCGAAGAGCGTGTAGCCAAAGGTCTTGAAGGTGAACACCATGAGGTACGGGTAGAGCGAGGCGCGCCCGAAGTTCGTGTCGCGCCAGACCGTGAAGTGATCGCCATCGATGATCGACAGCGCGTCGGTGCCGATGATGCCCTCGTCGTACCAGAGGCCCTGCGGGAAGCCGAGCAGGCGGTAGAAGCGGAAGAAGATGGCGATCGCGAGGACGAGCGCCGCCGCGATCAACTCCCACCGGCGCCAGGGCGACCAGCCGAGCGCCAGGCCACCGCCATCGAGGCCGGCGATCTCGCGGCCGGCGCCGCGACGCCAGAGGACGAAGCCGGCCGAGGCAAAGAGCAGCGCAGCGGGGATGAAGCCGTACGCCGGATGGGGGAACCCGAGGCCGCGCGTGATGCCGAACTGGCTCAGCAGCGCGACGCCAAGGCCCGCCAGGGCGAGCGCGGGGGCGAGCGCGGCGCGGGGGTCGATGCGCGCGCGCCACGACGCGCCCGTGGACGCGGGGGCGGGCGGGCGCTCCTGGGTCTCCGAAGTCATCGCACTCCCGGACGGCGCAAGCGCAGGGCGTGCGAATTATACGGAGGACGGAGCGGGCGTCGAACCGGGCGGTCAGGCGCCGGGGGGCACGAGGCGGGATGCGCCGGCGTCGGCGGGGATCTCGCGCTGTTGCAGCAGCCAGAGGCGGTAGTACCGCCCGCGGCGCGCGAGGAGCTCATCGTGCGTGCCCTGCTCGACGATCTCGCCGTGGTGCAGCACGATGATGCGATCGGCGTCGCGGACGGTCGCCAGGCGGTGGGCGATGATGATGCTCGTGCGGCGCGCGGTCAGCCGGCCGAGGCTGTCCTGGATCAGCGCTTCGGTTTCGGAGTCGATGTTCGCCGTCGCTTCGTCGAGCACGAGCATGACCTCCGGGTCGAACGCGACCGAGCGCGCGAAGGCGAGCAACTGCTTCTGCCCGGTGCTGAGGTTGGCGCCCCGTTCGACGAGATGGTGCTGGTAGCCGTCCGGGAGCTGGTCGATGAACCGGTCGGCGCCGACGAGCCGCGCGGCGTTGCGCACCTGCGACATCGAGATGCTGTCATCGCGCAGGCGGATGTTCTCCTCGATCGTGCCGGTGAAGATGAACGGGTCCTGCAGCACGAGGCCGATGTGCCGGCGCAGCTCCTTCTGGCGCGCCTTCGCGATGTCGATGCCATCGACCAGGATGCGCCCCTCCTGGACATCGTAGAAGCGCAGCAGGAGGTTGATCAGGCTGGTCTTCCCGGCGCCCGTCGCGCCGACGAACGCGACGCGCTCGCCGGGGCGGATGGTGAAGCTGACGTCCTTCAAGACCGGCGTCCCGGTGGTGTAGGCGAAGGTCACGTGCTCGAACGCGACCGCGCCGGCGATGCGCTCGGGCATGGGCAGCGCATTGGCGTCGTCCTGCACGCCCTCCGGCTGGTCGAGCAACGTGAAGATGCGCTCGAGGGCCGCCATCGCCGACTGCAAGATGTTGAAGCGGTCGGCGATCTCGCGGACGGGGTTGTAGTACATCGCCACGAGCTGGAGGAAGGCTACGAGGCGGCCGATCGTCAGCGACTCGCCGAGGACGAAGCGGCCGCCGACGACGATGACGATGCCGGTCGTGATCGCGCTGACCATCGCGACGACGGGCTCGAACATCGCGTAGGAGTAGACCACTTCCATGTTCGCGTCGAGGAGGCGGTCGTTGTGCTCGCGAAACTCCTGGTAGTCCTTGCGCTCGCGCCCGAAGAGCTGCACGAGGAGCATGCCCCCGATGTGCTCGGCGACGAAGGCATTGAGCCGCGCGACGTAGAGCCGCTGGTTGCGGAAGGCATTGCGCATGACGACGGCGAACCAGCGCATGACGACGGCGAGCACGGGCATGATCGCAAGCGTGATCAGCGCGAGCTTCCAGTCGACCCAGAGCAGCACCCCGGCGACCCCGAGGATGATGAAGACGTCCGCGATGATGCGGTTGGCGCCGGCGGTCAGCAGGTCGTTGAGGGCGGCGATGTCGTTCGTCAGCCGCGTGACGAGCCGGCCGATCGGGTTGGCGTCGTAGAAGGCGATGGACATGCGCTGCAGGTGCCGGAACAGGCGCATGCGGATGGCGTTCATCACGCGCTGCGAGACGAGCACCATGAGCAGCGACTGCGCGTACTGGAAGACGAACATCAGCACGAGCGAGACGATGAAGATGGTCGCGATCCACCAGAGGTCATCGGTCTGGCCGTGGGCGATGTCGCGGTCGATCGCCTGCTGGACGAGCAGCGGCTGCACGAGCGTGAGCCCGGTGGAGAGGAGCAGGAGGCCGATCGCGAGCGCGATGCGGCCGCGGTACGGCCGCATGAAGCCCATCAGGCGCCCGACGAGGCGCGCGTCGTAGACCTTGCCGATGACGTCGTCGTCCGGGTTATAGCCGGAGACGTTCATGAGCCCGCGGCCTCCTCGATCGGCTCGCCGTCGTCGGCGAGCTCCTGCTCGAGACGCTGGCGGCGGTCGAGGCGCGCGTAGGCGCCGTCGCGCGCGATGAGCTCGTCGTGCGTGCCGCGCTCGATGATGCGGCCGTCGTCGAGCACGACGATCTGGTCCGCCCAGCGCACCGCAGAGACGCGATGGGCAATGATGATGGCCGTGCGGCCAGCGATGTAGTCGCGCACGCCCGCGAGGATCCGCTCCTCCGTGTACGCGTCGACGTGCGACAGGGCGTCATCGAGGACGAGGATCGGCGCCCGGCGCGCGAGCGCGCGGGCGATCGCGGTGCGTTGCTTCTGGCCGCCCGAAAGGGAGACGCCGCGTTCGCCGACCATCGTCTCGAGCCCGGCAGGGAGCTGCGGAAGGTCGTTCTCGAGCTGGGAGAGGCGGACCGCCTCCATGAGGTGCTCGGCGTCCACGTCGCCGCCCCAGTTGACGTTCTCGGCGAGCGTCGCGGAGAACAGGAACGACTCCTGCGGGACGAAGGCGACGGCCTCGTGGAGCTGCGCGAGCGGGATATCGCGGACGTCGTGACCGTCGATCGCCACGCGCCCGGACCGCACGTCGTATACGCGGGCGATGAGGTTGACCAGGGTGGTCTTGCCGGCGCCGGTCGGGCCGACGATGGCGAGCGTCGTGCCGGCGGGGACGTCCAGGTTGACGTCGTGGAGCACCGGGCGGTTGAAGTAACCGAAGCTGACGCGCTCGAACGTGATGCTGCCGCGGATCGGCGGCACCGGGGCCGCGCCGGGGGCGTCCTGCACGACCGGCTTGCGGGAGAGCACCTCCTCGACCCGGAGCATCGACGCGGCCGCCTGCTGGTAGCCGTTCAGCGTCCAGCCGAGGTTGATCATGGGCGCGGCGAGGAGGAGCACGTAGCTGATGAACTGCACGAACTCGCCGAGCGTGATGGCGCCGTTCTTCACCTCGAAGGCGCCCATGCTGAGGACGATGACCTGGCTGAGCCCGACGAGGACGGCGAGCATGGGCCAGAGGGCCATGGAGAGGCGCGCCCAGGCGAGGTTCATGCGCTCGAACTCCAGCGCCTGCTGCTCGAAGGCGCGCGACTCGTTCTCCTCCTGCACGTAGGCCTTGACGACGCGGGCGCCCGAGAAGTTCTCCTGGACGAAGGTGGACAGGTTGCCGAACTGCGTCTGGACGGCGTAGAAGCGCTTCTCCACCACCTGCTCCACCCAGACGAAGACGAGCGTGATCACCGGGAGGGGCAGGGCGGCGATGAGGCCCAGCTTCCAGTCGAGCACCAGCATGAAGGCGAAGGCGTAGACGAAGAGGAGCGCCGAGCGCACGAGGTCCATGAGGCCCGGGCCGAGCATCTCGCGGATGGTGGTGATGTCATTGGAGACGCGGGCCATGAGGTCGCCGGTCTGGTTGTCCTGGAAGAACTTCTGGTCGAGGGCCTGGATGTGGGCGTAGACATCGTTCCGCAGGTCGTACTCGATCTTGCGGGAGGAGCCGCTGACGTAGACGCGGGTGACGAAGCGGAGGCTGCTATCGATGACCTGGAGGCCGATGGTGATGGCGGCGAAGAACAGCAGCTTTCGCGTCGTCACGTCCTGCCGGAGGCTGTCCACCGCCTTGCCGAGCACGAAGGGCGCCATGATGCTCGCGCCGGCGGCGAGGGCAAGCGCGAGGAGGCCGATCCCCATGCGGCGGCGATAGCGGAGGATGTAGGGAAAGAGCCGGGAGACGAGCAGCAAGGGACGCCTTTGACAATCGTTACAAATCCAAGTCTACGCCAAGCAGCGGGCGCGCAGGTAGGGTAGAATCGTTGGCGTCAGGCGAAGCGGACATCGTGACGCGCACTTCACGTATCGCTTGACACAGGCGGAGCGGCGGGTTTATTTGATTCCACCTTTGGGTTGGAGGGGTTCCGCGATTCCGTGAAGGGAGACACACCACATGGCGGGTAGCTACTGGGACAAGATCGCGGCCCAACGGGTTTCACGGCGACGGGTCCTGCAGTCGGCGGGCGTCGCCGGCGCAGCTGCCGGCGCGGTGTGGCTCGTCGGGTGCAAGAGCAGCAGCAACAACGGCGGCAAGACCTCGACCTCCGGGGGCGGGACGCCCGAGGCGACGGCGGGCGCCGGCTTCGCCAACGGCGGCGGCACGCCGAAGGCCGGCGGGCGCTACAACGTCGGCACGTCGGTGGACTTCGACACCTTCGACCCGCACATCTCGATCGCGGGCGGCGTCGCGTACTTCCCGCGGCTGTACAACGCGGTGATCAACCGCTCGCCGCGCGACGCGAGCTTCAAGTTCGACGACCTGGCGTCCAGCCTGGAGCAGCCGGACAACACGACGTACATCTTCCACCTGCGCGACAACGTCATGGTCGGCCCGAACAAGCTCGGCATCCCCGAGCGCGCGATGGACGGCAACGACATCAAGGCGTCGTTCGACCGCATCAAGAACCTGCCGCAGTCGAACGCCTACGCGTTCGTCGGTGAGTGGATCGACTCCGTCGATGTCTCGGCGGACGCCAAGACAGTCACGATCAAGACGCCGAAGCCGTACGGGTACTTCTTCCTGCGCATCGGCAGCGCGATCAACCTGATCGTGCCGAAGGAGCTGATCGACCAGGCCGACAAGATGAAGAACGCGTCGGCCGGGGGCGGGCCGTTCGTGCTCAACCCGGGCGACTACACCGAGGGCCAGAACGCGCTCCTCACGAAGAACCCGACGTACTACCGGAAGGACGACAAGAACAACAACGCGCAGCTGCCATACCTGGACGAGATGTTCATCAAGATCATCTCCGACCGCTCGGCGCTGCAGACGGCGTTCAAGTCGCAGCAGACGGACCAGTACACGGCGCAGAACGTCGACGAGTCGAACAGCCTGCAGTCCGGCAACAACTACACGATCGTGCGGGACTCGACGAACACCTTCATCGCGGTGACGCTGAACCCGACGAAGGACCCATGGAAGGACGACCGCATGCGCAAGGCGGTCGGCATGGCCCTGAACCGCGACGAATACGTGCAGCGCGTGTACAAGGGCGAGGCGAAGCCGAACGGCATCGTCCACTGGTCGCTCGGCGACTACGCGCTGCCGCCGGACGAGGTCGCGAAGCTCCAGCCGTACGACCCGAAGGGGGCGCGTGACTTGATCAAGGCGGCGACCGGGAAGGACACGGTCGACGTGACGTTCATGTGGCCGGCCGACTCGATCATCGAGGAACACAACCAGCACCTGCCGATCTGGCTGCAGCAGATGCAGGACGCCGGGTTCAACGTGAACAAGGACCCGCAGGCGTTCACCACCTGGCTCGACAACTACACCAACCTGAAGTACGACGCGAGCCTGGCGCTGAACCAGGTGTACGAGTACGCGGAGTTCGAGATGGACTTCGAGCACTCGGAGGGCCCCGCGCGCAACCACATCTACACGATCGGTGTGGGCGCGCTGTACCCGGAGATCGACGCGGCGATCGACGAGTCCAAGGGGATCACGGACCCCGAGCAGCAGGCGGCGAAGGTGCGCGACGTCCAGCGGCAGATCTACGACAAGGGGCCGATGTTCTACCCGCTGGTCACGCCGTTCTCGTTCACGCTGTACCAGCCGTACGTGAAGAACATCCCGACGGGCCTGGGGGCCTCCGGGCTGTTCCTCAACACGACCTGGCTGGACAAGTAAGGAAGTAGGGGAAGACCCCCCGGCGGGCCGGGGACGGGGTACAGCATGCAACGATTCATCGCGCGCCGGCTGATCATCGGCGTGGTGATCCTGTTCTTCCTATCAGTCACGGTGTTCTTGCTGCTGCACATCGTCCCCGGCGACCCGGCCAAGCAGCGGTGCGGGCTGGGCTGCAAGAGCGAGCAGATCGCGGCGATCCGCCACGAGCTCGGGCTCGACAAGCCGATGTTCCCCATCACGTTCGACGGCGACGCGCCGATCATCCATTTCAACGGCGACAGCCAGTACGGCAACTGGCTGAAGGGCCTGGTGACGGGGGACCTCGGGACGTCGCAGTACTACCACGAGCCCGTGTCGCGGGCGATCAAGCACCGCTTCCCGGTGACGTTCGAGCTGATGGTGCTGACGATGATCTTCACGATCGTCATCGGCATCCCGTTCGGCATCCTCTCGGCGATCTTCCGCAATTCGCCGGTGGACTACGCGGCGCGCGTCTCGGCGATTCTGGGCCTTTCGGTGCCGAACTTCTGGGTGGGGACGCTGGTGCTGACGATCCCGGTCGCGTACTGGGGCTACGCGCCGCCGCTGGGGCGCACCGTGAGCTTCACGCACGACCCGGTCGGAAACCTGCAGCAGTTCGGGCCGCCGGCGATGGTGCTGGCGCTCGCCTCCGCCGCCGGCGTGATGCGCCTCGCGCGGTCATCGCTGCTCGAGGTGATGCGCCAGGACTACATGCGCACCGCGCGGGCGAAAGGCCTGGGGGAGCGGATCGTTATCCTGCGGCATGCGATGAAGAACTCGCTGATCCCGGTGGTGACGGTGCTCGGCCTGCAGATGGCCGGGCTGCTGGGCGGCGCGATCATCGTCGAGCAGATCTTCGTGCTGCCCGGCATCGGCCAGTACGTGTTCATCGAGCTGTTCAACAAGGACTTCGAGGTCGTGCAGACGATGACGATGTACATCGGGGCGATCGTGATCCTGTTGAACCTCGCGGTGGACGTCAGTTATGCGTGGTTCGACCCACGCATCCGATACTCATGAGGGGCTGAACGTGGCCAAGGAAATCGCCGTCCGAACCCCCGGCGCCGTCACGGATATCTTCGCCGAGCCCGAGCGCGGGCGGGCAGCGGAGTTCTTCCGGACGTCCTGGCGCCTGATCCGGCGGAACCCGCTGGGGTTCTTCGGCCTCCTGATCATCGTGTTCTTCGCGATCGTGGCGCTCGCCGGGCCGCCGGCTAAGCCGTTCGGCCTGAGCATCTTCGGCCCGGGGTTCGCGCCGTACGGGCTCAACGACTTCCGCGCCGGCCAGCCGAACGAGGGCCTGTCGCTCGCGCACCCCTTCGGCACCGACAACATCGGGAGGGACATCCTGAGCCGCGATATCTACGGGGCGGAGATCTCGCTCTCCGTCGCGTTCATCTCGGTGATCGGCGGCGCCGCGCTGGGGACGGTATTCGGGATCGTCTCGGGCTACACGGGCGGGATCACGGACTCGATCACGCAGCGCCTGGTGGACACGGCGATCGCCTTCCCGGGGCTCCTCCTGCTCCTGATCATCGTGCAGGTGCTCGGGCCGTCGGAGAAGACCGTGATTTTCGCGATCATGCTCGGCATCATCCCGGGCGTGACGCGCGTGGTCCGGGGGGCCGCCTTATCGGAGAAGAACAACCAGTACATCGAGGCGGCGCGCGCGGTCGGCGCATCGACACCGCGCGTGCTCTTCCGGCACATCCTGCCGAACGTGCTCGCGCTGGCGATCGTGATCATGACGACGCTCCTGGGCGCCGCGATCCTGGCCGAGGCATCGCTGGGGTTCCTGGGCCTCGGCATCCCGGAGCCGGCGGCGTCGTGGGGGCGCGATGTGAGCGCGGCGCGGAACAGCCAGCCCGTGCACGTGCCGGCGGCGATCTTCCCCGGCGCGGCGATCGCGCTCACGGTGCTCGGGTTCAACATGCTCGGCGACGCGATCCGCGACATCGCCGACCCGCGGCTGCGCGGCAGCCAGTCGTAGCGCGCACCGCATCCGCAGCAACGAAGGCCGCGCGGCTCGCGCGGCCTTCTTCGTCGCTCCCCCGCGCTCCGCGTCGATGCAGCGCTCTGCGCCCCGGATGATCCTCGATTCGCGAAGCCGGCCTCATCCTTGCCCATCGCGGTACGCTGAAGTAGCGTTGGGCCGCAACGCCGCGGATTGGAGGGCGATAACCGCATGCACGAAGAGCCGGCCTCGCGATACTACACGTCCCAGCGGCTCAAGTTGCACTACGCCGTCTGGGGCGATGAATCGAGACCGCCGCTCCTCCTGATCCACGGCAACCGCGACCATGCCCGCACGTGGGACGACGTCGCGGTGCGGCTCAAGGACGACTATTGCGTCTACGCCGTCGACCTGCGCGGGCACGGCGACAGCGACTGGGCCGTCGGCGGGCAGTACAGCCTGCCGGAGTTCGTGCTCGATGTCGCGATGCTCGGCGAAGAGCTCGACCGCTATCCCCTGACGGTGATCGGCCACTCACTCGGCGGCGCCGTCGCGCTCGAGTACGCCGGCGTCTTCCCCGACCGCGTGCAGCGGCTGGTGGCAGTCGAAGGGCTGGGTCCGCCCGTGCGCGAGCCCACGCCGGCATCGGCGCGCATGCGGCAGTGGATCGAGCACATGCGCGAGTTCGACCGGCGGCGGCCGCGCCGCTACGCCTCGATCGAGGCCGCCGAGCAGCGGATGCGCGAGGAGAATCCGCACCTGACGACGGAGATGGCGCATCACCTGACGGTGCACGGCTCCCGCGCGAACGACGACGGCACGCTGAGCTGGAAGTTCGACAACTACGTGCGCCTGCATTCGCCCTACGAGTTCAACATGGCCGAGGCGCGGGAGATCTGGAACCAGATCCGCTGCCCGGTCCTGCTGATCCGCGGCTCCGAGAGCTGGGCGTCAGACCCGGAGGCCGACGGCAAGGCCTCGGCATTCCACGACTACCGCGCGGTCGTGGTGCAGGACGCCGGTCACTGGGTCCATCATGACCAGCTCGATACGTTCATGGGGCTCGTGCGTGATTTCCTGGCGTCCGGGTCAGCCGCCCAGGAGCGCTAGCGCCGCCCGTCGCGCCTCCGCATAGACGTCCGGCTCGCCGAGGGCGTCCAGCGAACGGTTGAGCACGGAGGCGTCGTCTTCCGGCGTCGCCTGCACCGTCCGGCGCGCCTCGCCATCCGCCCAGCGCTCGCGCACGTGCAGGTGCCCGCTTTCGGCGTGGAGTTCGAGGCTGCGCGTGGCTTCGGGCGTGGTGATGCGCACGTGCTGCAGCGGCAGCGGCGGGCCGCCGGGCGCCGCCCGGACGTGCAGCGTCACTCCGCGCGTGCGCTCGTACAGCGTCGCCTCGACGCGGTCCGGCGCGCAGGAGAGATCGGCGAGCGACAGGCCCAGGCGGGAGACCAGCCAGCCGGCGACCAGCATTGCCTCGCTCGTCAGCCGCGGCGTCGCGCACGTGATCTCGACCGTCTCGATCCGGCGGAGCTGTGCGAGCCCGTCGTCGCCATCGAAGAACTGCGCGACCAGCTCGCGCCAGCCGGCGGTGCGGCCCCACGCGAAGTCGGTCGGCTCGACCTCGTGCTTGCGGGCGACGGCGGCGATCGCCTGCAGCGCCGAAGGCGGGTCGCCGAGGCGCGCGGAGTCGAGGAACACGCGGTCCGCCGCGTCGAGCACGTCGGCGGCAAGCTCGTCGTCCGGCGCGACGCCGATCAACCACGCCGCGACGACGAGGTCCGGGACGAGCAGCGCGAGGACGGCCGACGCCAGCTCCTGGTGCTGGGCCGCCGGCGCGCGGAGATGGACTTCCTCCGAGCAGACGTGGCGGCCGCCCGCGGGGGAGCGCCAGCAGCGGGCGCCGATGGACGACGCGAGCCGCGGCGTCGACTCGTCGATGAGGGCGAGGATGCCGCGGCACGGGTGGCGCTGCGGCAGCACCTCCATCGCCGCGTCGAACGCGGCGACGGCCTCGTCACCGCGGCCGACGGCGACGAGATTGAGGACGCGCAGACGGACGGAGGAGCTGTCGTAGCCTTCGGCGGCGGTATCGCGCCAGATGCGGTTGAACTCGTCCTCGATCGCGCCCGGATCGACGGCAAGCGGCTCCTCCGCCAGGCGCTCGATGCTGGCTACATCCGGTGCCACTCGCGTCCCTCGCGCTCGATGAGCTGGCGCGCCTCTTCGGGCCCCCAGCTCCCGGCCTCGTAGAAGCGCAGCGGCGAGGCGCCGCCTGCCCACGTGTCGAGCACGGGCGTGAGGAGCTCCCAGGCGGCTTCGACGCCGTCCCAGCGGGTGAACAGCGTGGCATCGCCGATCATGGCGTCGAGCAGCAGGCGTTCGTACGCCTCGGGCGGTTCCACGCCGAACGACGTGCCGTAGCGGAAGTCCATGGTCACCGGGCGCACGTCGCTGCGCGTGCCCGGCACCTTCGCGCCGAACCGGAGCGAGATGCCTTCGTCCGGCTGGATGCGCAGGACGAGCAGGTTGGGCGCAGGGGCGATGCCCGCCATCTCGCGGAAGATCTGGAGGGGCGCGCGGTTGAACGTGATCGCGACCTCGGTGGCGCGCTTTGGCAGGCGCTTGCCGACGCGCAGGTAGAACGGCACGCCGGCCCAGCGCCAGTTCTCGATGCACAGCCGCATGGCGACGAACGTCTCGACGCGCGAGTCGGGCGCGACGTTCGGCTCCTGGCGGTATCCCGGCACCGGCTCGCCGAGGATCGCGCCCGCGGTGTACTGCCCGCGCACGGTCTCGGCGGAGACGTCGCCGATGGGCAGGATTGCGCGAAACACCTTCGCCTTCTCGTCGCGCACCGCGTCGCCCTGGAACGAGGCGATGGGTTCCATCGCGACGAGCGCGAGCACCTGCAGCAGGTGGTTCTGGACCATATCGCGGAGGGCGCCCGCTTCCTCGTAGTAACCGCCGCGGGCTTCGACGCCGACGGACTCCGCGACGGACACCTGCACGTTATCGACGTAGCGCCGATTCCAGATCGGCTCGAAGATGCCGTTGCCGAAGCGGAACACGAGGATGTTCTGGACCGTCTCCTTGCCCAGGTAGTGGTCGATGCGGAAGATCTGGCGCTCGCGGAACACCATGCCGAGGGCCTGGTCCAGCTCGCGCGCAGACGCCAGGTCGCGTCCGAACGGCTTCTCGACGACGAGCCGCGCCCAGCCGCCGTCCGGGCCGCCGCGCGAAAGCCCGGCTTCGCCGAGCCGGTGCGCGATCTCGGCGTAGGCCGTCGGCGGCGTCGCCAGATAGAACAGCCGGTTGCCCGCGGCGCCATGCGCGTGATCCTGCTTCGCCAGCCGCTCGCCCAGGCGCACGTACGCGCCGGAGTCGGCGAAGTCGCCGCGGACGTAGTGCAGGTTGCGGGCGAACGAGTCCCAGATCTCGTCCTGCAGGGGCTCGCGCGAAAACTTCGCGACCGCCTCTTTCATCGCGGCGCGGAACTGCTCGTCGCTCCACTCGCGGCGGGCGAAGCCGACGACCGAGAAGCCGGTGGGCAGCATGCGCTCGCGCGCGAGGTTGTACAGCGCAGGCATCAGCTTGCGGGCCGTCAGGTCGCCGGTGGCGCCGAAGACGACGACGGCGCATGCCTGCGGCGTGCGGGGCAGGCGCAGCCCGGCGCGAAGCGGGTTCGCGGCCGCGACGCTCGCGGTGGCCGTCATGGCGGCGGCCCCTCCGCGGGCTTCACCGGGTGGCCGCCGAATTCGTTGCGCAGCGCCGCCTGCACCTTCGCGCTGAACGACGACTGCTGGCGGGACGAGAAGCGGCGCATGAGCGAGAGCGTGATGATGGGCAGCGGGACGTCCTGGTCCAGCGCCTCCTGCACCGTCCAGCGCCCTTCGCCGGAGTCCTGCACGTAGCCCTCGATGGCCTGGAGCCGCGGGTCGCGCGCGAACGCGCGCTCGAGCAGCTCGAGGAGCCAGGAGCGCACGACCGAGCCGTGGCCCCAGATCGCGGCGATGCGATGGAGGTCGAGCTCGAACTTCGAGCCGGCGAGCAACTCGAAGCCCTCGCCGTATGCCGCCATCATCCCGTACTCAATGCCGTTGTGCACCATCTTCACGAAGTGCCCGGCGCCGCTCGGGCCGACGTGCGCGTAGCCGCCTTCCGGCGCCAGCGTCCGGAGCACCGGCTCGATGTGGCCGACGGCGTCCGCGCTGCCGCCGGCCATGAGGCAGTAGCCTTCGGTGAGACCCCAGATGCCGCCGCTCGTGCCGCAGTCCACGTACGCGATCCCGTGGGCCGCGACGGCCTCCGCGCGGCGCATCGAGTCGTGGTAGTTCGAGTTGCCGCCATCGATTAACACGTCGCCGCGCTCGAGCAGCGGCGTGAGTTGCGCGATCGTCGACTCCACCGGCGCGCCCGACGGCACCATCATCCATACCGCGCGCCGGGGCGAGAGCCTGCGCACGAGGTCGTCGAGCGATGACGCGCCCTCCGCGCCCTCCGCGACGGCCGCCGCGACGGCATCGGCGTTGAGATCGCTGACGACGACGCGATGTCCGCCGCGCAGCAGCCGCTGCGTCATGTTCGCGCCCATGCGACCGAGACCCACCATGCCGATGTCCATGCCTACCCCTTTGCGCGCGCCGCCGTCGCCTGCCGCACCGCCTCGACGAGGCGCCCCAGGCCGGCCCGCCGGTCGGCGCCGAGATGCACGCGCAGCGCCGGGCGCCCGTGCGCGTGCAGCGACTGCAGGTCGCCGATCGCCTGCGCGCGCTTCAACTGCCCGAACGTGTACGGATAGCCCGGGATCGGCAGGTCCGCGGCGTCGTCCGCGGTCACCTGCAGGAACACACCCTCCGGCGGACCGCCCTTGTGCAGTTGCCCGGTCGAGTGCAGGAAGCGCGGGCCGTAACCGAGCGTCGTCGCCGCGCCGGTCGCCTCGAGCACGCGCTTCCGGATCTCCGCGAAGGCACGGGCGCTTGCGTCATCATCCAGGACGTACGCCGTGATCGCGAGGTACGCGCGCGGCCCGACCGCACTGAGGAGCTTCGCCACCGCCGGCTCGAGGCCGAGAACCTCGCCTGCCGGGTCGAGCGCGAGCGCGCCGTCGCGCTGCGTGCCCGCCGGATCGAGCGCGTGCGTGCGCTCGAACTCCTCGAGCACGCGCCTGGTGTTATCCTTCGACTCCTGCACATTCGGCTCGTCGAACGGGTTGATATCGAGCGCCTGGCCGGCGACGGCGACCGCGAACTCCCAGCCGAAGAAGAGCCCGCCGAGGTCGCGGGGCTCCTCGATGTCGATGACGACGACGGGATGGCCTTCCGCCGCAAGCGCGCCGGCGAACGCATCGATCTCGCCGTTCTCGCCGGCCTCGCGGCGCACCTGCACGAACACGCGGTCGTGGCGGTAGCCGCGCGGCGACGCCTGCGGCTCGCCGTCGACGGGCACGATGCCGCGCCCGAGCTTGCCCGTGCTCTCGGCTATCAGCTGCTCAGCCCAGAGCCCGAACGCGGCGAGCGACGGCTCGACGAGGAACGTCAGCTTGTCGCGGCCCTCGAGCGCCAGCTCTCCCAGCGCGGCGCCGAGCACGAGGGCATCGCTGCGGCCGGCACGCGCCGCGTCTGCGGCGGCGACGCCGCTCGCGAGCAGGCCGGCGACATCGACGCCCGCAGCGGCCGCCGGCGCGAGCCCGAAGTACGAGAGCGCGGAGTACCGCCCGCCGATGTCCGCGGGGTTGATGAAGACTCGCCGGAACGCGTGATCGCGCGCCAGCGTCTCGAGCGGCGTGCCCGCGTCCGTGACCGCGACGAAGTTCTCGCCCGCCCGATCGCCCTTCGCGCGCGCGACCCGCTCCCGGAAGAACGCGAACAGCGTCAGCGCCTCGAGCGTCGTACCGGACTTCGAGGACACGAAGAACAGCGTCCGCGCCGGGTTGACGCGCCCGGCGACATCGGCGATCGTCGCCGGATCGGTGGTATCCACTACGTGGAGCCGCCGCGCACCGAAGATCCGGGCGAGGACCTCCGGGGCGAGCGAGCTGCCACCCATGCCAAGCAGGACGCACTGATCGAATCCGGCGCGCACGTCGGCGGCGAACGCATCGAACTCGCCGGCATGCGCCTGCATCTGGGAGGCGAGCGTGAGCCAGCCGAGGCGGCTGGCCACGGAGCGGCGGCGGGCATCGTCGCCGCCCCAGAACGCCGCATCGCGCTCGAAGATCCGGCTCGCCGCATGCCCCTCGACGAGCCGCGCGACGCGCCGCTCTACCGGCTCCGCGTAGCCGCCGAGGAGGAACTTCATCTCACGCGGCCGACACCTTCTGCCGGATGCGGTCCGCCTTCTCCGCGGTCGTGTTGCGGATGCCGTCGAACGACCTGGAGAACGCCTCGACGCCCTCGCGCTGCAGTTCGTCCGTGACCTCGCGGAGCGAGATGCCCGCCTCGCGCAGGTCATCCAGCACGCGGAGCGCGCCGTCGTAATCCTCATCGACCGTGCGGCGCACCACCCCGTGGTCACGGAAGGCGTCGATGGTCTGCGGCGGCATCGTGTTCACGGTGTCCGGGCCGATCAGCTCCTGGACGTACAGGATGTCGCTGTACTTCGGGTTCTTGGTACCCGTGCTCGCCCAGAGCGGGCGCTGGAGCTTCGCGCCCTGGCGCTGCAGGCGCTTGAAGCGCTCGGACGCGAACACCTCCTGGAAGCGGCGATAGGCGACCTTCGCATTGGCTACCGCGACCTTGCCGAGCAGCGACTCGAGCTTACGCTTCTCGGCGTCGCTCGATGCCGAGGCGATCTTCGCCTCGAGCCGCTTGTCGGTAGCGGTGTCGACGCGGCTGACGAAGAAGCTGGCGACGGAGTTCAAGTTGCGCACATCCTGCTGCGCCGCGATGCGCCGCTCGAGGGCCTTCAGATATGCCTCCATCACGCGCTCGTAGAACTCGATCGCGAAGAGGAGCGTGATGTTGATGTTCACGCCGGCGGCGAGACACTCCTCGATCGCCGGGATGCCCTCCTCGGTGCCCGGGATCTTGACGAGCAGGTTCGGCCGTTCGATGTTCTTCCACCAGCGCTTCGCCTCGTCGATCGATGCCTGCGTCTCGAACGCCTTCTCGGGCGACACCTCGATGCTCACGAAGCCGTCGGAGCCGCCCGATCCGTCGTACACGGGGCGCAGGATGTCGCACGCGTGCTGGATGTCGGTGATCGCGAGGTGCTCGAACAGCGCCGCCGTCGGCACCCCCTGCCGCACCAGGTCCGCGATCTGCGCATCGTAGTCGTCCCCGGCGCCGATCGCCTTCTCGAAGATCGTCGGGTTGGCGGTGACGCCGCGGATGCCGTCCTCCTCGGCATAGCGGCGCAGGCCGCCGTCTTCGAGCATGTTGCGACGGATGAAGTCCAGCCAGGGCGACTGGCGTTGCTTCTCATACAGCTCGACCATCGGATTAGCCATCGACCTTCTCCTTCTCCCCGCTGTACTGCTCCTCGATCGCGAGCACCTTGCGGAGGCGGCGCACGTGGCGCTCTTCGCCGGAGAACTCCGCCGCCGCGAAGGCGCGGACGAGCTCGACGGCGACCTCCGGCCCAATGACACGCGCGCCGAGGGCGAGCACGTTCATGTCGTCGTGCTCGACGCCCTGGTGCGCGGAGTACGTGTCGTGGCAGACGGCACAGCGGATGCCGGGGATCTTGTTCGCCGCGACCGATGCGCCGACGCCGCTCCCGCAGACCAGCACGCCGCGGTCAGCGCGGCCGGATGCCACCGCATCGCCGATCGCGCGCGCGAAGTCGGGGTAGTCGACGGGCGCCTCGCTGTCCGTGCCCAGGTCGAGCACGGCATGTCCCTGGCGCGCGAGCTCGTCGATGATGACGCGCTTGAGTGGGAATCCCGCGTGGTCGGCGGCGACGGCGAAGCGCATCAGCGCCGCACCCCGCTCAGGCGCTCGGCCAGCGCCATCGCCCGCTCGGCGACGTGCTGCGATGTGAACCCGAGCTGCTCGAGCACAGTCTTTCCGGGCGCCGACGCGCCGAAACGGCCGTCGATGCCGATGGAATCGCCGTCATCGCCGACCCAGCGCCGCCAGCCGAGCGTCACGCCCGCCTCCACGGAGAGCCGCGATCGGATATCCGGCGGGAGCACCTCATCGCGGTACGCCTGGTCCTGCGCTTCGAACAGATCCCACGACGGCATGCTGACGACACGCGCCCGCACGCCCTGGTCCGCGAGGAGCGCCTGCGCCTCGACGCACAGCGTGACCTCCGAGCCCGTGCCGATGAGGATGACGTCCGGGCGGCCGTCGGGCGCTTCCACGAGCACGTAGGCACCGCGCAGGAGCCCGCGCGCGCCGCCGTCCTCCGTCGCGGCGAGATTCGGCACCGCCTGGCGGGTGAGCGCGAGCGCCGTCGGCTGGCGGTTCTCGACCGCGACCTTCCAGGCCATGGCCGTCTCGTTGGCATCGGCAGGGCGGATCAGCGTGAACTCGGGGATCGCCCGGATCGCCATCAGGTGCTCGATCGGCTGGTGGGTCGGGCCGTCCTCGCCGAGCCCGACGCTGTCGTGCGTGAACACGAAGATCGAACGGAACTTGCTGAGCGCGGCGAGGCGCAGCGTCGGGCGCGCGTAGTCGGAGAAGACGAGGAACGTGCCGCCGTACGGGATGACGCCGCCGTGGGCGGCCATGCCGTTGACGGCCGCGAACATGCCGTGCTCCCGCACGCCGAAGTGGATGTTGCGCCCGGCGGGCGTCTCGGGCTGCTGCGTGCCCTTGCCCTTGAGCTCGGTGTTGTTCGAGCCGGTGAGGTCCGCCGAGCCGCCGATCAGCGTTGGCAGCGCATCGGCGATGGCGTTCAGCACCTGCCCGGAGGCAGCGCGCGTCGCGACCGGCTTGTCCCGCGCGGTGAAGCCCGGCAGCGCGGCGTCCCAGCCATCGGGCAGCCGGCCGGCGATGGCGCGACGCAACGCGGCCGCCTCCTGCGGATACGCGCGCTCGTAGGCGGCGACGCGCTCTTCCCACTCGCGCTGCCAGCGCGCGCCGCGGCCGATCGCCTCGCGGAAGTGGTTCCGCGCCTCGTCCGGCACGTAGAAGCTCTTGTCCTCGGGCCAGCCGTAGGCGCGCTTCGTCAGGCGCACCTCCTCTTCGCCCAGCGGGTCGCTGTGCGCCTTCTCGGTGTCCTGCTTGTGCGGGCTGCCGTAGCCGATGTGGGTGCGCGCGATGATGAGCGACGGGCGGTCGCGCTCATCGCGGGCCGCGCGGATCGCCGCGTCGACCTGCGCGTAGTCCATGCCGTCGATGCGCTGGACGTGCCAGCCGTACGCCTCGAAGCGCGCGCCGGTGTCGTCAGTGAACGCGAGGTCCGTGCTGCCGTCGATCGAGATGGAGTTCGAGTCGTAGAGGTAGACCAGCTTGCCGAGCTTCTGGTGCCCGGCGAACGACGCCGCCTCGTGCGAGATCCCCTCCATCAGGTCGCCGTCGCTGACGAGCGCGTAGGTGTAGTGGTCGACGACGGTGTGGCCGGGGCGGTTGAACGTGGCGGCGAGGAAGCGCTCGGCGAGCGCCATGCCGATGCCGTTCGCGAACCCCTGGCCGAGCGGGCCGGTGGTGGTCTCGATCCCCGGTGCGAGGCCATGCTCCGGGTGCCCCGCCGTCGGGCTCTTCCACTGACGGAAGCGCTGCAAGTCGTCCATGGTCAGCGGGTAGCCGGTGAGATGGAGCAGCGCGTAGAGCAGCATCGACGCGTGCCCGGCAGAGAGCACGAAGCGGTCGCGGTCGAACCAGTGCGGGTCGGCGGGATTGTGCTTCAGGAAGCGGTCCCAGAGGACGTAGGTCATGAGGCCGGCGCCCATGGGCGCGCCCGCGTGCCCGGAGTTCGCTTTCTGCACGGCATCGATCGCCAGCGTGCGGATCGTGTTGACGCAGAGTTCGTCGAGCTTCGGGTCAGCCATCCGGTTGCGGTCCCTTCCAGGCGCTGCGTGCGGCGGCGGAGAGGCGGGCGTCGCGGCGACGGACGGGTGCCGCGACCCGGGGTGCGGTGGGGAAAACGGGCGTCATGCCGCTCTTCCGCGAACGTGGTCTCAGCCTGCGGGCATTATACCGCCCGATATCGTATGAACCGCCTAACATTTATGTAGTATCCGCGCCGGACGGCGCGTACCAGGGAGCGATCAGCCGAATTGCCGCACGACGGCTGCCTGCACGAACTCCAGCAGGATGATCGCGATCATCGGCGAAAGGTCGATGCCCAGGCGCGGCATGAAGCGCCGGATGGGCTCGAGGATCGGCTCCGTGATCTGGTTCAGCGCGACGATCAGCGGGCTCCGCGGGTCGAGGTTGAACCAGCTGAGGATCGCGCGGATGAAGATCGCGATCACGAGAATGCTGATGAACAGGCTGACGACCTGCGAGACGGCCGTGCTGCCCGTGTCCTGCCCGAACCCGAACATCTACGCCCCCAGCTCGCGCGAGCGCTCGTACGCGGCCTCGATCGCTTCGATGATGGCGCCGCGGATGCCCGCGCTCTCGAGCGCGATGAGGCCGGCGGCCGTCGTGCCGCCGGGCGACGTCACCTCGTTGCGCAGCGCCGCGGGATGCTTCCCGGTCGCCTCCGCGTACTTCGCCGAGCCGATGAACGTCTGCAGGGCGAGCAGCTCCGCGACGTCGCGCTTGAAGCCGACGTGGACGCCGGCGTCGATGAACGCCTCCAGCAAGAGGAACACGAAGCCGGGGCCGCTGCCGGAGAGCGCCGTGGCCATGTCGAGATACTTCTCGTCGTCGACGTGCACCTCGTGCCCCATGGCCGCGAGCACGTTCGCGATGGTCGCGCGCGCCGGATCATCGACCTCCGGCGTTGCCGTCCAGACGCTCACGCCCTGACCGATCGCGGCGGGCGTGTTCGGCATCACGCGCACGATCGCCGCGTGGCTCAGCATCGTCGCGATCTTGCGGATCGGCACGCCCGCCATGATCGACATGATCGTCTGGTCGCGGCGAAAGCGCCCTTCGACGCGGTGGGCCGTGCGGTCGAACTCCTGGGGCTTCACCGCGAAGATGACGAGATCGCCCTCGTCCACCGCTTGCACGAGGTCCGATGTGGTGCGGACGCCGTAGCGCTGGCGGACACTCTCGCACCGCTCGTCGTTGATCTCGGCGACCAGCACGTCGTCCGGCGCGAAGACCTGCCGGGCCAGCGTCGCGCTGAGCAACGCATCGCCCATGAAGCCGCATCCGACCAGACCGAGCTTCATCCTGCCATCCGCGCCGGTGTGGCGCGCTCCCCGAAAATGGCGCGGCCGACGCGCACGAGCGTCGACCCCTCTTCTACGGCGACCTCGAAGTCGTCCGTCATCCCCATGGACAGCTCGCGCAGACCGAGCGCATCGCGCAGGGCGCGCAGCCTGCGGAAGACGCCGCGGACGTCCTCGGGCTCCGCCGCCTGCGGCGCCACCGTCATCAACCCGAGCAGGTCGATGTTCGGCAGCCGGGCGACGGCGCCGGCGGCGGCCGGCGTCTCTTCCGGCGCAAGACCGAATTTCGACGATTCGCCCGCGACGTTCACTTCGAGCAGCAGCTTCACGGGCCTGGTCGTCCGCCGGCTGATCGCCTCGGCGAGGCGGACCGAATCGACGCCGTGGAGTATATCAAAGCAGGCCAACGCGACCGTGACCTTGTTCGTCTGGAGGTGGCCGACGAGATGCCATGCCGGCGAGATGCCGCGCGCCCGCAGCGCCTCGATCTTCGGCGCCGCCTCCTGGACGCGGTTTTCGCCGAAGTCGCGGAGGCCCGCGGCGTGCGCGGCGGCGACGGCCTCCGGGGCATGCGTCTTGCTCACGCCCACGAGGGTGACCTCGTCCGGCACGCGGCCGGCGCGCTCGCAGGCCCGCGCGATGCGTTCCCGGACAGCGGCGATGCGACCGGCGACGCCGTCGTTCATCGCGCGAGCGGGAGCGTCATGGTGACGGTCGTGCCGCGCTTCGGCGCGCTGTGCATCTGCAGCGAGCCGCCGTGGGCATCGACGATCTCGCGGGCGATCGACAGGCCCAGGCCCGCGCCGCCGAGCGCGCGCGACCGCGCCTTATCGACGCGATAGAAGCGCTCGAAGAGGCGCGGGATCTCGTCCGGTGCGACGCCGATGCCGGTGTCCTCGACATCGACGACGGCGTGCCCGCGGTCGGCCCGGGCGCGCAGGGTGACGCGCCCGCCGGCGGGCGTATATTTCACGGCGTTGTCCAGCAGGATCAGCAGCACTTCGCGCACGCGCTCGGCGTCGGCGTAGACGGTGAGCGCGCCGTTCACCGCCTCCTCGAAGCGCAGGCCGGCATCGGCGGCGAGCCGGGCGGCCGCGCGGCCGGCGGTCCGCGCGAGCTCGGCGAGGTCGATGCGCGAGCGCGACAGGTCGATGCCCTCCTGATCGCTGCCCGCCAGCAGCAGGAGGTCATCGAGGAGGCGGGTCATGTAGCGCGACTCGGCGACGATGTCGCCCACGGACTCGTCCTCGGGTCTGGCGGCGGCGATGGTCTCGGCGTTGGTGCGGATGACGGCGAGCGGCGTGCGCAGCTCGTGCGAGGCGTCGGCGACGAACTCGCGCTGGCGCTGGAAGCTGCGGCGGACGGGACGGATGGCGATGGCGGCGACGCCGAGGCCGCCGACCGTCGCGAGCACGAGGCCGGCGAGCCCGCCGCCCGCCATGACGATGGCGAGCGTGCGCAGCGATTTGTCGCGCTCCTCGAGCGACTTGCCCGACTGGAGAAAGCCATCGAGCTTGCCGGCGCTGTTGTATACGGGCTGGGTGCGGAGGCGCACGTCGTGCCCTTCGACGTGCGCCGAGCGCCAGTCTTCGCCCCCGCGGGCGCGTGCCGCCTCGAGCGCCGCCTGGTCAGGCAGGCCCTCCTGCGGCACCTCGCCCGGGTTGCCGGCGATAGAGCCATCGGGATTCACGAGCAGCACAAAGACATCCGCCGAGCGGCCGAGCGACTCGCTCGCGAGCACGGCCCGCACGTCATCGAGCCCAAGGCCGATGGGGTTCTGCGACGGCAGCGACTGCTGCTCGCGCTGTTGCACGGCGACGAGCGCAGCGTCGCTCACCTCGCGCATCGCCGCATCGACCTCGTTCGACAAGCGGTGGTCCACCCAGACGAAGACGATGACGCCGACGACGACGAAGGCGAGCGCGAACGCCAGCACGTACCACGCCGTCAGGCGCCATCGGAGGGCTTCGAACATCTACGGCTTCAGCGTGTACCCCACGCCGCGGACGGTGTGGATGAGCTGCGTCTTGAACCCCTTGTCGACCTTGTTCCGCAGGTAGTGGACGTAGATATCGACGACGTTGCTGGCGAAGTCACGGTCGTACTGCCAGACGTGGTCGAGGATTTGGGCGCGCGTCAGCACCTGTCCCTGGTGGCGCAGCAGCAGCTCGAGGAGCTGGAACTCCTTCACGGTCAGCTCGATCTCATGGCCGTTGCGGATCGCGCTGTGGCGCGAGATATCGAGCGTGAGGTCGCCCGCACGGAGCTTCGTGCCGCCGTTGCTCATGGCGCCGCGGCGTCCGAGCGCACGCACGCGGGCGAGCAGCTCGGCGACGGCAAACGGCTTCACCATGTAGTCGTCGGCACCGGAGTCCAGGCCCTTCACCCGGTCCTGGACGTCCGTGCGGGCGGTCAGCATGAGGACGGGCGTGTGCGTGCCGTCGGTGCGCAGGCGCTTGCACACCTCGAAGCCGTCCATCTCCGGCAGCATGACATCGAGGATCATGACGTCGAACTCGGCGCCGCGGGCGGTGTCGTACGCGGCCCTGCCGTCGCCGACGAGCTTCACGCGGTGCGACTCCTCTTCGAACACGCGCTTCACGGCACGCGCCAGGCGCAGGTCATCTTCGGCAAGCAGGATGTTCATGGTTCACCTCGCGGCCGAATTGTATGGGCCGCGGATTGGACATTGATTGGAATCACGTTGCAACTGTAGCACTCCCGGAGGCCTCCCGGACCCGCGGCACCAGGCTCTCATCGAACTGGCGGAAGCGCTCCTCGCCGAGGGCGACGAAGGCATCGCGCGCCCGCTCAATGTCACGCGCCAGCGCCTCGGTGTCGACGCCGAGGTACGCCGGGCGGTACTCCTTCAGCTTCTCGCGCGCGGCGTCGAGCAGCTTGAGGATGCCGGGGTACTCGCCGCGCGCGTAGTGGACGAAGGCCGCGGCGAGCTGGATCACCGCCTGGAAGAAGACGCGCTGCGGCCAGGGCGTGACCATCCAGAGGTCTTCGAGCGTCTCGTGGGACTCGAACCAGTAGCCGTCGTTGTACTGGTCGACGGCCCGCCGGAACTCGTCGAGGCGGGCGGTCAGCTCCGGCTCGGTGAGCAGCGGCTGGTTGCGCATGGGGGCGCGCGCCATCGCACCTCCCTCGATGCCCGTCCGCGCGGCGTCCGCTATTGTACCCGGCGAGCCGTCGCGGGCCGTGAGGGAGGGACAGCATGAAGGCCGTGCGCATCCACCAGCCGGGGAGCGTGGACAACTATGTGTACGAGGACGCGCCGGAGCCACAGCCGGGCCCGGGCGAAGTCCGGGTGCGCGTGCGCGCGGTCGCGCTGAACCACCTGGAGGCGTGGGCGGCGAAAGCGCCGCCGCACGTGCGCTACGACGGGCCGCGCATCCTCGGCGCGGACGTTGCGGGCGTGATCGATAGCGTGGGGCCCGGCGTGCGCAGCGCGACGGCGGGCGCGGAGGTGATCGTGCACCCCGGCGTGAGCTGCGGGCACTGCGCGGCCTGCCTCGATGGCGCGGACAACCTCTGCCCGCAGTACCGGCTGCTGGGCCAGGGGCGCGACGGCGGCCTGGCGGAGTTCGTGGTCGTGCCGGAGGCGAACGTCTTCCAGAAGCCGGCGGCGCTGTCGTTCGAGGAGGCGGCCTCGATCCCGCTCGTCTTCACGACGGCGATCCACATGATCCTGACGCGCGCCGCGCTTCGCTACGGCGAGACGGTCCTCGTGAACGCCGCCGGGAGCGGTGTCGGCATCGCCGCGATCCAGGTCGCGAAGCTGCACGGCGCGCGGGTCATCGCCAGCGCGGGCGCGGACGCCAAGCTCGACCGCGCGCGGGCGCTCGGCGCGGACGAGGTGATCAACTACACCACGCAGGACCTCGCCGAGGAGGCGCGCCGGCTCACCGGCGGCCGCGGCGTCGACATGGTCGTGGAGAACGTCGGCGCGGAGATCATGGAGAAGAGCATCAAGGCGCTCGCCCGCAACGGGCGCGTCGTGACGTGCGGCGCCACGGCCGGCAACGACGCCACGTTCAACGTCACGCGCTTCTTCCTGGCCCAGCAGACGATCTACGGCTCGTTCATGGGCACGAAGGCGGAGATGCTGCGTTACGCGCCCTGCTTCGAAGACGGGCGGCTGAAGGCGGTCGTCGACCAGGTCTTCCCGCTATCCGAGGCGCGCGCGGCCATCGCGCGCCTGCTGCACCGCGAGCAGTTCGGGAAGATCGTGCTCGTGCCGTAGGCGCGCTACTGGCTCTTAGGCACGAACTCGACGGCGTCGACGGCGATCGACGACGCGCAGCACGTCCCCGTCGCGCTATCGACGTACACGGAGTCGCCGCTCGTTCCGCTGAACACGTACGTGCCGAGCGAGACCCAGACGTTCGAGTAGAGGGCCTGGTTCACCGGCCGCGTCGTGCAGCCGCCGGAGTAGCAGATGCGATACGTCACGGTCGCCGTGCCGGTGATCGACGGGACGAAGACGCGCGCCTCGTACTTCGTCCCGGGCGCGAGGGGCGCGCGCCAGGTCGCGGTCACGGCGGCGGTCGAGCCGCTGTCGTAGG
Source organism: Dehalococcoidia bacterium (assembly GCA_035650575.1). Lineage (GTDB taxonomy): Bacteria > Chloroflexota > Dehalococcoidia > DSTF01 > JACRBR01 > DASRHM01. The sequence goes on along the minus strand of DASRHM010000068.1, from coordinate 53,321 downwards.
CGCGGCGCACCGCGTTGTCGTAGCCGCCGCCCGTCAGCGTCGCGTACGTCCCGGTGAGCGTCGCCTGGTTGTCATCGACCACCTGCGTCGTCCGGTAGTCGGCGGCGGTCTTGTTCCAGTTGTAGGTCGAACCGGCGCCGACGTCCTCGTTCGCCGACCCGCTCGCGAAGTTGCTGAGCGCCCGAAGGAAGTTCGTCGCCGGGCACGGGCACGAGCCGTCAGTGTTCACGTAGCGATGGACGTCGTTGTCGTAGACGAGCTCCATGTAGTCGTGGCCCGGCACCGCGCCGAAATTGCTCGACCAGTTGCCGAGCGTGCTCACGACACAGTTGTCGGACGACGCGGGGTCCGAGGTCCGGTCGAAGACGATGTACTTGCCGGAGTTGATCTTGTGGAACCCCTGGTAGTAGGCGTAGCCCTTGTGCTTGGGCGCCCAGCTCGAGAAGCAGGGGATGCCGAACCCGTACGCTTTCGTGATGTTGGCGAGGTCCTGGGTCACCTGGCCCAGCACGTCGGCGCCGAGCGAGTGCCCGTAGACGTAGACCTGGCCGGCGCCGGCGGAGCGCGCCTTGTTCACGAAGCTCTTCGCCTTGCTCACCCCGTCGCTGAACGCCCAGCCGTAGATGATGTTGGTGCGCCAGTAGTCGAGCTCCATGATCAACACGCGGCTGTTGTTCGAGGTCTCGAGATAGTCCGCGAGCGGCACCTCCCAGTCGCTGCGCGACTGCGAATTGCCGAGCGGGTTGTACCCGGGCACGAACAGGTAGACGCTGCCGCCGGACCGCAGCAGGTCATGGATCGCCTGCGCGGACTGCGTGCCCGAGCTCGCCGCCCGGTTCGCGATGTCCCAGGCGTCCTGGTCCGCGCCGCGCGTCGAGAGCCAGGTCCCGTCCTGCGAGGTCCAGGGGATGTTCGCCGGGTCGGTCACCGGCGGCGCGTAACCGACGTAGACCGCGGCTTCGGCGCGGCCGACGAAGAGCGCCGTCGAGACGACGGCGACGACGATCGCGGCGATGAACAGGCGCCCGCGCATCTGCTCCCCCTTGCGCGCTGCACGTCCCCCGTGCGGTCGGAAATTGCGCCGATACTAGGTTTCGGCGCCCGCACCGTCAAGCGTCCGGGGCGCGCAGGCCCTGCCGGCGGCCGGGATGGCGCGCGGGCAACCACGACCGATGCTGGCTGGCCTTCGCCGTCCGTCGAGCGTGCCCGGCGGGCCGCTTCGGGGGGCGCGCTGCCCCCTACCCCTAACGTGCACGTGAGGGTACATTCTCGGCGCGCCGCAACGGCGCAGGAGGACGCGATGGCCGAGTACGCGAAACCGCTGCCGGTGCCGAGCCCGGACACGCAGCCGTTCTGGGACGGCTGCAAGCGCCACGAGCTGATGCTCCCGCGCTGCAAGAGCTGCGAGCAGTTCTTCTTCTATCCACGCCCGTTCTGCCCGCGCTGCTTCTCGTGGGACATCGAGTGGCAGCGCTGCTCCGGACGCGGCACCGTGTACACGTTCGCGATCCAGTTCCGGCCGCAGATGCCCGGCTTCACGCCGCCCTACGTCACGGCGATCGTCGAGCTCGAGGAGGGGCCGCGGCTGATGACGAACCTCGTCGGCATCGAGCCCTCGCCCGAGACGGTGCGGTGCGACATCCCGGTCGAGGTGACGTGGGAGGACGCGAGCGACGAGATCACGCTCCCGCTCTTCAAGCCCGCCGGGGGTGCCGCGTGAGCCTGAAGAACCGCGTCGCCATCGTCGGCGCCGACGAGACGGACGAGATCGGCATCGTGCCGGACAAGACGCCGATCATGATGCACGCGGAGGCCGCGCGGAACGCGCTGCGCGACGCCGGCATCGACAAGTCGGAGGTCGACGCCGTCCTCACCTGCGGCGCGAGCCCGATGGCGAGCACGCAGCTCTGCGAATACCTCGGCATCGTCCCGAAGTACACCGACAGCACGATGACGGGCGGCTCGTCGTTCGTCATCCACGTCGAGCACGCCGCGGCGGCGATCAACGCCGGCCTTTGCAGCGTCGCGCTGATCACGCACGGGGAGACGGGCCACTCCGGCCGCATGCGCCGGGGCGGCGGCGCCCGCGGGGGGTTCGACGCGACCCTCCCCGCGGCGCAGTTCGAGATGCCGTTCGGCGTCGGCGGCCCGCCCAGCGCGTACGCCATGGCGGCGATGCGCCACATGCACCAGTACGGCACGACGAGCGAGCAGCTCGCCGAGATCGCGGTCGCCACGCGGAAATGGGCGCAGCTCAACCCGCGGGCGATGATGCGCGAGGACCTGACGATCGAGGATGTGCTCTCGTCGCGCTGGATCGCGTACCCGTTCCACATCTACGACTGCTGCCTGGTCACGGACGCGGGCGGCGCGGTGGTCGTCGTGGGCGCGGAGCGGGCGCGCGAGTTCAAGAAGAAGCCGGTCTGGGTCCTGGGGTCGGGCGAAGCGAGCACCCACCAGTCGCTGCTCGGGATGGACGACATCACCCGGACGCCGGCACGCTACTCCGGGAAGGCGGCGTTCGACATGGCGGGCGTCACGCACGACGACATCGACGTCGTCGAGGTGTACGACTCGTTCACCTACACCGCGCTCGTCACGCTCGAGGAGCTGGGGTTCTGCGAGAAGGGGGAAGGCGGGCCGTTCGTCTCGGGCCAGCGCACGGCCCCCGGCGGCGACTTCCCGATGAACACGAACGGCGGGGGCCTGAGCTACACGCACCCCGGCATGTACGGCATGTTCATCCTGATCGAGGCCGTGCGCCAGTTGCGAGGCGAATGCGGCGCGCGCCAGGTGCCGGACGCGAGGCTCGCGCTCGTCAACGGCACGGGCGGGATGCTCAGCGCCACCGGCACCCTCATCCTGGGCCGCGACTGACGCTATCGGCGGCGCGTCAGGGCCAGCCGATTTCGTCGCGTTCGCCTATCGGCCATCGCGTCGCGCGAACGGGCGATACGCCTCCTGCCCGCCTCTGGGCTACCGTTTGACCAGGGAGCAGGGCAAGAACGGAGGCAATCGATGCGGAGCAAATTCTCGATATTCGGCCATCCGCTCCACCCGACGATGGTCGCGCTGCCGGTGGGGCTGTTCGGCTGGACGTTCGTCGCCGACATCGTCTACCTGTCCACCGGCAAGGACCACATGTGGTACGACATCGCCTTCTGGACCGGGCTGGTGGCGGCCGTGATGGCCTTCATGGCCGCGCTTCCCGGGTTCGGCGACTACTTCACGATGGCGATCAAGAGCGACGCGCGCGACATGGCGACGGCGCACATGCTGCTCAACCTCACCGTCGTCGCCCTCTACGTCATCGCCTTCCTGATGATGCTCGATGACAACGCCGTCGACGGCGCGGCGCTGACGATCGTGGTGATCCTGCACGCCGTCGGGCTGGGGCTGCTCGGGCTCTCCGGCTGGCTGGGCGGCGAGATGGTCTACAAGCACCACCTCGCGATGGTCGCCGATACGGCCGAGGGCGAGGAGGCCGAGCTGCAGCGCCATGAGATGCGGCCGACCTTCCGCGAGCGCCACCTCCCGCGCTGAGGCAGCGGCGGGAAGAGCGACGGAGCGGCGCCAATCATCGGCGCTGGTCGTCTCGTGGAATGGAAATGCCCGCGGACGGCGGGCTCAGGCGGCGATAGCGAGGGGCGGCGCGGTCAGGCGAAGCCCTCCGCGACGGCCTCCCAGCCAGGGATGAACTTGCGCCATCCCTCCTCGCTCTGCAGGTACGGATAGACGACGTAGTAGTTGTTCACGCGCGGCTGGAACGGCTCCCGCGCGAGCGCCATCTTCGCCTCCGCCGGGGTGCGCCCGGCCTTGCGATGGTTGCAGGTCTTGCAGGCCGTGACCAGGTTCTCCCACGTGTGGCGGCCGCCGCGGTGCCTGGGCACGACGTGGTCGAGCGTGAGATCCCGTTGCCCGCGCCGGCCGCAGTACTGGCAGGTGTGCGCGTCGCGGTTGAACACCTCCCGCCTCGAGAGGCGCATCTGCGGGCGGGGGCGCTTGATCAGATAGATGAGGCGGATGACCGACGGGAGGCGAAAGGCATGCGTGGCGCTGTGGAGCTCGCCGCGGCCGTGTTCCAGCACCTCCGCCTTGCCCCGGTGGAGCAGGATGAAGGCGCGCCGCGCGTTACAGACGTTGAGCGGCTCGTAGTTCTGGTTGAGGACGAGTACGCTGCTGCTTGGCCCCATGTTCGAGTCCCGGCGGTTGCCGGAATCGTAACAGAGCGCCGGAATCCGCGGCAACGCACGCCCCGGGGCGCGGCGCCCCGCGGCTCGTGGGCAGAGCCGGGCGCTACTGCGTCGCCGCGACCGCCGTCAGGCGCGTGATCTCCGGCCGGCCGGCGAGCATGCCGCCGATCTTGCCGCCGAAGGCCGCCATATGCGGGGTCCGCATGTGTGCCTCGGCCGCGGCGTCGTCCGCGTACAGCTCGAGGAAGTAGAACTCGTTCGGCGCCGTCTGCGACTGCGCGAGCGTGTAGTGCAGCGTCTTGCCGGCTTCGCCCGCCTTCACGGCGGCGACCATTTCGGCGCCCGCCGCCTTGAACTCCTCTTCCTTGCCGGGCTGGACCGTGATCTTCGCGATGATCGCGTTCATCCATCTCTCCTGCTTGTGCGCTGATCGACACCCCGATCCTGCCCGATCGCGGCCTTAGCGTCACGCGCGGGGCAAGCAACAGCGGCGGCCCATCGAGCCGCCGCTGTTACGGTTGATCCCCGGTCTGCGCGCTATGCCCTGCGCCGGATGCCGATGGCGACTCCCGCGAGGCCCATTGCCGCCGCGGCCAGGAGGAGCACTCCCTTGACGACGTCGCCGGTGCTCGCCTGCGAGCCCTGGCCGGCGTTCGGGAGCTTCGGCGTGACCATCGACGGCGCCTGCGTGGCCGCAGCGACCTCCACGACCGGCGTGTTGGTGGGCGTATTGGTCGGCGTGTCGGTCGGCGTCACCGGTGTCTTCGTCGGCGTCGCGGTGTGGACCACGACCCCGGTCGGCGTTGCCGTCGCCGTCGCGGTGTTGGTTGCCGTCGCGGTCGCGGTGTTCGTTGCCGTCGCCGTCGCCGTGTCGGTCGGGGTCGCCGTCGCCGTGTCCGTCGGCGTCGCGGTCGCCGTGTCGGTCGGCGTCGCCGTGGCCGTGTCCGTCGGCGTGGCGGTCGCCGTGTCGGTCGGGGTCGCGGTCGCCGTGTCGGTCGGCGTCGCCGTCGCCGTGTCCGTCGGCGTCGCCGTGGCCGTCGGCGTCGCCGTGGCCGTGTTGGTCGGCGTGTTGGTCGCCGTGTCCGTCGGCGTGGCCGTGGCCGTGTTGGTCGGCGTCGGCGTCGCGGTGTCCGTCGGCGTTGCCGTGGCCGTGTTCGTCGGCGTGTTGGTTGCCGTGTTCGTCGGCGTGTTGGTCGCCGTGTTGGTCGGCGTGTTGGTTGCCGTGTTGGTCGGCGTGTTCGTCGCCGTGTTGGTCGGCGTCGCCGTGTTCGTCGCCGTGGGTGTCGCGGTGTTGGTCGGCGTCACCGTCGGGGTCTGCGTGGGCGCCTGGCCGAGGCCGAGCATCGGCACGTCCTGCTGCCCGACGCTGATCGTGGCGTTCTTGCCGCCGCCGCTCACGGTCGCCGAGTCAATGGCGGCATGCAGGTTGCCCGTCGGGTTCGGCGCGAAGCAGGCGTAGCGCGCGTCGAGCCGGATGATCATCACCTCGCCGGCCTCGAAGCCGGTGGCGTGCACGACGGCGATCAGGTGCTTCGCGTCGTTGGTGCCGAAGGCCGTCTGGGGCGTCTCGCCGCCGGGGCTGTACGTCTGGCTCGTGAGCGTGACGGACTCGTTGCCGCTGAGGTTGTTGCCCGACTCCTGCGTCTGGCCGGCGAAGTCCACGTTGCTGATGCCCGCAGCCACGATCTCGGCGTAGCCGACGCCGACCTGGCCGTTGTTCTGCGCGTCGAAGTCGTACGTCAGGTCGATGGCCTGGGTGCCGGTGGCACCGGCGTCGACGGTGACCTGCGTGAAGAACACGATCGTGTCGCCGCAGGCGAAGTCCTCCGCCTCCAGCTGCTCGACGACGTTGGTGTTGATCGCGCGCGCGTCGTACTGCAGCCCGCCAGGCGAGGTCTCGACGGCTGGCGTCGTCAGGTGGTTGTAGCTCGTCGGGACCGCCGCGATGAAGTCGAGGCTGAAGTCGCCCCCCGAAGCTTCGGCGTCGTTCGAGTTCCCGCGGTTGCCGGCGAACGGCACGATCGCGAGCGCGAACAGGCTCACGCCCACGCCGATCGCGAAGACGAGCCCGAGCTTCGAAATGCCGGAGTCAGAACGTCGGCGGGTGTGTGGGGCATTCATACGGCGCGACTCCTTGTCCCTGCGAGCACAGCACTGACAGCCGGCATTTCCACGAGTTGGAGTCCGCCTGTCATGACGATAACGATGCGGCGCGTGAGGTATTTCACCTTCGCGCTTCGCACGTACGTTCTGATATACTTGCGGCATGCCGCCTGAGCGCCGCGGACCCGCCTGGTTGAACACGGAAGGGTCACCGAAGGCCCGCAGGCCCGCGCGCCATGTGCGGGCCGCGGCGCCATCGGACGTCGCGCGGCGTCCCGCCGCCGCGGCGGCGAAGCGGCCGCGCGCGGACGCCCGCGCCGCACCGGCGCTGTCCGAGAACGCGCGCGTCGTGCTGGAACGGCGGTACTTGACGAAGGACGCCCGGGGACGCGCAACGGAGACGCCCGAGGACCTCTTCCGGCGCGTCGCCCGCACGATCGCCGCGGTCGAGGGGCGGTATGCGGCCCCGGCGCGCGCCGACGCCGTCGTGCGCGACGCGGAAGCGCGGTTCTACGAGCTCATGACCTCGCTGCGCTTCCTGCCCAATTCGCCGACGCTTGGCAACGCCGGGCGGCCCCTGCAGCAGCTCTCGGCATGCTTCGTGCTGCCCATCGAGGACTCGATGGAGGGCATCTTCGAGACGCTGAAGGAGACGGCGCTGATCCATCAGAGCGGCGGCGGCACAGGGTTCGCGTTCAGCCGCCTGCGCCCGGCCGGCGACCGCGTCGCCACCACGGGGGGCATCGCCAGCGGGCCCGTGTCGTTCATGCGCGTGTTCGACGCGGCGACCGAGTCGATCAAGCAGGGCGGGACGCGACGCGGGGCGAATATGGCGATCCTGAGCGTCGAGCACCCCGACATCGAGACGTTCATCAACGTCAAGTCCGACATGACGACGCTGCAGAACTTCAATATCAGCGTGGCGGTCAACGAGCGGTTCATGGAGGCGGTCGAGCACGACGCCACGTACGAACTCGTGAACCCGCGCACCGGCAAGCCGACCGGCGAGCGGCGGGCCCGTGACGTGTTCCGCCAGGTCGTCGAGAACGCGTGGCGGAACGGCGACCCCGGCCTGGTGTTCCTGGACCGGATCAACCGCGACAACCCCACGCCGGCGCTCGGCCGCATCGAGGCGACGAACCCGTGCGGCGAGCAGCCTCTGCTGCCGTACGAGTCGTGCAATCTCGGCTCGATCAACCTCGCCAAGTTCGTGCGTCCGCCGGCGCCGGCGAAGGGCCGGCGTAACGGGGCCGCGGCCGAGGGCGAGCTGGACTGGGACGCGCTGGGCGATTGCGTGCGGCTGGCCGTGCGCTTCCTCGACGACGTGATCGACGCCAACGTCTATCCGATCCCGGCGATCGACGAGATGACGAAGCGCACGCGCAAGGTCGGGTTGGGCGTGATGGGATGGGCGGACGTGCTCTTCGCGCTGCGCATCCCGTACGACTCGGAGGAGGCGCTCGCGCTGGGCGGGCGCGTCATGGAGTTCGTGCAACGACAGGCTGATGCGGCCTCGGTCGCGCTCGCCGAGGAACGCGGCGTGTTCCCCGCCTGGCACGGGTCGGTCTACGACCCGGCTTCGGGCGACCAGCGCGCCGGCCCGCGGTACCGGAACGCCACGCGCACGACCGTAGCGCCGACCGGCACGCTGAGCATCATCGCCGACTGCTCCGGCGGCATCGAGCCGGCATTCGCCCTGGCGTTCATGCGCCAGCACCACCTCGACCGCAAGGATCCCGGGAAGGTGACGCGGCTTCCCGAGGTCAACCACACGTTCCGGGAGATCGCGGAGCGCGAAGGGTTCTGGTCGGACGCGCTCGCCGCATTCCTCGCCGCCGGAGGCCCGCTCCGCGAACGGCGCGACGTGCCGGCGTGGGCGAAGAACGTCTTCGTGACATCGCACGACATCGGCCCGGAATGGCACGTGCGGATGCAGGCGGCATTCCAGCGCCACACGGACAACGCCGTCAGCAAGACGATCAACTTCCGCCACGAGGCCACGGTGGAGGACGTCGAGCGGGCCTACCTGCTGGCGTACCGCGAGGGCTGCAAGGGCATCACGGTATATCGCGATGGCAGTCGGGCGCAGCAGGTGCTGTCACACGTCACCGCGCGCGGGCCGGAGCAGGCGGAAGCGGCCGCCGCCGAGATCGCCCTCGGCTTCTCGGAGGTACTCGACGGCGCGGCGAGCGGTGGCGGCATGGCGAAGGCCCCGTACCGCAAGCATCTGCCGGACGAGCGGCGGTCGATCACGCACAAGTTCCGCGTCGGCGAGCAGGAGGGCTACATCACCGCGGGCCTGTACGAGGACGGCCAGCCGGGCGAGATCTTCGTGCGCATCTCGAAGGAAGGCTCGACGATCAGCGGCCTCATGGATTCGGTCGCCGTGCTGACATCGGTGGCATTGCAGTACGGCGTGCCGTTGCGCAGCCTCGTCGACAAGTTTCGCGGCGTGCACTTCGAGCCGAACGGCCTCACCTCGAACCCGCGCGTGCCGGTGGCGACGTCGGTCGTCGATTACATCTTCCGCTGGCTCGAGTCGCGGTTCCTGGAGCCGCCCGGGGCTGCGTCCGAATCTGCGACGTCCGGAAAAAAGCGAAAAGTGACGAAGCGAGCCGCGGCCGAGGGAGCGGCGGCCGCTTCGCCGGCGAACGCCGCGACGAGCACGGGGCTCGGCTGCCCCGACTGCGGCGCCATCCTCGTGTTCACGGAAGGCTGCCTCGTCTGCCCCCATTGCGGCTACAACAAGTGCGGCTGAGCGCGTGAAGGCGCTCCGCTTCCGGTACAGCCTCCCGCGCCTCGCGGCGACACGCGTCGCCGGCGCGGTCACGCCGCGCGGCTACTTCGGGCCATGGGCTGCGCTCCGCCTCGAAGATGTGCCCGAACCGGAACTTCCGGGTGACGACTGGGCGCTCGTACGGACGCGGCTCGCCGGCATCTGCGGCAGCGACGCGAAGCAGGCGTTTCTTCGCGGTGACCGCGACAACCCGCTGACGGCGCTGATCTCGTTTCCCCAGGTGCTCGGCCACGAAGCGGTGGGGACGGTCGAGCGCGTCGGGCCGCGCGTGCGCGCGGTCGAGCCGGGACAGCGCATCGCCCTCAACCCGTGGCTCTCCTGCGGTCCCCGCGGGCTGTCGCCGTGCCCGGCGTGTACCGCCGGCGACCATCAGCTCTGCGCGAACTTCACGCGGGGCCGGCTGCCGCCAGGGATCCATACCGGGAACTGCAGCGCGGTCGGCGGGGCGTTCGCGCCGATGTTCGTCGCGCACGAGTCGCAGTGCATCCCGGTGCCGGAGGGCGTCAGCGACGAGCAGGCGGTGCTCGCCGACCCATTCTCGGTGCAGCTCCACGCGGTGCTGCGTCACCCGCCGCCCCCGGGCCGGCCGGCGCTGGTCTACGGCTGCGGGACGCTCGGCCTGCTCACCATCGCGATGCTGCGCGCACTGCACCCGGGCACGCCCGTGTGGGCGGTCGCACGCCACGCGCACCAGGCGTCCGCCGCACGCAACTGGGGCGCGGACGTGCTTCCCGCCGCGGGCGAGGCGCTCGTCAGGGAGATCGCGGGGCGGGCCAGCGCGAGCGTCCTCCGGGCGTGGAAGGGGCTGCCGTGGCTGATGGACGGCGCGGGCGTGGTCTACGACACGGTCGGGTCGCCTCGGTCGATCGAGATAGCGCTCCGCGTCGCGGCGGTGCGCGCCCACGTCGTCATCACGGGCGTCGAGGCGCCGCGGCGCTTCGAGTGGACGCCGCACTACTTCAAGGAACTTGTGCTCGCCGGGTCGAACGCGTTCGCGGTCGAGGCGTTCGAGGGCCGTCGCCGGCACGCGATGGAGATCTACTTCGACCTCGCCGGGCGCGGACTCGACGTCTCACCGCTGCTCACGCACCGCTTCGCGCTCGCCGGCTGGCGGGAGGCACTGCTCGCCATGCGCGACAAGCGCGGGAGCGGCGCGATCAAGGTGGCGTTCGGCTTTCAGTGACCACCGCAGGCGCAGGCGCCGCCGCACCCGCAGCCGCCGGTCTCGGCCGAGGGGCGCGGCGCGTCCACCGTCGCGACGCGCGCCGAGAAGGTCGAGAGCGTGCGGGCGCCGCCGGCGTGGCCCTTCGGGCAGGTCGCCGGCTCGTCGCCGCGGCCGATTGGCCGCAGCAGCTCGTACTTTTCGCCGCAGCGCCGGCACCAGTATTCGTACAGCGGCATCTCGCCCTCCCTAGTCGGCAGCCGGGCGCGCCACGGCCGGCGACATGCCGGCGCGGCGGCGGCGCAGGTCATCGATGAACGATGCGGCCCGCACCTCGCGCTCCAGCACCCAGCGTACATACTCGCGCATCGCGCGCTCCATCTCGTCCGCGAGCGCCGGGGCGATGGCCACGCGGGCGACGTCGTCGAAGCGTCCATGGAGCAGCAGGCGCAGGAGCTTGATGGCGTTCGGCGAGAGCGCGCGCAGGGCGAGCTCCCCCGTGCGGCACTCCGGGCAGACGACCCCACCGCCGGCCGGGCTCCAGTAATTCGTCACCGGCTCCAGCCGCCGGCGGCAGACGACGCACTCCTCGAGCTCGGGCCGATAGCCGAGGTGGTCGAGCAGTGTCATCTCGAAGAAGCGCACCGGCAAGTCGATGTCGTCGCGCACCGCCAGGCGCCGCAGCGTATCGAGCAGCAGACGGTACAGCGTGAAGTTCGCCTCGTGCGGCTCAGTGAACCGGTCGAGCAGCTCGGCCGCGTAGAGGCCCCGGCCCAGGCGCTCGAGGTCATCGCGGACGCCCTGGAAGGACTCGACGGTCTCGACCTGCGTGACCACGTCCATCGAGCGGCCGCGCGCGAGCATGAACATCGCCTGGGTCAGCGGCTCGACGTGCCCGGCGAGCCGGCTGCGGGTCTTGCGCACGCCCTTGGCGACAGCGTCGGTCTTGCCGCCGTTCGCCGTGTAGAGCGTGAGGACCTTGTCGGCGTCCCCGATCCGCCGCTGGCGGAGGACGATCGCCGGGGTGTTGTAGACGCGCGGCGGCTGCGGCATGGCCCGATCGTAGCAGACGGGCGCGGCGCGTCAGGCGTGCGCCCGCGCCTCGGAAGCCCGGGCGGCGCCCAGCGCGATGAGCAGCCCGCCGCCGCCGCCGGCGAACAGCGCGAGCAGTAGGAGTGCGAACGGGGACGCCGCCTGCGGGCCGAACCCGAAGCTGCCGACGGCCCCGGCCGGGCGCACGCCGCCGGGGGCGTACGCGAAGGCGTTCGTGGCGGTCTTCGACGGGCTCTGCGCCTGGACGACGATCCAGCCAGGCCTCCCGTCGAGCGGGAACGGGAACAGGTCGTCGCTGAGCACGATCGGGAAGCTCCACGTGCCGTCGCGGAGGACGGTCGTCTGGCGCTCGTGGTAGTACGGGCCGCTGTACGACGCCGGGTCGGCCGGCGTAAAGCCGAGACGTATCGTCACCGTCTCCCCGGGGGTCCAGCCGAACTGCCCGACGATCTGGAAGCGCGAGCCGACGTCGCCCTCGGGCGGTGAGATGAGCGGATCGGGCTGCTGAGCGCGTGCGCCGTGAGGAAGGAGCGCGCCGCCGAGCGCCAGCGCGACGGTGAACACGGAAACGACCCACTTCACCGCAACCCCGAATCCAGTGCCCCGCCGGCGGCAATCCTAGCACGGGGCTGTCGCTACGGTCGATAGGGTCGGGGCGGCGCGCGCGATCAGCGGAAGAGGACGACGCGACGGAAGCGCTCCGTGTACCGCCCGTCTTCGCCGCGCCAGCGCTCGCGCACGAACTTCAGGAACTCGCTGTTCGGATCCTCAGCGCCGAAGCCCTGGCTGACGTGCGCCTGGAGCGCGTGGATCTTCTGCTCGACGCACTCGCTGATGTCCACCTCGAAGTTCGTCTGCTCCGAGCCCCAGATGTAGATCTCCTTCACATTGTGGGTCTCGAGGCCGGCCGCGAGATGCTCCGGGAAGTTCAGGCGGTCTCGCGCGGCGGGGTAGATCGCATCGATCGTGACCTGCCCCGTGCAACGGTGGTCCGAGTGGTTCACGAAGCTGTTGCGGACGATGAACGCCTCGGGCTCGTGGGTGAAGACGGCGTAGGGCTTGAGCATGCGGATGTGCCGCACGACGTCACCGAGGAGATCCCGCGTGTAGGTCAGTTCGCCATCGACGTAGTCGAGGAAGAAGACATCGCTGACGCCGGCGCGGCGCGCGGCCTCGCGCTGCTCGTCCCGCCGGAGGCGGATCAGCTCTGACGGGTCCATGTGCGGGTCGGAGGTGCCCTTGCTGCCGTCGGTGCAGACCAGGTAGTAGAACGTCCAGCCTTCGCGCGACCAGAGGTACGAAGTGCCGGCCGCGCCGAAGTCGGCGTCGTCCGGGTGGGCGGCGACGACGAGCGCGACCTTGTTATCCGTGTCAGGCATGGTCATGGGCAGTTCCTCGTGCGAATACAGCGACTCGAGATTGGCGGTCATCGCATCCAGCCTAGCGAGTCCCGGCGCCGCGCTGTAGGGGATACAGCGCCCGACTCAGACGACGGCTTCGGGGCGGTAGTCGAGCAGCGCCTGCCGCAGGAGCATGAGGGCGGTCGTGACGGCGCGGCGCTTGACGGCGGTACGGCCCTGCGGGAAGACGTAGCTCATCGAATTCTGGCCGCCCCACGTGCTGTCGATCCCGATGTGGACCGTGCCGACGGGCTTGCCCTCCTGCTCGTCGGGGCCGGCGACGCCGGTGATGCCGATGCCCACGGCGGCCTCGGCGCGGTCGCGGGCGGCCTGCGCCATAGCCCGCGCGCACTCGGGGCTGATGACGCCGAACTCCTCGATCACCTCCGCCGGCACGCCGAGGTCGATCTTCATCTCCGTCTGGTAGGTCACCCAGCCGCCGCGGAAGTACGTGCTCGCGCCGGCGACATCGGTGAGGGTGCTGGCGAGCAGGCCGCCCGTGCACGACTCCATCGTCGCCACCGAGACGCCGCGCTCGCGCATCATGTCACCGACGACGCTCTCGAACGTATCCTCGTCGGCGCCCCAGATCGCCGGCCCGAGGATGCGACGGACGTCATCTTCGAGCGGGCGCAGGAGCCGCCATGCTTCCTCCGCCGTCGCCGCCTTCGCGGCGAGCCGCAGGTGCACGCCGTCCGCGCGGGCGTAGATGCCGATCGTGGGGTTGGTGGACTTCAGCAGGTCGCTCACCATCTCGTCGACCGTGCCCTCGCCGATGCCGGTGGTCTTGAGCGTGCGGGTGATGAGCACCGTGCCCGGGTTGCGGCGCAGCAGCTCCGGCGCCACCTCCTCCTCCCACATGCGGGTCATCTCGGTGGGCGGGCCGGGCATGGCGATGATGATCTTGCCGTCGCGCTCCGCCCACCATCCGGGCGCGGTGCCGCGGGGGTTCGGCAGGACGCGCACCGAAGGAATCACCCAGCACTGCTTGACATTGCGCTCGGGCATCGCGTAGCCACGGCGCTCGAAGAACGCGCGGAGGTTGGCTTCGAGCTCCCGGTCGACGTGCGGCTCCTCGCCGAGCACCGCGCAGATCGCCTCGCGCGTCAGGTCGTCCTCGGTCGGGCCCAGGCCGCCGGTGCAGATCACGACGTCCGACCGCTCGCGCGCGCGGCGGATGGTGTCGGTCAGGCGCTCCATGTTGTCGCCGACGACGGCCTTGAAGTAGAGGTCGATGCCGAGCGCAGGGAGCCGCGAGGCGATGTACTGCGCGTTCGTGTCGACGATCTCGCCGAGCAGGATCTCGGTGCCGATCGAGAGGATCTCCGCCTTCATGCCGAGGAGGGTAGCGGGCGGTGACGAGGGGTGGTAGCCGCGCCTAGAGGCGCTCGAGGGGCGCGAGCGAGAGCAGGAGCCGCTTGATGCCAGCCTCGCCCTTGAAGGCGATGGTGAGTTCCTGGTCGCCGTTCGCCACCGCGCAGGAAACGACGATGCCCTCGCCGAAGCGTGGGTGGCGCACCTTCTCGCCGCCGGTGAAGACCGCTTCGTCCGGCACGAGCGGCCGCTCGTCACGCGCAGGCGGCGCGGCGTACCGGCGCTCGGCCGCGGGCGCGGCGGCCCGCTCGACGCCCGACTGCTGGGCGATGAGCTGCGGGGGGATATCGCGCAGGAAGCGGGACGGCGGGTTGTGCTGCGACGAGCCCATGCCGTAGCGGCGGAACGCGCGCAGCAGATAGAGCCGCTCCCTTGCGCGCGTCATGCCGACGTAGCAGAGGCGGCGCTCCTCCTCCATCTGCGAGGGGTCATCGAACGAGCGGATGTGCGGGAGGACGCCCTCCTCCATCGCGATCATGAACACGACCGGGAACTCGAGGCCCTTCGCGCTGTGCAGCGTGATCAGTGTCACGCGCCCCGCGTCCGGTGGCGCGTCGGGCGCGGCGTCCTGCATCGTGTCGGCGTCGGAGATCAGCGCCACGTCCTCGAGGAACGCGACGAGGCCGTTGCCCGGCGCCAGGCCGTCGTAGTCCGCCGCGACGTTCCGCAACTCCTGTACGTTTTCTTCCCAGCGGACCTCGCCGTCCTCGAATTCCTCGTAGAGGTACTTGCGGTAGCCCGTTCGCTCGATGACGGCGTCGAGCAGGACCGTGACGTTGTTCTTCGTCGCCGTGGCGATGAGCTCGTCGAGCATCTCCGTGAAGCCGACGACCGCGCGCGCCTGCCGGGCGCCGGCGGGATGCCGCGGCGCGTCCGGGACGAGCGGCGCACGGCCCGACTCCTGCGCGACGAGCACCTGCAGCGCGGTGTACAGCGGCACGCCCATGCCCGCGGCCCAGCGCTCCAACTCCTGCATCGTCTTCGCGCCGATGCCGCGGCCCGGGACGTTGATCACGCGCGTCAGGCTCACGACGTCATAGGGATTGTGCACGAGGCGCAGATACGCGAGCAGGTCCTTCACCTCGCGGCGCTCGTAGAAGCGCGTACCGCCCACGATCTGGTACGGGATCCCGGCGCGGATCAGCGCCTCTTCCACCGACCGCGACTGCGCGTTCGTGCGGTACATGACGGCAAAGTCGCGCAGCGCGCGGCCTTCGCGTCCGAGCGTGGCGACCTCGCAGGCGATGTAGTCCGCCTCCTCGGCCTCGTCGTAGGCCTCGAACATGACGACCGGCTCGCCGCCGCCGCGGTCGGTCCAGAGCGCCTTCTCCTTCCGCTGGCGGTTCGCGGAGATCACGGCGTGCGCGGCATCGAGGATGTTCTGCGACGAGCGGTAGTTCTGCTCGAGGAGGACGATCCGGGCGCCGGGGAAGTCGCGCTCGAAGTTGAGGATGTTGCGGATGTCCGCCGACCGCCAGGAGTAGATCGACTGGTCGGGGTCGCCGACGACGCAGATGTTGCCGAACCCGCCGGCCATGATTTTCGCGAGCTCGTACTGCGCGATGTTCGTGTCCTGGAACTCGTCGACGAGCACGTGCATGTAGCGGTCCTGGTACTTGCGCCGCAGGTCATCGTGCTCACGGAGCATCTCGACGGTGCGCATGATCAGGTCGTCGAAGTCGAGCGCGTTGTTCTCTTCGAGCAGCGCCTGGTAGCGCTCATAGGCGCGCGCGACGACCTCCTGGAAGTAGTCGTTGGTCGAGGCAGCGTACTGCTTGGGCGAGACCAGCTCGCTCTTCGCGCGCGAGATCGTCGAGAGGATCGCGCGCTCGTGGAACCGCTTCGGGTCGATGTTCAGGCCTTCGGTCACCCGCTTCACGAGCGCCATCTGGTCGGCGTCGTCGTAGATCGCGAATGCCCGGTCCAGCCCGATGCGTTCGGCTTCGACGCGGAGCAGGCGCGCGCAGATCGCGTGAAACGTACCGAGGACGACGTCCGCCGCGCGCTCCGCGAGGTGCGCGACGACGCGCTGGCGCATCTCGCGCGCGGCCTTGTTCGTGAACGTCACCGACAGGATGCGCCACGGAGCGACTTCGTCCTCCACGACGAGCCAGGCGATGCGATGGGCGATGACCCGCGTCTTGCCGGAACCGGGGCCCGCGAGGATGAGCAGCGGGCCGTTGGCGTGGGTGACGGCTTCACGCTGGGGCGGGTTGAGCTCTTCGAGGAGGTGCGCGGTGGTGACCATGGAGCATCGCATTGTAGCGTCGGGCGGCTTCACATGCGGCGGAGGGTCGCGCGAACGCCGATGCTATAATCGGTGCTGCGGCCAGTCCCCGGCCGGGCGACAGGAGGGGGAGCGATGCTGCTGGCGATCTGGGACGGCGACGGCTGGAAGACGCTCCTGCTGATCGCCGCCATCATCCTCACCGCCTACCTGATCGTGATGTGGATCGGCGCGCTGGTCTGGACGTACCGCGACGTGCAGGCGCGGACGCGCGACCCGTTCACGCACGGCATCTCCGTGCTGCTCGTGCTGCTGTTCAACCTGCCGGGCATCCTGCTCTACCTGATCCTGCGCCCGAAGGAGACGCTGGCGGAGGCGTATGACCGGCGGCTGGGTGCCGAAGCCCTGCTGCAGGAGATCCAGGACCAGGCGACGTGCCCGACCTGCCGGCGCAAGATCAGCGAGGACTTCCTGACCTGCCCGTACTGCCGCAGCGGGCTCCGCGTCCCGTGTGCGTCCTGCGGGCGGGCGCTCGCGACGACCTGGGTGGCCTGCCCGTACTGCGGGGCCGACCGCGTGGAGCCAGCGGCGCCGGCGGCCGCGGCATCGACGATGGCCTCGAGCCAGACGGCGGGCAGCGCGGCCACCGCGTCGGGCGAGGCGTCGCGGCGGCAGCGGCGGCCGAGCACGGCGACGTACACACCGCCGGCGCCGAAGCCGGCGGCCGACACCCCGGCCGACGGCGGCTAAGGCCGGCCCTGCACCCAGTCCGCCGGAACGAACTGCGGCCCCGCCTCCGCGTTGCGCACGAAGCCGTGCGCCGCGAGCGCGCGCTCGACCTCCACGCCGTGGTCACGGTTGCGGACCTCGAGCAGCAGCACGACCTCGACGCGGCCGACGGGGAGGGCGATGCCGAAGCGGTGGTGCGCCACGCTGAGGACGTTCGCGCCCGTGCCGGCGATCAACTCGGCGAGCTCCGCAAGCTGCCCCGGCCTGTCGTCCATCCCGACGGTGAGGCTGAAGTACCGCCCGGCGCGCATCAGCCCGTGCTCGACGACGCGCGCGAGCATGTTGATGTCGACGTTGCCCCCCGAGAGCAGGGCGACGACGCGCTGCCCCTTCACTGGCGCAAGCCCCGAGAGCAGCGCGGCGACGCCGACGGCACCGGCGCCTTCGACGACGAGCTTCGCGCGCTCGAGCAGGTAGACGATCGCCTGCGCGACGTCGTCCTCGCCCACGAGCACGACGCCATCGAGGACGCGCCGGAGCAGCGGGAACGTGATCTCGCCGGGACCGGCGACCGCCACGCCCTCCGCGATGGTGGGCGCGGGGGGCACGGGATGCAGCGCGCGGGCTTCGAGCGAACGGGCGACGCCGGGCGCCGCCTCGACCTGCACTCCGACGATTCGCGCGGCCGGCGCCTTCGCGCGAAGGGCGACGCCGATGCCGGCCGCGAGGCCGCCGCCGCCGACGGGCACGAGCACCAGATCGACGTCCGGAAGATCCTCGACGATCTCCAGCCCGAGCGTCCCCTGACCGGCGATCACGGCGGCGTCGTCGTACGCCGGGATCATGGTCAGTCCACGATCGCGCGCGATGCGCTCCGCCTCGCTGTGCGCGCATTCGTAGGAATCGCCGCAGAGCACCACATCGGCGCCGTAGCCGCGCGTCGCCTCGACCTTCGCGAGCGGGGTCGTGACGGGCATGACGATCGTCGCGCCGACGCCGTGGGCCCGCGCCGCCACGGCAACGCCCTGTGCGTGGTTGCCGGCGCTCGCCGCGACGACGCCGCGCCGGCGCTCGTCGGGCGAGAGCAGCGCGATGCGGTTCATGGCGCCGCGCACCTTGAACGAGCCGGTGTGCTGGAGGCTCTCCGCCTTCAGCCAGACCTCGCCGCCGGTGAGGCGCCCGAGGGATGACGATGGCAAGAGCGGCGTGCGCCGGACGAAGGAGCCGAACCGCGTGCGCGCGGCCTCGATGTCCGCGATGGTGATGTCGTGCGCCATGCTGGTATCGTATCCCAACTCCCACGAGCAGGCGGGCGAGGACGATGCACATCCGCGAAGCGCAGCCGCGCGACCTCCCGGCGCTCGTGGCGCTGCTGTCGCAACTGCACGAGGACGATCCGGAGGACTACCCGGGCCGGGCGAGCGCCTACGACGCCGCCTTCGCAGCGATCGCCGCTGACCCGCGGCAGCGGCTGTACGTCATCGAGCGCGAGGGCGCGATAGCGGGGAGCGCGCAACTGGTCGTCGTCCCCAACCTGACGCACGGCGGGCGGCCGTACGCCGTGATCGAGAGCGTAGTCATCGACCGCGGCCTGCGTTCCAGGGGCTACGGCGAACGGCTCATGCGGCGCCTGATCGATGAAGCGCGGGCGGCGGGGTGCTACAAGGTCGCCCTCACCAGCCACCGGTCACGGGCCAACGCGCACCGGTTCTATGAGCGCCTGGGGTTCGCGTTCGCCCACAAGGGCTACCGGCTCGACCTGTAAGCCTGCGGACTCAGAGCATGGCGGCACCCTCGAGCGCGAGCAGGCGGCGCTTCATATCGAGCCCGCCGCCGAACCCCGTCAGGCTGCCGTTGCTGCCGACGATGCGGTGACACGGGATGAGGATCGGGATCGGGTTGGTGGCCATCGCGTGGCCGACGGCGCGGAAGGCGCGCGGGCTGCCGGCGCGGCGCGCGATCTCGCCGTAGGTCGCGACGTGGCCGCGCGGCACGCGCGCGACCTCGAGCAGCACATCGCGGCGGAAGCCGGAGGTCCACGAGATGTCGAATTTCAGCGGGAGGTCGCGGCGCTCGCCGTCCAGGTACTCGCGCAGGATGCGCGCTTCGGGCTCGACCGCGGCGTCATCGCGCGCGAAGGCGAAGGCGCCGCGCGTCTCGTGGCGCACGCGCTCGATGGCGGCTTGGGCGTCGCGCGCGGGGACGTGGAACTTCAGCGCGACGACGCGACCGCGCGCGGCGGCGAGCAGCATGGGCCCGAAGGCGGTGCGGACGATGGTCCACGCCGCCGGCGCCGGATGCCCGAGAGCCGCAGACGATTTGGGCGGCAATGCTCGTTTTGACATTTTTCGCTCCGGCGAACCCTCCCGCCGTCCTCTCGGCGAGCCGCAGCGCTCGTTTTGACACTTTTGGTCTCGCGAACCCGGCGGCGGACGGCGCGGGGCTTCCGCGGGGGGAAGGCGCACTGCGCCGGGCGCTATCGTAGCGCGCGGCGCGGAGAGGGCGAAGCGATGCGCGTCACCAGGCCGACAACGGGGGCGGCCGCGAGGCTACGGCTTGCGGTAGTACTGCACGCCGCCCTCGTGGAAGCGGTGCAGGCGATCCTCCGTCACCAGGTACTCGAGGTGCGACAGCGTCTCGCCGATGGCGGCGCGCTGCATCCACGATGAGAACGTGTCGAACGAGCCGGTCGCCCACTTCACGCCCTTTGCGACCTCATACGCGGTGCGCGGCTGGTCGCCGATGACCGCGAGCATCTCAGCGAGCCGCTCCTCGTGGTGCTTCTCGATGCCCCGCAGGCGCCCATGCAGATCCTCGAACGTGTACTCATGCGCGGGGAGCACGGTCTTCACGTCGAGGCCTTCGAGGCGCTCGAGCGAGGCGATGTAGTCGCCGAGCGGGTTGCCCTGCTGCTGCGGGTGGAGGCTGACGTTCGGCGTGATCGTCGGCAGCACGTGGTCGCCGGTGAGGATGAACTTCTTCTCGCGCTCGAGGAAGCAGATGTGGCCGGGGGAATGCCCCGGCGTCCACCACACCTCGAACTCAAAGCGGCCGATGTTCAGGCGCTCGCCGCCCCAGACGACCTCATCGGGCTCGACGGGGTCGACGTAGCTGCGCACGGGCATGGCGGAGAGCTGCAGATCCTGCATCGAGTCGCGGGGCACGCCGTGCATCGTCAGCCACTCGGCCATCGTCGCGAGCAACTGCTCGGGGTTGCGATAGCGGCTGCGGATCAGGTCGCGCTCGCGCTGGTGGATGATCACCTTCGCGCCGCTGCGCTCCTTGACGCGGCCGGCGAGGCCGTAATGGTCGGGGTGAATGTGCGTGACGAGGAGCGTGCGCAGCTTCGCGAAGCCCACGCCGGCGTCGTTGAGCTGCTGCTCGAGCGCGTCGGCGGCCTCCGGGACATTCCAGCCGGAGTCCACGAGCGTCCAACCATCGTCGCCTTCGATCAGGTAGGGGAGCACCCAGCCGAGCGGGTTGTTCGGGATGGGCACCTTGAGCTGGAGGAGGCCGTCCATGATCTGGACGGGGTGTTTGGTCTCGACGGGCGCAGTCATCGCTCTCCCTTTCCGGGCGTGGTCGATGCCGGGCGCCGCGCGCGGCGGCTCTTCCCGAATCTTAACGCGAGGGTGAGGGTTTGGGGGAGCGTTACGCCGTGGCGCTCGCGACGAGGCGCGACTCCGCCTCGAGGTCGGCATCCACCATCATGTCGACGAGCCCCTGGAACGAGACCTCGGGCTTCCAGCCGAGCCTGGTCCGCGCCTTGGTGGGGTCGGCGATGAGCAGATCGACTTCGGCCGGGCGCATGAACTGGGGGTCGCTGCGGACGTAGTCCTCCCAGTTGAGCCCGAGGCGCGCGAAGGCGAGCTGCGCGAACTCCTTGCCCTGGTGCGTCTCGCCGGTGCCGACGACGTAGTCATCGGGTTCCGCCTGCTGGAGCATGAGGTGCATCGCGCGGACGTAATCGCCGGCGAACCCCCAGTCGCGGCGCGACTCCAGGTTGCCCATGAGGAGCTCCTTCTGGAGCCCGAGCTTGATGCGGGCGGCGCCGATGGTGATCTTGCGCGTGACGAACTCGGGCCCGCGGCGCGGCGACTCGTGGTTGAAGAGGATGCCGCTGCAGGCGAAGAGGTTGTAGCTCTCGCGGTAGTTGACGGTGATGTAGTGCGCGTATGCCTTCGCGACGCCGTAGGGGCTGCGCGGGTGGAACGGCGTCTGCTCGTTCTGCGGCGTCTCGCGCACCTTGCCGAACATCTCACTGCTCGACGCCTGGTAGAACTTGATGCCCTTCGCGGACTTCGAGCGCGAGGGCGAGGCGCCGGCGGTGAGGCGAATCGCTTCGAGCATGCGGAGGGCGCCGAGGCCGGTGATCTCCCCGGTGAGCTCGGGCTGGTTCCACGAGAGCGCGACGAAGCTGATCGCGGCGAGGTTGTAGACCTCGTCGGGCTTGACCTTCTGGATGACGCTCATGAGCGACGCCTGATCGAGCAGGTCGCCCTCGACTATGCGGACGTCGGGCAGCGTGCGCTCGATGGTGGGGCGCTTGGGGTTCGCCTGGCCGCGGATCAGGCCGTAGACCTCGTAGCCGTGCTTCAGCAGGTGCTCCGAGAGATACGAGCCGTCCTGCCCGGTGATGCCCGTGATGAGCGCGCGCGCCATGCGTTGTCCTCCGCCTCGTGCCGGTCCGATGCGGGTCTAGGATAGCCGACGGCGCACCCCGGGCGGAGTCGGGGGAACGCCGCGAATCGGCCGTTTGGGGCTAGACGGGGAGACCGAGGTCGCGGAGGAAGGCGTCGCTATTGGGCTCGCGGCCGAGGAAGCTGCGCACCAGCTCGTCGCCATCGACGCTGCCGCCGCGCTCGAGGATCGCGCGCCGGTACTCGAGGCCAGTGGCGCGGTCGAGCAGGCCGCGCTCCTCGAAGCGGGTGAACATGTCATCGCCGAACACGCGCGACCAGAGATAGCCGTAGTAGCCGGCGTCGTAGCCGAAGAGATGGCCGAAGCCCGACTGGAAGTGCGTGCCCTCCGGGTACGGAAAGCCCGTGATCGGGTACAGCTCGCGCACGGCGCGCGTGGAGTCGCCATCGAAGCCGGGCGAATGGAGCGCGAAATCGAGGTGGGCGAAGAAGAGCTGGCGCAGCGTCGCGATGCCGGAGCTGAGGTGCTTGCCGCGGATCATCGCATCGAGCAGCGCGTCTGGCAGCGGCTCGCCGGTCTCGTGATGGCGCGCGAAGCCACGTAGCACGTCGCGGTCCCACACCCAGTGCTCGAGCATCTGCGACGGCGCCTCGACGAAGTCGCGCTCGGTCGATGAGCCGGAGAACTCGAGGAAGCGGGCGCGGGTGAGCGTCTGGTGCAGGATGTGCCCGAACTCATGGAAGAAGGTGACGACCTCGCTGTGACGCAGGAGCGACGGCGTCGAGGGCGTGGGCTTCGTGAAGTTGGCGACGATGGCGCTGATCGGGTGCTGGTACGAGCCATCGGGCAACTGGCGGCCGGCGCGCAGCGGGAAGGCGGCGGCGTGGCCGAACTTGTTCGGCCGCGGATAGAGGTCCATGTAGAAGCGCGCGAAGGGCGCGGCGCCGCCGGCCTCGAACACATCGAACGCCTGCACGTCCTCGTGCCACCTGGGCGCGGCCGGAGCGGGCTCGTAGCGGATGCCGAGCAGCTCCTGCGTGACGCCGAACAGGCCTTCGAGCACGCGTTCGAGGGGAAAATATTGCGCGACCTCGAAATCATCGACGGCGTACTCGGTCTTGTGCAGGAGGTTGGTGTAGAACCACCAGTCCCAGATGTGCACCTCGCCGTCGCGGCCCGTGTGGGCGCGCTTCGCGGCGGCGAGCTTCTCCATGTCTGCGGCGGCCTTCGGCTGGACCTTCGCGAGCAGGTCGCGCAGGAAGCCGTCGACCGCATCGCGCGTCTTCGCCATCCGCACCTCGACGATGTAGGCCGCCCAGGAGTCGTAGCCGAGCAGGCGGGCGATCTCGTCGCGGACGGCGATCGCCTCCTCGAGCACCTTCACGTTGGCGTCGCCGCCCTTGTTCTGGTTCTTGAGGAACAGCTCGCGGCGCCAGCGCTCGGACTCGGCGTTGTCCATGAAGGGCATCAGCTCGGGGTAGTCGAGCGAGACGCGGTAGCGCGTCCGGCCGCCCTCCTCGACCGTGCGCAGTCCATCGATCCAGCGATCCGGCATGCCGGCGAGGCCGTCGCGGTCGACGACGATCGCGTCGTCCCACTCGTCGATCGCCTTGCGGAACTGCGTGCCGAGCTCGACGAGGCGGCCCATCAGCTCCTGGACGCGCGCGCGCTGCTCCTTCGGCAGCTCGAAGCCGTTGCGCCGGTAGTCGCGCAGCGTGCGCTCGAGCAGGCGGCGGGCGTCGCCGCTGAGCTGCGCCGCTTCGGGCGTGTCCGCGAACTCGCGGACGGCGGCGTACAGGTCCTCGCGGAAGCCGAGCTGCACCGCGTACTGGCTGAGCTTCTGCTCCTGCTCGCGCGCGGTGTCGCGCAGCGCGTCATCGACGGCGACGTAGGCCATGAAGGCGTAGGCGCCATCGGCCTGGTGGATGTGGTCGACGGCCGACTCGAGCGCGACGAGCGTGTTCTCGAACGTGCGGTCAGCGGCGGGCGTGGCGACGATCGCGGCGACGGCGGCGTCGCAGGCGCGGACCGCGCGCTCGCACTCGGCGACGACGATCTCGGGGGTCAGTCGGTCATAGGGGATCATCCGCGCTCCCTGTCCGTGCGACGTGCCGGCGCGGCGATCCTATCGGCCGGGCGCGCCGACCGGAAGCGCATCCCGTGATAGGCTGGCCCGGATGACAAGCACCGCGCGCATCGCCCTGCTGCAGCTCCGCGCGTTCGGCATCGAGGACGCGGCGGCGTCGCTGCGACACACGCTGGCGAAGATCGACGAGGCGGCGGCGGCGAGACCCGACATCATCGTGCTGCCGGAGGTCACCTACCCCGCTTACTTCCTCGGCGGCGACGACCTCAGCGGCGCCGGCGTCCTCGCTCCGGGCGAGGTGCTCGAGACCTTCGGCGCCAGGGCGCGAGCACACGGCGCGTACATCGCCGCGGGGCTGGCGCTGGAGCGCGAATTCGGGGACGGCCCCCGGTACGCGAACGCGGCGGTGCTCTTCGGACGCGACGGAAGCGTGGTCGGTCGTTATGACAAGTCGTTCCTCTGGCAGTTCGACTCGCGCTGGTTCCGTGCCGGAAACGCGTACCCCGTCTTCGAGACCGATGTCGCGCGGGTCGGGATGCTGATCTGCGCCGATGGCCGGCTGCCGGAGATCGCGCGCTCGCTGGTCGTGAACGGCGCGCAGATCATCCTCGACCTGACGGCGTGGGTCAGCAGCGGACGCACGGCGGCACAGCTGACCTCGATCCAGCGCCAGTTCCTGATGCCGGCGCGGGCGATCGAGAACGGCGCCTGGATCGTGGCGGCGGACAAGGTCGGGGTCGAGGCGGAGAGCATCGTCTACTGCGGCGGGTCGTGCGTGATCGACCCGGGCGGCGCGTACGTGGCGCAGCTCGGGCCCGACGAGGAAGGCGTGCTGGTGTACGAGGTACCGGTGCAGGACGCAGGCCCGCCGGTGGCGCGCCGGCCGCAGCTCTACGAGACGCTGGCGCATCCGACGGCGAGCCTGCCGGTCGTCAGGGGGCTCGAGGAGGCGCTCGTGCCGGCCCAGGAGCAGCGCGTCGCCGCCGCGGTGCAGATGCGCCCGCCGCCGGATCCAGCGGCGTTCGTCGAAGCGGTGCGGCGCCACTGCGCGCGGCTGGCGCTGCAGGACGTCGCGCTCGCGGTGTTCCCGGCGCCGCCGGCCGACGCTCGCGCGGCGTACCAGGCGCAGGCGCTCATCGATGCGCTGTCGGACGTCGCCCGCGAGACCGGCGTGTTCATCGCGTTCGCGGCGTACGAAGGCGACGGCGCGCGCGCGGTGCAGCTCGCCGGGCCGCGGGGGCCGGTCGCGGCGCATCGCCAGACGCACGCGCTGCGCGGCGACGGGGCGCAGGCGCTCGGCGAGGCACCGGCGCCGGTCGTGGCGACGCCGCTCGGGCGGGTGGGGCTCATGTGCGGCGCCGAGGGTTTCGTGCCGGAGGTCGCGCGCTCGCTGATGCTGCGCGGGGCGGAGATGCTCGCCTGGTGCGCGGACGGCGGCGGGCCGGCGATGACGCCGATCGCGCGGGCGCGCGCGGAGGAGAACCGCGTGACGCTGCTGTGCGCGTCGCCGCCGACGGCGCAGGGCGCGACGATGGCGATCGACCCGTCGGGCGCGGTGCTGGCGGACGCGCTGGAAGGCCGCGAGCTGGCGGTCACCGCGGTGGTGAACCGCGCGTGGTCGCACGTGAAGTCGCGCGTGCCGGGAACGGACGTCGTGCGCGACCGGCAGCCCGAAACCTATCGCGCGCTCGTCGAAGGCGCGTAGCGGCGGCCGCTAGGCGGGGACGGGCGGCTGGAGCTTCTGCAGGAGCTTCTTCGTCGAGACGACGTGGCGGTCCATGCGCAGCTCCTTCGGTTCGATGCCGAGGGCGAGGCCGATCATCTGCGGCAGGTGGATGATCGGCATCTCGATGTCGTAGTGCGTCGTCGCCCTGGCCGCAGGCTGCTGCGCATCGAGGTTCAGGTGGCACAGCGGGCACGGCGAGACGAGCGCGTCGGCGCCCAACTCCTGCGCCTCGTGGATGTGGTTCCCGGCCTGCTTCAGCGAGTTCTCGCGGTTGATCGTCAGGATCGGGAAGCCGCAGCACTTCTTCTGGCCCTCGTACTCGACGGGCGTCGCGCCGACGGCCTCGATCACCATCTCGAGGTACTTGTTGCGCTCGGGGTGCTCGCCCATGCCGAGGATCTCGCTGGGGCGCAGGATGTAGCAGCCGTAGAAGGGGCCGATGCGGGCGCCGGACAGGGGACGCTTGACCTGCGCCTTCAGGCGGTCGAGGCCGTAGTCTTCGACGAGCACCCAGAGGAAATTCTTGATCTCGAGCCCCGGCTCGTAGTGCAGGCCCTCCTCGGCGAGGATGTCGTTGATCTTCGCGGCGTAGTCGGGGTTCTTCGCGAGCTTGTCCTGCACCATGCTCTCGATGCCCTGGCACGTCGAGCAGATGTTCATGAGCGGCAGGCCGAGCTGCTGCGCCATCGCGAAGGTGCGGGCATTGAGCGCGTCGCCGAGCTCGGGCGCCTGCTCCTGGAGCACGCCCGAGCCGGTGCACGCGGCCTGATCGAGCTCCACGAGCTCGATGCCGAGCGCGCGAGCGACGACGTTGGTGGACTGGTAGAGCTCGGGCGCGGCGCCCTTCGAGACGCAACCCGGCCAGAACGCATACTTCAGGCTCATGACTCAGACTCCTCTACGATCGTGGCCGGGACGGGCTTCAGCGTCTCCGCCTTACGGATGACGTTCCGCAGGCGATCCATGCCGTGCATCTTGTGCGAGCCCGGCGCGCCGGGCGGGATCATCTGGGACACGGGCAGCTTGCCGGCACGGAGCATCTTCAGCGCGCCCGGCATCTCGGCGAGGAGGCGCGGGACGTTGAACAGCCCGACGGAGCCGGGCACCATCCAGACCTCGTTGAGGCGCCCGCCGTCCTTGATGGAGCGCGTGAAGATGTTGGTGTGCCGGGCGCCAGCGTTGTTCTGAATGCCGGCCTCGACCGCCATCTCCCGCAGCTGGAGGATGCGGTTCATCGGCGCGACGCCCTTGGGGCACACCTCGACGCACATGTTGCAGCGGGTGCAGTCCCAGATGCCGCTGTACTCGCTGAGCTTCTCGAGCCGCTCGCGGGTGTGGCCGTCGCGCGGGTCGCCGGCGAAGCGGTACGCCTTGGCGAGCGCGGCGGGGGCGATGAAGTTCTTGTCCACCTCGAGCACGGTGCAGTCGCTGACGCAGGCGCCACACATGATGCAGTTCATCGTGTGGGTGAGATCGAGCATCGCCTCGTTCGGGACGCGGTACTCGCGCTCCGGCACGGGCCCGACGGGCTGCAGGTAGGGGTCGACGGCGCGGATCTTGTCCCAGAAGAGCGCCTGGTCGATCACGAGGTCCTTGATGACGGGCATGTTGCCCATGGGCTCGACGAGGATCTCGTGATCCTCGTCCCCGCCGGTGATGGCGATGATCTTCGCGCGGCAGGCAAGGCGGGCGCGCTTGTCCACGCGCATCGCGCAGGAGCCGCAGATGGCGCTGCGACAGGAGCAGCGCAGCGAGAGCGTGCCGTCCTCGTACTCGCGCACGTGGATGAGCGCGTCGAGCAGGGTCGCGCTCTCCGGCATATCGATCTGGTACTGGCTGTAGCCGGTGGCGCCCCGCTCGGGGTCAGTGCGCCGGACCTTCAGCTTGACCTTCATGCGCCGCTCCGATCAGTACTTGCGTTCCTGCGGCTCCCATTCGGTGATCGTCACCGGCAGGTAGCTCATCTCCTCGCTGCCGTCCGGCTTGCGCGTGAGCACGATGTGCTTGAGCCAGTCCTTGTCGTTGCGCTCCGGGAAGTCGAGCCGCGTGTGCGCGCCCCGGCTTTCCTTCCGCTCGATCGCGCTCTTCGTGATCATCTCCGCGCAATCGAGCATGTAGCCAAGCTCGATGTGGAACAGGAGGTCCGTGTTGAACACCTTCCCCTTGTCCTCGACGCCGACCTGCGCGTAGCGGGCGCGGAGGGTCTTCAGCTCGGCGAGCTGCTTCTCGAGCTTCTCCGGGGTGCGGAACATGCCGACGTTGTCGCTCATGGACTCACCCATGTCGCGGCGGATCCTGGCGACGCGATCGCCGTTCATCGGCCGGTCGAGGATCTCGCGGATCATCTTGCGGTCCTTCTCGACCACGCCCTCGGGCACGGGCGCGGGCTTCTGCTCGCGCGCCCAGGGGACGGCGTGCTCGGCGGCGCGCCGCCCGAAGACGAGCGTGTCGAGGAGCGAGTTCGCGCCGACGCGGTTAGCGCCGTGGACGCTGACGCAGGCGGCCTCGCCAGCCGAGTAGAGGCCGGGCATCGGCGAGCGGCCATCGATGTCGGTCTTGACGCCGCCCATGATGTAGTGCACGCCCGGGCGGATCGGCAGCAGCTCCTTGACGATGTCGATGTTCACGAGGTCGCGGGCGATCTCGTAGATCTCCTCGAGCCGCTCCTTGATCAGCGTCTCGCCGAGGTGGCGCATGTCGAGGTACACGCAGCCGTCGACGCCGCGCCCCTCGTCGATCTCGGTCTGCTCGGCGCGGGAGACGACATCGCGCGAGGCGAGCTCCATGAGGTTCGGCGCGTACTTCGTCATGAAGCGCTCGCCGTCCTTGTTGAGCAGGTAGGCACCCTCGCCGCGGGCGCCCTCGGTGATCAGCACCCCGGAGCCCTTCAGCGTCGTCGGGTGGATCTGCACCATCTCCATGTCCATGACGGGCGCGCCGGCGCGGTACGACAGGGCGATGCCATCGCCGGTGCAGATGAGGGCGTTGGTCGAGGGCTCGTAGACGCGGCCGAGGCCGCCGGTGGCGATGATCGTCGCCTTCGCGGAGATGGCGTGCAGCTCGCCCGTGCGGATGTCGAGCGCGACGCAGCCGCGACAGACGCCGTCATCGACGATCAGGCTGGTGACGAACCACTCCTCGTAGTTGCGCATCGCGCGGTAGACGCCGGGGCGCAGGAGCTGCTCGTAGAGGACGTGGAGGATCGCCTGGCCGGTGATGGCGCCGACGAAGAACGTGCGCGCCTTGCCCATGCCGCCGAACCGGCGGACCGCCATGTGACCGTCCGGCTTGCGGCTGAAGACGACGCCCCAGTGCTCGCACTGGAGGACTTCCCTGCCGCCCTCCTGGGCGAGCACGGTGATGGCGTCCTGGTCGCCCAGGTAGTCCGATGCCTTCGTGGTCTCGTAGGCGTGCTCTTCCCACGGCCCGCCGTCCTCGCCGAGGCCGGGGCCGTTGATGCCGCCCTGCGCGGCGTTGGAGTGCGAGCGGACCGGGTGGACCTTCGACACCATCGCGACATCCGCGCCGAGCTGCTGCGCGGCGAGGGCGGCGCGCATGCCCGCGAGCCCGGCGCCGATCACCAGGATGTCGTGCTCGTAAACGGCCATGAGTCGCTATACCTTCCTGCCCGCGGCGGCGGGACGCGTAGGAGATGTGCCGGCGCCGGTGGCCGAGCCAAAAGCGTAGATTCCGTCCCGGTCGATGGGGCGGGCGCCGCGAGGGGTCGCGCGCCGCGATTCACGCCGAAGGGAGCCGGTCATGCACTCTCCTTGGGGCCTGTGAAGCCTATCACCGGATTTTCGGAGGCTCAAGAATCGGCAGCGCGGGCGCGGATGGGCGTAGTTCACACGCCCGCGCGCCCGTAGTACCATCAGCGACTGAACGACGTTCAGCCGCGGAGGGGTGCCGTGCGCAGGAAGAAGACCGACCCGGAGCTGCCGCCGCTGTTGCCGTTCGAGCCGGGGCAGGCATCGAACGGCGAGTTCGTGCCGAAGGAACGCACGCGCGCCCACCAGCACGCGGCGGCGCTGGCGCACGAGATGGCGGCGGAGATCGCGCGGCGGCGCGGGCTCGACCGGCGGCGCTTCCTGCAGGGGATGGGCGGCATCGCCGTGACGCTCGCCGCCATCAATCTCGCGGGCTGCGACGACGAGGACACGAAGGACCTGCCGCCCGGCGTGACGAGCGGCGCGACCTACGCCGTGCCGACCGACGCCGACCCTGACGCCTGCCGGAAGCTCGAGGGCGACGAGTTCATCTTCGACGTGCAGACGCACCACGTCGACCCCGAGGGGCCGTGGGTCAACGAGTCGCCGGCGACGGCGAACTTCTTCCGCGCCTTCAGGCCGGACTGCGCGGAGGCGGACCGGCTCGACTGTCTCAGCCGGTACTACTACGCGCACGACATCTTCCTCGAGAGCGATACGAGCCTGGCGGTGCTCTCCGACACGCCATCGCTCGACGAGCGGCAGGACCCGCTGAACTTCCGGGAGATGAAGCGGACGCGGGACATCATCAACGACCTGTCGCCGAAGGACACGGGACGGTTGCGGCTGCACAGCATCGTCGTGCCGAACGTGGGGCAGGTCCAGGAGCAGCTCGACACGATGCAGGCGCGGGCGGAGGCGCTCGACGTCTCGGCATGGAAGGTCTACACGCCGTATGCCGGGTCGACCGGCCGCGGCTGGTTCCTCGACGACCCGCAGTACGGCATCCCCTTGATCGAGCAGGCGCGGCGGACCGGCGTGAAGACGATCTGCGCGCACAAGGGGCTGCCGCTGTTCGGCTTCGACGAGGCGTACGCGTCGCCGCGCGACATCGGCGTGGTCGCGAAGGCGTATCCGGACGTCAACTTCGTGGTCTACCACTCGGGCTGGTACCCGGGGACGCGCGAGGGGCCGTACGACCCGGCGCGCGCCGAGCGCGGCGTCAACACGCTGATCAAGAGCCTGCTGGACAACGGCGTGCGGCCGAACAGCAACGTCTATGCGGAACTGGGCAGCACGTGGCGCAACATCATGTCGGACCGGACGCAGGCGGCCCACCTGCTGGGGAAGCTGATCAAGTACGTCGGCGAGGACAACGTGCTGTGGGGCACGGACTGCGTGTGGACGGGGTCGCCGCAGCCGCAGATCGTCGCGTTGCGGGCGTTCCAGATGGACCCGCAGTTCGCGCAGCAGTACGGCTACGCGCCGCTCACCGACGAGGTGAAGCGCAAGATCTTCGGGCTGAACGCGGCGCGCCTGTACGGCGTGGACCCGCAGGCGGCGCGCTGCCGCATCGCTTCGGACGAGGTGGAGCGCCTGCGGATGGCCTGGCGGGAAATGGAGGGGGACAGCCACGAGCAGCGCTACGCCGCCAGGAACCCGATCAGCCGCCGGGGGGTGCTGGCGTGGTTCGCCGAGCACGGCGGGCGCTGGTCCCTGAGTTGAAGCTGCGGCAGCTTCGAAGTCCGGGATTACCCCCTCTCGCGGCATGGGCCGAAAGCCGACGATTCAGATATGAAACGGGCGCTTCTCATGGTCCTCGCGGGGGCCGGCGTCATCGCCTCGTATGCGATCGTCGATGCGGGCGGCAACCCGGGCTTCAGCGTGACGACCGTCGCACGGCTGGCGCTGCCGGGCCTCGTCACCGCGCTGATCATGGTGGCGTGGACGATCGAGCGCCGGCGCGCCGACCAGTCGGCCGGCAAGGTGAGCGAGCTGAGCGCGCAGCTCATCCGCAAGGAGATCGAGCTCGAACACCTGGCGATGATCGATGAGCTGACGGGGCTGTACGCGCGGCGGAGCTTCGACGAGCACCTGCGGCTGGAGTTCGAGCGGACGCGGCGCCACAAGCGGGCGCTTTCGCTGCTGCTGCTGGAAGTGGACAACCTGCACGGGCTGACGGAGAAGGGCGGCAAGCTGGGGCGCGGCTTCATCCTGTCGCACGTCGGCGAGCTGATCCGCGCGAACGTGCGGATCAACGACGTCGCGGCGCGCTACACGCCGGACGTGCTCGCGCTGCTGCTGCCGGAGACGAACGCCGAGGCCGCGCGCGACGTGGCGGAGAAGCTGCGCGGACAGGTCGAGGTGAACAGCTTCGGGAACAACTACTTCGACACGCCCGTGCGCGTGACGCTCTCGCAGGGCATCGCCTGCGTCCCGGCTCCGGGGATCGACTCGATCGACGCGCTGCGTGGCGCCGCCGAGCAAGCGCTGGCAGAAGCGAAGGCCGAGGGCATCGACCGCGTGCGGGTGCACGGCGACGGGCCATCGCGGCGCGCCGCCTAGCGACTTCCGCACCCCGCACCATCGCGCCTATACTCGCCCCGGCGCCGCATTGCGCGCACGGAGGCAGGTCGTCATGCCCCTCGCCCGGCTGCGCGGCACCATCGAAGAGACCGGCGATGGCTGGGTGATCGTCGGCGTCGGCGGCGTCGGGCTGCTGGCGTCCGTGCCCACGCCGACGGCGGAGGCGCTGGCGCCGGGGGAGCAGGCGCGGCTCTACACCTACCTGCACGTGCGCGAGGACGCGCTGGTGCTGTACGGATTCGCGCGGCACGAAGAGCTGGCGCTCTTCGAGCAGCTCATCGCCGTTTCGGGGGTCGGACCGAAGGCGGCGCTGGCGCTCCTCTCGGCGGTCGATTGCGCGCGGCTCGCCGCGGCGATCGTCTCGGGGCAGGCCGACCTGCTGCGCCGCGTGCCGGGGATCGGCCAGAAGACGGCGGAGCGGATCATCCTGGAGCTTCGGGACAAGGTGGCGCCGCCGGCGGAGGAGCCCGCGCCGCCCGCAAAGGCAGAGGCGGAGAAGGACACGGAGGTGATCGCCGCGCTGCAGGCGCTGGGCTACACGCAGGCGGAAGCGTCGGCAGCGGCGGCGCACCTGGAGGACGGGCGCGACCAGCCGCTCGAGGACCGCATCCGCCGGGCGCTCCAGCACTTCACGGCGTAGGCGTCACGCCCGGAGGGTCACATCGCCCGCCTCGACCGTGATGCGGGAGCCATCGGCACGGCGCACGACGAGCGAGCCGTCCTCCGTGACGTCCTCGGCGATGCCGTCCGCCGTGCGGCCGGGCCACGTGACGTGCACCTGGTGGCCGAGCGTCGCCAGGCGCTCGCGCCAGCGGTCGCGCATGCTGCGCCCGGCGAGCGCCTCCTCGTACATGCGCTCGAAGTGCAACAGGTACGACGCGAGCAGCAGCTCGCGGTCCGCGTCGCGGCCCAGCTCGGCGCGCAGGCTGGTGGCGATGTCGCGGATCTCCGGGTGGTCGCGCGGATCGAAGTTCACGTTGAGGCCTACGCCGACCAGCACCGTTACGGCGCCGTCATCCGCGACGGAGGTCTCGATGAGCACGCCGGCGACCTTGCGCCCGTTGAGGATCACGTCGTTCGGCCACTTCAGCGGCGCGCGCAGGCCTGCCACCTCCTCGATCGACTCGGCGACCGCGAGCGGGGCGATCATCGCCACCTGGCGCATCCGATCGAGGGGCGGGCGGAGGACGAGCGTGGTCGTCAGATTGACGGCGGGGGGCGTGATCCAGGCGCGCCCGAGGCGCCCGCGGCCCGCGGTCTGCTCGTCGGCGGCGGCGACGGTGCCCTCCGGCGCGCCACGCGCCGCGGCCTCTCGCGCCATGTCCATGGTGGAGCCGGTGGTGGCCTCGAAGATGAAGTTGCGGCCGAACGAGCGGGTGGCGAGGAGCTGGTGAAAGCGCGTGAGGTCGAACGGCCTGCTCATGTGCAGAGTCTACCCCCATGGGCCGCGTGCTGTGCGCGGCCTGGGACGTGCGCCATACTCCCGGGGTCGGCCCCGGTCCGCTGAGCGCGAGGGAGGTGCGGATGAAGGACGCCTATCGGACGATCGTGAGCAAGCGCGACACGCGCGCGTTCCTCGACCGGCCGGTGCCGGAGGAGACGCAGCGGCGGATCCTGCAGGCGGGGCGGATGGCGGGCAGCTCGAAGAACGTGCAACCGTGCCGGTTCATCGTCATCAAGGACGAGAAGGTGAAGGAAGAACTGGCGAAGTGCGGGGATTTCGCGGCGTGGACGCCGCAGGCGCCGCTGCTCATCGCGGTGGCGGCCGGCGGGGGCACGCGGAACGAGTTCGACGCCGGGCGCGCGGCGCAGAACATGATGGTGGCGGCGTGGGCGGAGGATGTCGCATCCTGTCCGGTAACGATGCACCGGCAGGACTGCGCGCGCGAGGTGCTGGGGCTGCCGGCGGATTACGGGGTGCCGATCGTGCTCGGCTTCGGGTACCGCGCGCGGCCGCCCAAGCGCGTACCGGAAGCGGCGCGGCTGCCGTGGGACGAGTACGTGCGCATCGACCACTGGTAGACCGCGCGCACCGGCAGCGGGAGGTCGCGATCCATGCGCAAGATCATCGTCCTGTCATTCCTGACGCTCGACGGCGTGATGCAGGCTCCGGGCGGTCCAGAGGAGGACACCAGCGGCGGGTTCCGGTTCGGCGGTTGGACCGTCCCCTACGTGGACGAGGTGGGGGCGCGGATCATGGCCGAGCAGATGAAAGAGCCCTTCGCGCTGCTGCTCGGGAGAAAGACGTATGACATTTTCGCGGGCTACTGGCCGGCGCATGCGGGCGGCTGGCCGGGCATCAACGACGCGGCCAAGTATGTCGTCTCTCACCAGGCGCTGCAGCTTGCCTGGGAGAACTCGGTGCTGATCACGGGCGCCGTGGTCCAGCAAATCGCCGCGCTCAAGGCGCACGACGGACCGGACCTCCAGGTGCATGGCAGCGGCGAGCTGATCCAGACCCTGTTGAGGGAAGACCTGGTTGACGAGCTCTGGCTGAAGATCTTCCCGTTGACACTCGGATCCGGGAAGAAGCTGTTCGCCGAAGGCACGGTGCCGGCGGCGTTCAAGCTCCGGGACTCCACGACGACACCCGCAGGCGTGGTCGTCGCGAACTTCGAGCGAAGCGGCGAGGTCCGCACCGGGAGCTTCGCCTAGCACGGGGCGATCAGCCGATGATCATCATCGCGGGCAGCGGGCGGTCGGGGACGAGCGCCGTCGCGAAGCTCCTGCACACCGCCGGGATCCGCGTCGGCCGCGACCTCATCGAGCCGGACGCCGGGAACCCGGACGGCTACTTCGAGGAGCGCGCGGTCGTGCGCGTCAACGAATCGATCCTGCACGACGCCGGGCTCGACGGATGGTTCAGCACGGCATCGCGCGCGCGGGTGCGCGAGGCCTCGCGCCCGCACCGCGACGTGATGCGCGCGCTCGTCCGGGACGCGACGCCGGCGTGGAAGGACCCGCGGTTCTGCTGGACGCTCGAGGCGTGGCTCGAGGTGCTGCCCGCCGACCCGCGCGTGATCGTCTGCCTGCGCAGCCCGGCGGAAGTCGTCGCATCGACCCTGCACTACTACGGACTGGCGGGCGACGAGCCGCGCCGCGCGATCGAGCATCTGTGGCGGGCGGAGCACGCGCGCCTGCTCGACGTGATCCGCGACCACCGGCTCGACGCGACATCGGTGGCGTATGCGGCGCTGCACGGCGCGGGCGCGCGCGCAGAGATCGCGGCGCTCTCGCGCTTCGCGGGCCGGCCGCTCGACCCGGCCGGCGTGCGGCGCGACCTGCGCCACCACGCCGCGCCGGTCGCGCCGGAGTTCGCGACGCTCTACGACGCGGTCAGGTCGCTTTCGGCGCCGTATCGGGCGCCTGCGCGGCGCGCCGCCGGACGCTGAGCGTCAGGCCCTGCACGCCGGTCACGGTCACGTGTTCGCCGCGCTGCACCGGCGCATCCTCGGCGACGGCCTTCCAGCGCTC
The DNA here is from genome assembly GCA_035650575.1 of Dehalococcoidia bacterium. GTDB lineage: Bacteria > Chloroflexota > Dehalococcoidia > DSTF01 > JACRBR01 > DASRHM01. The sequence goes on along the minus strand of DASRHM010000068.1, from coordinate 18,063 downwards.
GCCCTGCAAGAAAACGAACCCCTGCGGGTCGAGGTCCGAGCGCGCGACGGCGGCGCGCCCGACCATCGCCTGGACGCCCAACGCGGGCGGCATGCGGCGGACGCGCCAGACGGTGAACACGACCATCGTGAAGAACGCCGCGAACACCACGCCGGTGACGATGACGAGCCAGCGTGACACCTGGAAGTCCGGGTTGCTCGTCGAGGTCAGGAGCAGGCCCCCGGCGATGAGCGACACGGCGCCGCCGACGCCGAGGGCGCCGAACCCGGGCGCGAACGCCTCGCCGGCGAACAGCGCGAAGGCGAGGAGGATGAGCGCGACGCCCGCCCAGTTCACGGGCAGCGTGCCCAGCGCGAAGAACGCGAGCACCAGCGCGATCGCGCCGAACACGCCGGGGAAGAACACGCCCGGATGCAGCAGCTCGATCAGCAGGCCGAGGCCGCCGAGGCTCAGCAGGAGGAAGGCGATGTTCGGATCGCTGAGCACGAGCAGCAGCCGCTCGACGAAAGTCATCGAGTTCGTGACGCGCGGCGCGTCCGCGAGGCCGGCGAGCGTCACCTGCCGGCCATCGACCGTCACGGTCCGGCCGTCGGACTGGCGCAGCAGGTCGTCAAGACTCGACGCCGAGAAGTCGACCACGTGCTGGTCGACGGCGTCGTTGGTCGAGGCGCTGATGCTGTCGCGCACGGCGCGCTCCGCCCAGTCGGCATTGCGGCCGCGCGTCTCGGCGATGCTGCGCGCGTAGGCGGCCGCGTTGTTCTCGACCTTCTCGCCGAGCGTGCCGCCGATGTCGCCGCCGCTCGCGTCGATCGGGTGCGCGGCGCCGATGCTCGTCCCGGGCGCCATCGCCGCGATGTGCGCGGACATGGTGATGAACGTGCCCGCGGAGGCGGCCTTCGCGCCGCTCGGCGCCACCCAGACGATCACCGGCACGCGCGCGGACTCGATCCGGCGCACGATCGACTCCATGGAGTCGGAGAGCCCGCCGGGGGTGTTGAGCTCGATGACGACCGCGCGCGCGTCGGTGCGCTCGCCCTCGTCGATGCCGCGGTCGATGTAGCGGGCGAGGACGGGGTTGACTTCGGCGTCGGCCCCGAGGATGTGCACGGCGTTGCGCTCGTGCACCGTGCGGGAGCACGCGGTCAGGACGCCCGCGATCAGGATCCCGGTGAAGAGCGCCAGCCGCCAGCGGCGTCCGCGCGACATGCGTGTGCCTCCCGCGCACATTTTCGCACGAAGCGGCGCGGCGGCGTCAGACGCCGGCGAAGGACGTCAGCAGCCGGACCGGCGGGCCGAGGCCGACCTCCGCCCAGCCCGGGAGCGGCATCGAGCGCCAGAGCGCGAAGGCGTCGTGGGTGGCGCCTTCGCGCCGCAGCCACGCCGTCATCACGCGCCCGTGCGCGACGACGGCGGCCGGCAGGTCGCCCGCGGCGATCAGCGCCATCGCGCGGGCGAAGCGCTCCGCCGCCTGCGCCATCGGCTCGGCGCCGCGGATCGACACGTCGGGCTCGTCGAGCATCGCGCGGACCAGCCCGTTGAACTCGTCGGTGTTGTCGACCCACTCTTCCCAGCGCTGCTCCTCCAGCCCCTCGACGACGTGCACGGGCGCGCGCACGCCGTCGCCGAGGATGAGCGCGGTGGACTTCGCCTTCGGCTCGACGCTGGCGTAGACGGCGCGCACGCCCCAGCCGCGCGCGACCTCCGCGAGCCGCCGCGCGTCGTCGATGCCGCGCTTCGAGAGGCCCCAGCGAGGCGCGGGCACCGCCGGGTCGATCGCGGGCATGGCGTGCTTGACGAGGAAGACGCGGGCGGACGCCATGTTCAGACCGGCACGCCGGTGAGGAACAAGAGGCCGCGCGCCAGCACTTCGCCGACGACGACGGCGCCGACGGCGATATAGAGGAGGCCGGTCGCCGACATCATCGCGTTCTCGTTCGCGGGATAGCCGCGGCTGGCGACGTACGACATCCACGCGAGCGCCGCCGGGAACGCCAGGCCGATGATGATGCGCAGCCAGAACGCCGGGTTGACCTCGAGCGTCTTCGAGCCGAGGAACGCCGTGGCGTCGGGGGCGTCGCGCACGGGAATGAAGACGTTGATCACCAGCAGCAGCGCCTGGAGGGCGACCGCGGCGAGCACGATGAGCGTGAGCTCCTCCATGGGCTCACGCGGGAGGCGCGGAGTCACGAGGTACCAGTGCCCGAGCGTCATCGCGAGGACGACCGCGCCGACCGCGAGCGTGCCGCCGAGGATGCTGAGCAGCATGCCGGCGAAGCCCCACGTCGGCAGGCTCACGTAGTAGGCCGTGAGGCCGAGCAGTACTGCGCCCGATACCAGGCCGGGCGCCGCCCACGCCGTCGCGGGGGCGCCGTCTTCACGGCCGGTGACGACCGCGTAGGGCAGACAGAGCGCGAGGAAGACGGCGCTCGCGATGCGCACCGCGCGCAGCAGGCCATCTTCGAGCCGGTAGCCACCGACGATCGCGTTCGGGTCGAGCGCCAGACCGTTGAGCAGCAGCACCAGCGCGCCGACGACGACCATCCACGCGCAGAACTGCACGAAGCTCTTCGCGACGCGGCCGCGGCGCTCGGCGTAGACGCACACGGCGAGCGAGCCGACGCAGAACTCGGCGAGGACGATGAACGAGGTGTAGGGGAGGGCATCGAGGTTCATAGGCCGCTGCATCCTAGTCGCCGCCGGGGATTCGCCCAAGCAGCGGCGCGCGCGGTTGCCCGCATCGGCGGGCGCCGTTACCGTTGGCCGCATGGAAGGGCGCGAGCTTCGCGGCAAAGCGGCGATCACCGGCCTCGGCATCACCGAGATGGGCCGGATCTACGGCCACGATGCGCAGCATTTCGCGGCGGAAGCGATCGCGCGCGCCGTGGCGGACGCGGGGCTGCGCAAGGACCAGGTCGACGGGCTGCTGGTGAACCCGGGCGTGTCGCCGCTCGGGGCGATGGGCGGCGTCGGGCTGCAGAATTACCTGGGGCTGACGAACCTGCGCCTGCTCTCCAGCATGAACGTCGGCGGTGCGACGGCGAACATCATGGTGCAGTACGCGGCGCTCGCGGTGACGCACGGCCTCGCGGACCATGTGGCCTGCATCTTCGCCGATGCGCCGCTACGGCAGCCGGGAACCGGCGGCGGCGCGGCCTACGCGGCGATGGGGCGCTCCGTGCGGCCGCAGGGCATGGGCGGGCTGTACACCACGTACGGCGTCTTCGGCGTGAACGCCCACTACGCGCTCGCGGCGCGACGGCACATGGCGATGTACGGCACGACGACCGACCAGCTCGGCGCGATCGCCGTCGCCGAGCGCGCGTGGGCGGCGAAGAACCCGATCGCCGAGCACCGCGAGCCGATCACGCTCGACGACTATCGCGCGTCGCGCTGGATCGTCGAGCCGCTGCGGCTGCTGGACTGCTGCCTCGTGTCGAACGGCGGCGTGGCGGTGATCGTCTCGCGCGCCGAGGAAGCGCGCGACCTCGCGCAGCCGCCGGTGTACATCCTCGGCATGGGGCAGGGCCACCCCGGCGACCTGCGGCGCCGCGGCTGGGACGTCGAGACGCAGACGGGCGCGCCGATCGCGAAGGAGCGCGCGTTCGCGATGGCGGGCATCACGCTGGAGGACGTGGACGTGCTGCAGGCGTACGACTGCTACACGTACACGGTGCTGGTGACACTCGAGGACTACGGCTTCTGCGCGAAGGGCGAGGGCGGGCCGTTCGTCGCGGACGGCAAGCTCGGGCCGGGCGGCTCGCTGCCGACGAACACCGGCGGCGGGCAACTGAGCGCGTACTACATGTGGGGCATGACGCCGCTGAGCGAGGGCATCATCCAGGCGCGGGGGCAGGGCGGCGAGCGCCAGGTGGCGAAGCACGACGTCGTGCTCGTGACGGGCAACGGCGGGATCCTCGACCATCACTCGACGCTCGTTTTGAGCGGGGAGCGCTGAGATGACCGCAGGGACGACGCCAACGCTCCGCCGGGCCGATGGCAGCCGGAGTGCGCTCGCGGCGCGGGGCGGCATCGCCGGGTTCAGTCCAGGGGGTTGGTGAGATGGCGGAGGCCCCTGCGCTGCCGGTCGCCGAAGCGGACGAAGAATCGCGCGAGTTCTTCGAGGGGCTGCGGCGGCACGAGTTGATGCTGATGCGCTGCAAGCGCTGCGGCGCCTGGCGGCTTCCGTCGCGGCCGCGCTGCCCGGACTGCTGGTCGATGGATACCGAGTGGGCGCGGGCGAGCGGCCGCGGCACGCTGTACAGCTTTGCGGTGATGCACCAGAAGCTGCATCCGGCGTTCGCGGAGCGCGTGCCGTACCAGTTCGCCGTCATCGAGCTCGAGGAGGGCCCGCGCATCGTCTCGAGCGTGACGGCGCCGGCTGACGAACTGCGCGTGGACATGCCGGTCACCGCCGTGTACGACGACGTCGGGGAGGACGCCACGGTGCTGCGCTTCGCGCCGGCGTGACGGTCAGCCCCGGGCCGTGTGCGACAATGCGGCCCACCAGGGAGGTGCTCGCATGACGTTCAGCATCATCGCCCGGGACCCGCGCAGCGCGTCGTTCGGGGTCGCCGTGGCGACGGCGGTGCCGTGCGTCGGCGCGATGGTGCCGCACGCACGCAGCGGCATCGGCGCGGTGGCCACACAGTCCTTCGCAAACATCGACCTGGGGCGCGACGGACTGCGGTTGCTCGAACTCGGGATGAGCCCGCGCGCGGCGCTCGAAGGGCTGCTCGCGGATGACCCCGGCGCGGCGCGGCGGCAGGTGGCGGCCATCGACGCGCAGGGGCGCACGTTCGCGTTCAGCGGCGACGAGTGCGTCGACTGGTACGGCAGCCACGAGGGCGAAAACTACTCGGTGCAGGGCAACATGCTCGCCGGACCGCAGGTGATCGAGGCGATGGCCGCGGTGTTCGAGGACATCGCCAACGCGCCGCTCTCCGTGCGGCTGCTCGCAGCGCTGGAGGCGGGGCAGGCGGCCGGCGGCGACAAGCGCGGGCGCCAGTCGGCCGCGCTGCTCGTGACGCCGGCGGTGATCGCGAAGGGGGCGCCGCTCGACTTCGACGTCCGGCGGTACGAGCTGAACATCCGCGTCGACGAGCACCCGCAGCCGGTCGCGGAGCTGCGGCGCATCTTCGAAGTGCTGCTGCGGCTCGGCGAACAGGAGCACGACGAGGCGGAGGCGCGCGCGCTGGAGCGCGAGCAGGGCGCGCAATAGGCTACCGGACGGGCGCGACGTCGTCCCAGGCGCGGAACCCGTACGGCTCGTAGGCGCCGAGCAGCAGGAACTCGAAGATGCCGTGCCCGGCGCCCAGACCGTTGATGCCGTCGACCGTGAAGTCGCAGACCGTCTCGGTCTGGCCGGCGATGCGGCGCAGCAGCTCCGCGTCGCGCAGGTCCCAGGTCTCGCCTTCGACGGCGAGCGGCGCGTGGTACTGGCCGTGGCGCCAGCCGCCGAGGTAGGCATACCCGGCGCCGGCCATGTAGATCGTGGTCTTCGGCTCCATGGTGACCGTAACCGGCGTACCGTCGCGGCGCGCGAGGCGCAGCCGGCCGCGGGAGAACGTCCGCGTGCCGGGGAGCAATTCGAGGTCGTGCGAGACGACGGTGAGCGGCTCGATAGCGCTCCCTGCGCCGTAGGACGGGATCAGTTCCGACGCGGCGTGCCAGCGCGAGCCGTCGGCGTCCTCGCTGCAGGTGAACATCAGCGACGCGCGCGAGAACTGGACCGGGCTCCAGAGCCAGAAGAAGCCGCCGGGGCCGCCGCCGGGCGGGGGCGCGGACTGCGGCTCGCCGCCGCCAACCGGGCGGATTCCCCAGGAGTGGTCGCGGCCGCCCCACCAGGCATCGGGCGTGACGTCCCACGTCCTGTCGCCGGCGCGAAAGGTCCCTGACCAGCGGCCGGTCTGCGTGAGGCGCGTGTAGTCCATGACCACGCGGTTGCCGGCGCGGCGGAAGAAGTGCGGCTCCTCGTACGGCGGCGCCGCCGCCTCGAACGTCATATCGAACGCGAGGGCGTGCTCCGACTCGTCGCAGGTCACCCGGAAGCGGCGGAGGCCTTCGAGCACGTGGACGCGCACGGGCCCGACGCCGGTGTCCATGCGGTCGGAGCCGAGGGCCCGCGACGCGCGGACGATGTGCTGCGCCTGTCCGCCGATGACGGCGGTCGCGAAGGCGTCGATGACGCCGATGTTGGGGTAGAGCCCGAGCGCGACGACGAGCAGCACCTCGCCATCGAGCGTGTGCGCGTTGAAGTAGTAGCGGTCATAGAAGTTGCGGTCGCTCGTCGCGACGTGATCGACCGTGTCCGGCGTCTGGTGGACGAGGTAGTCGTCGAGCGGCGTGAGCATGGCGCCTCCGTCCCTGCGCGGTGCTGCGCGAGGAGCGTACTGGAGGCGCGAGCTACGTGCGAGGCGTGGTACGCCGCCGCCAGGTGTGACGCAGGTATCTGCACTCCTGCGGGCGGGCGCCCACCGGTGCGCGCGCCGGGGGTGCGGGGCGCTACTTCGGGAAGTCCTTCATCAGCGTGATGGCGGCGGGTCCGAGGATCACGATGAAGAGCGTCGGGAAGATGAAGAGCACGAGCGGGAAGAGCATCTTCACCGGCGCCTTGTACGCGGCTTCTTCGGCGCGCTGGCGGCGGCGCACGCGGAGTTGCTCCGCCTGCACGCGCAGGACCGTGCCGATCGACGAGCCCATGGCCTCGGCCTGGATCACGGCGTTGGTGAACTGCATAAGGTCGGGCACGGCGGTGCGCTCGCCGAGGTCTTTCAGGGCATCGCGGCGCGCCTTGCCGAGCGCGATGTCGCGCAGCGCGGCGGAGAGCTCATCGGCGAACGGACCCTGGACCTTCTCGGCGACGCGCGCGAGCGCGGCATCGAGACCGAGCCCTGCTTCGACGCAGGTGGTGATCAGGTCGAACGCGTCGGGCAGGCTCTTGACGATGGCGGCCTGCCGGCCGCGCGCCCGGGAGTTCACGATCCAGAACGGGAGGTAAAAGCCGACGAACGCGATGAAGACGATGATCCCCATGATCATCGGCGTGAGGCCGCTACCGGCGGCGACGATGACGAGCACCGCGAAGCCGGCCGAGGCGACGGTCGCGACGAGGACGAGCGTGAGGAAGCCCTGCATGGTCATGGGCTCGCCGGCGATGATGAGCTTCTTCTCGACGCCCTTGAGGAGTGACCGCGGGAGCAGCTTGCCGAGGGCGCCCGTGCCGGCGGAGACCACCGGCGTGATGAGGCGCTGCGTCATCGACGGGCCCTGCGCCGGCCCGGTCATCTCGTTCGGATTCTGCTTCAGCAGCTCGAGGCGCTGGCGCGCCAGGCTGCCGCCGCCCGCGCTGACGCCCGAAAACAGGCCGAGCACGAGGAAGATGACCGTCACGGACACGAGGAGGGCGGCGCCGAGTGCGTAGGCATCCATGGGCATTACACCTCGATGTTCAGGATCCGCTGGATGACCATGATGCCGACCGCCTCGAGGACGATCGCGCCGCCGATCATCGCCTTCCCCATGGTCGTGGTGAAGAGCGGGTTGATGTAGCCGGGACTCAGGATCTGGAAGAGGATCCCAATGACGATCGGCAACAGGCCGATGACGACCCCCGTGAGCTTCTGCTGCGCGGTGAGCGTCTGGATTTCGCCGCGAATGCGGATGCGCTCCCGCATCGTATCCGCGACGGTATCGAGAATCTCGCCGAGATTGCCGCCGACGGTGCGCTGGACGAGGATCGCGGTGACGACGATGTCCAGGTCGTAGCTGCCGGCGCGTTCGGTGAGGCCGAGGAGCGCTTCTTCGGCGCTCGAACCGACGTTCATCTCGTGAATCGTGCGGCCCAGCTCGGTCGCGATCGGGTGCTCGAGCTGGTCAGCGGCGTTGTTCAGCGCCTGCAGCAGGCCGAAGCCGGCCTTCAGCGCGTTCGAGATGATGGTCAGGGCCTCCGGGAGCTGCTTGTTCAGCTTCTCGACGCGCGACTTGCGGCGCCGGTTCATGTAGATCTTCGGCAGGTTGTAGCAGACGACGGCGGCCGCGCCCGCCGCGACGTAGAGCAGCCAGCCGTGGAGGAGCAGCACCGGGATCACGATCGCGACGAGGGCGAGCGCGAAGCGGACGGCGATGTACTCGCTGGGCTGGATGGTCATGTCGGCGCGCTCGAGCTCGAGCGCGAGGCGCGCGCTGAGGTCCGGCTTCAGCAGGTTGCGGAAGAGGCTGCGCGATTCGCCGGAGTGGCGGAGCGCGACGGGCCCGGTCGTCTCGACGACGGAGGTGCCCTGCATGAGCCCCTGCAGGCGCCCGCGGACCTCGGACGACCCGGCGGAGGCGCCCCAGAACGCGAACATGGCGAAGACCACGGTCGCGAGGACCGACATCGCGGCGACGGCGGCGAGTGGGTCGTACATCTACACCCTCACTGCGAAGAGCTCCGGCGGCAGGTGGATGCCGGAGACCTCGAACTTCTCCACGAAGCGCGGCCGGATGCCGGTGGTCCGCAGTTCGCCGAGGACGCGCCCATCGCTGTCGATGCCGGTCTGCTCGAAGCGGAACAGGTCCTGCATGGTCACGACCTGGCCTTCCATGCCGGCGACCTCGGCGACGTTCACGACCTTGCGCGTGCCATCCGGGAAGCGCGCGATCTGGATGACGACGTGAATGGCCGACGACATCTGCTCGCGGATCGCCTTCACCGGCAGCTCGAAGCCGGCCATCATCACCATGTTCTCGATGCGGGCGAGGGCGTCGCGCGGGGTGTTGGCGTGCACGGTGCCGAGCGAGCCCTCGTGGCCGGTGTTCATGGCCTGGAGCATGTCGAACGCCTCGGCGCCGCGGACCTCGCCGACGATGATGCGGTCGGGGCGCATGCGGAGCGCGTTGCGCACGAGGTCGCGTTGCGTGACCTCGCCCTTGCCTTCGAGCGACGCCGGGCGCGCTTCGAGCGTGACGACGTGGCCCTGCTGGAGCTGGAGCTCCGTCGGGTCCTCGATGGTGACGATGCGCTCGGTGTCGGGGATGAACGACGAGAGCGCGTTGAGCATCGTCGTCTTACCGGAGCCGGTCCCGCCGGAGATGAGGATGTTCAGCTTCGCCTGGACGCTGGCGCGGAAGAACTCCGCGAGCTCGTTGGAGAGCGCGCCCGTGGCGACGAGGTCGTTCATCGTCATCTTGTCGGTGCGGAACTTGCGGATGGTGATCGTCGGGCTCTTCGGCGCGACGGGCGGGATGATCACGTTGACGCGCGAACCATCGGGCAGGCGCGCGTCGACCATCGGCGAGGACTCGTCGACGCGGCGGCCGAGCGGCGCGACGATGCGCTCGACGATGCGCATGATGTGCTGGTCATCGCGGAAGCGGACCGAGCTGAGGTACAGGCGCCCTTCCTTCTCATAGAAGGTGGTGTCCGGCGCATTGACCATGACTTCGGAGATCGATGGGTCGCGGAGGAGCGGCTCGAGCGGCCCGAAGCCGAGCACCTCATCGGCGACGGCGGAGACCAGCTCGTCGCGCGTGGTGCCGACGATGCCGGGCATCTCCTGCGCGATGAGCGTGCGCGCGGCCTGCTCGACGGCCTCGCGGGCCTTCTCCTTGCCGAGGCCTTCGAGCTTGTTCGGGTCGAGCTCCTCGATGAGGCGCTGGTGGAGGGTGAACTTGAGCTCGTTGAGGGCGACGATGTTCTGCGAGAGGCTGTTGGGGCGCGAGAAGCCGCCACCCCCCTGGGCGTTCCCGCCGCCGCCCGGCTGAATCTTGCGCGACTGCCACTGAAACTGACTCATGACTGCCTCCGGCAGCGGCTATCCTCAGGCCGAACGGCCCAGGAACCGGTCCAGGAACCCCCGCTTTTCCTGGCGCGTGCCCGTGAGGGTGTGCGCCAGGTCGATGATGGCGCGGGAGACCCGCGCATAGGGCTTCGCGATCACAATCGGCTGGCCGAGCTGCGTGCTGCTGGACACCGCGAGGTCGTGCGGGATGCGCCAGAACACCTCGTACTCCAGCACGCGCGCGACGTCGTCCTCGCGCAGGCTGTTCGCGGCGGTCGAGTGGTTGATCGTGAGCTTCACCTTGTCTTCGGAGACGCCGGCGGCGCGGAGCATCTCGAGCGCGAGCGCGGTGTCCTTGATGCTGGCGATGTCCATGCTCGTGACGAGCAGGATCAGGTTCGCAAGCTCCAGCGTCGTCGCGATCAGCTCGTTGAACGTGCCGGGCGTGTCGATGACCACGTAGTCGTGGGTCTGCGCGAGCATCTCCACGATCTTCTCGATGTGCTGCGGCGTGAGGTTCCGCCACTCGGTCGGGTGCAGCGGCGCGGGGAGGATGTTGACCCCGCTGTGGTGCTTCACCAGGTAGTCGCGGATCTTGTCGCGGTCCAGGTCATCGATGTGGCGGGCGACGTCGGCGATGCTCGCCTCGACGGCGATGTCCATCATGATGGCGACGTCGCCGAAGCGGGTGTCCATATCGAGCAGGCAGACGTTGGCGCCCGTGATCTTCGCCAGCGTCGTCGCCAGGTTGGTCGAGATGGTGGTCTTGCCGATGCCACCCTTGGCGCCGAAGATCGTGATCACCGTGCCGCGGGCGGCGCTCTCGGCGGCCTGGCCGCCCGCGCGGAGGCGCTTGCGCTCCTCCTGCTCGAGCACGCCGTAGACGGCGCGGCCCAGGTCTTCGGGCTTGAGCGGCTTGATGAGGAAGTCGCGCGCGCCGGCGACCATGGCGCGGCGGACGCTGCCTGCATCGGCCAGCGACGAATAGGCGATGGTCGGGACGGCGGGCGCCGCATCGGCGAGCGCCTCGATGGTCTGGACGGCGAGCGCGACGGGCTCCTCGAAGGCGACGAGGAAGACGTCCGGGGTGTGCTCCTTCGCGACGGTGACGGCTTCGACGCCGTAGCCGGCTTCGCCGATGACCGAGAAGTGCGCGAGCTGCACGGCCCGCTTGGTCTCGGCCCGGCTGCCGAGGTCCGGGTCGATGGTCACGATCTCAGGATTTCGCGCCATGGGATACGTCTCCTACGCTCGCGCGTCCGTCTCCAACCTGATGGTTACTGCTGTCCCTGCTTGAACCCGTCGGGCTTGAGCGCGTCGGGCAGGCCGGCGATCGCCGCGGGGGGCACGAGCTGGGTGATCAGGGTGACCGGCGGTTCCGCCGGGTCCTGGTCGTTCGGGCCGCGCAGGTCGGCGCGCAGGTCGCCGTTCCCTTCGGCGAGGAAGATCTGCTGCGCCTCTTCGGGCGAGAGCAGGAGCGTCATGGTCGAGGCGTCCGGCACGGGCTTGCCCGGCGCCGCGGCGATCGGGTTGTCCGAAGACGTGCCCTGCACCGGGCCGGAGTTGACGATCGCCTGCGCGACGGCGCCGACCTGGACGTTGCGGAGAATGGTGCGGGTGAGCACCGGCTTGCCGCCGCAGCACGCCCAGACGATGTCCACGAAGTCGCCGGGCAGGATCAGGCCGCCGGCGTTGCTCACCTGGGAGGCCTGGATGGAGATGGCGCGCTTGCCGTTGGGCACGACGTACGAGAGCACGTCCCCGACGACCGGGCGCGACACGTCCACGACGGACGACGCGACCACCTGCTCGTTGGCCTGGATCGGGAACTTGGTCACCTTGCCGACGACGTCGGCGGTGTTGGCGAACGACCCGGCGACGACGGCGTTGGCCGGCACGCTCTTGACTTCGAGCATGTCGGCGGTGATCGTCGTGCGCTCCCTGATGACGCCCTTCGCGACGACGACGTCCTGCGCCCCGGCGCCGGCGGAGCCGGAGCTGTCGGAGCCGGACGAGATCTTCGCGTAGACGAGGACCGCGCTGAGGACCGCCAGGACGGCGGCGACCAGGAGAAACTTGACGTTGAGCCTGCTCCGCGAGGCGCCGCCTGCGACCGATCGTGCCATGGCTACATTCCCCCGTAGTGATTTCGGGCCCGTGGCCCACTGGGCTGTATAGGTATCGGCCCGCCGCCGTCCCGCTTTACGTCCGCGGGCGACGGGCGCGCCGGATCAGCCGGATCCCCACCCCACGGTGGCGCCCCCAGACGAGGCCTCGGACCGGCCATCGGCCTGGTCCATGAGCTTCATCTGCTTGCGCAGCGCGTTCAGGGCACGGTGCTGTATGACGCGGATGGCCGCGACGCTCTTACCGATAATCTCGGCGACTTCCCGATAATCCAAATCCTCGATGAAGCGCAGGATGATCACCTGGCGCTGCTCGTCGCGCAGCTTCAGGATGGCGGCCCGGACCATCTCCTCTTCCTCGGTCTGCTGGAACGAGGATTCGGGGTCGCGGCGCATCGTCTCATCGACGATGCCGTCGTGGAGCTGCGAGGAGTCGCGCCTGGCGCGCAGGTAGCTGACGCCGAGGTTGTGGGCGATGCGCAGCAGCCACGAAACGAAGGGCGCGCCGCGGACCTGGTAGCGGTCGATCGCCTCCCAGGCGCGGAGGAAGGTCTGGGAGGTGAGGTCTTCGGCTTCGGGGGCGCTCCCGACCATGTAATAGATGTGCCGGTAGACGCGCACGACGTGCCGCTCGTACAGCTCGGCGAACGCCGCTTCATCGCGCTCGATGGCGCGCAGGACGAGCGGGGTGTCGTCGTTGGAGCGGGGAAGGGCCGAATTGGCGCTGACCATTCGCGGGCCCGCCCTCCAGGAGCGGCAGTCGCTGGTTGGAGCCGGGACTGGTTGGCGCGATCGCGAGGTGCGGGCGTTCCCCTACGTCCCAAAGAGCATCGGCACGCCGGGGGTCGCGCTTGAGGGCGGTGAGGCCGGGAAAGGGGTCAGCTCGCCTGACGCGATTCGGCGTCGTCGTCCGACGCGTCGGGGGTGAACGAGTCGCGCGGCATCAACTCGGCGAGCCGGCCTTCGAACGCGGGCAGGGGCGGAGTTGCGTCGCGCCGGACCCGTGGCGCGGACGCCGCAGGCTCCTGCGGCGCGTCGCCCTGCGGCTCGGGCAGCAGGCGGAACTCGTACGTATGCGGGCCGATATCGAACTTGTCGCCCGGATCGAGGATCTGCCAGCCGCCGGTCGTCCCTTCGGTCTGAAGGGCGTTCAGGCTCACCATGCGGTGCACCATGAGCTGGCCGTTGCGCACCCACACGCGCGCCTCGACCTGCGAGAGGCCGCGGTCGGCGATGCGCACGGCGCAGCGGTCGCCGGAGCCGACGCTCACGGGATGCGCGCCAACGACGTATTCGCTGCCGAGGTCCGACCCCGCGCGCGAGACGAGGATGCCCGCGGGCTCGTCGATGGTCTCAGGCTGCACGCGACGGTCCTCGTCATCGAGCACGACGGACACGGCAGGGCGCGCGCGCAACGCCGCGATCTCGCCGACGACGGACGGGCCGAGGTTGCGACGCGCGCGGGCGCGCAGCACCAAGAATGTCGCAACAGCCGGCATCAGCAGCACGACCGCCGCAACGGCGACCACCGCGACGGGCGAGAGCGACCCGCCGCTCGCGGGCTCCGCCGACGAGAACGCGATCGACTGCTCGGCGGGACGCGCGGCCGTCTCGACCGTGACGGAGAGCTGGTGATCGCCCGGCTCGAAGTTGCGCGGGTCGAAGACGTATTCGTACGGCGGGGCGAGCGCCTCCGCGACGTTCACGCCATCGACGCGAAAGACGACGCGCGTCGCCGGCGGACCGCCGACCTCGACGCTGATCGTGCGAATGGAATCCAGGCGCTCGCCCTGCGACACGCCCGAGATGGCGATCGTCGGCGCGGGCACGGCGACGGCGCGGAAGCGCGCGCTCGCGTGGGCGCTCCGGCCGGCCGCGCGCACGTCGATCTCGACGCCGGCGTCCTCGGTGCCCGCGGCCGTCGCATCGAACGTCAGCACGTACTGGCTGCGAAGCAGTTTCGCGATGCCCGCGTAGAGGCCGTTCAGCTCGTCGGGCGTCGGCGCCGAGAGGAAGCGGCCGCGCGAGAGGAACGCGACCTGGTTGAGGTAATCGACATCGATGTCGGTGCCTTCGGCGACGGCGAAGAACGGCACGCCCGCCTGCACGACGGCATCGATCGCCTGCTGGCGGCCGACGTTGCTCTTGCCTCCGAAGTCCGCGCCGTCGCTCAGCAGCACGATGGCGCGCCGGCTCGCGCTCGAGGTCGCCGCCTTCACGGCGGCATCGGCGGTCGCCTGGTACAGCGCGGTGTTTCCGACGGCCTCCAGGCTGTCGATGGCGCGCTCCGCCGCCGCGCGATCGTCGGTGTAGTCCTGCAAGACCGTGACGGCATCGCCGAAGCTGATGACACCGACGCGGTCGCCCGGGGCAAGCCCGGCGATGAGCGTCTTGGCCGCCGCCTTCGCCTGGGCGATCGGCTCGCCGGCCATGCTGCCGCTCGTGTCCATCACGAACAGCACGTCGAGCGGCGCATTCTCGCTGCTCGCGAGCTCGGCGGAGATGACCTCAGCGTCCTTGCCGTTCACTGTCACGGAGAAGTCCGCGGGCGTGAGCTGCGTCACCTCCGCGCCGGAGGTGTCGTCGATGCTGATGACGGCCCGCGCGTTCGGGTATCCGGCATCGGTGACGCTCGTGACCTGCGCTTGCAGCGTCGGCTCCTGCGCGCGTCCCAGCGGCGTCGAGAGCAGCGCCAGGGACACGGGGACGAGGACGGTGAGAGCCCATCTCTTCGCGTTCATGCTGGCTCCAGAACCTCCGACAGCGGCGCCGCGGCGCGCCGGTTCAGCGGCTTCGGAAGGGGCAATTCGGGCGCCCGAAAACGTCGTAAACTTTGGGCCGCAGACGCTTGACAGCCTGCAACCCGCGTGGCAGAATCAGCCCACTCTGGGGTTGGCGCAGAATGGCGCCGGGTGGAAGCCTCAGGGATACGCTTCACACGTTAGTATCGACACCGTGATTGCCGCGCTGAGCGGCAATGCGAGCCGGCAGGGAAGCGGGCACGCTTCCTGTGTCGGTTCCTCGCGCGCCCGGCGCGCGGGTCGCGGCTCGGCCCGCAGGGACGAGCCCAACGTTGGGGCTAAGGGCCCAGGGGACGCGCTTTCAGGAGGCGGGGCCTGGCTGGCGTCCCCTGGCCCCAACCCGTTCACTGCCGCACTTCTTCAACCCTCCAACCGGTGCCGCCTGAGCGCCGGTTTCGCGCGTTCGGTCCCGCCCCCCGCCACGAACGCGTGCGAAGTCTCTCATCAGCGCTCCAGCTTCCGACCGGCCGAACCGATATTCCTATCGAGGGCGTGGGGGACTGCCGTTCGTCACGCCTGTTTCCGTTGAGCCGCGCACCCCGAACGTCCGGGCGTGCGGTAGGAGCGAGAGGGCCGCGCATGACGATCGAGGCGACGCCGGGCAAGGTGCGCAGCTTCGCGGAGACGAACGGCGCGGGGCCGCGCGGCGAGGCCGCCATCGAGCAGGCGGCGCCCTTCGTACCGCAGCCGCAGACGGTCGAAGAGACAGGCCTCGACCTCTCGATGGTGCTCGACCTGGTCGTGAAGGCGATCTATTTCGCCGGGCGCCCGGCCGCCCGCCAGGTCGCCGCCCAGCTTGCGCTCAGCTTCCCGGTGGTCGACGAGGTGCTGACGTTCCTCAAGCGGGAGCAGCTGGCGGAAGTGGTCGGCAGCTCGGGGATGGGCGAGCAGCTCTACCAGTACTCACTTTCCAACAAAGGGCTCGAGAAGGCCGAAGAGGCGCTCGCCCGCAACCACTACATCGGGCCGGCGCCGGTGCCGTTCGAGGAGTACGTGCAGGTGCTGAAGCGCCAGAGCATCATGTCGGTGCGCGTTTCGCCCGCTTCGGTGGAGGCCGCGGTCTCGCACCTGGTGCTCGACCCGCAGGTGCCGAACGCCGTCGGGCCGGCGGTGAACTCCGGGCGCTCGATGCTGCTCTACGGCGGCTCGGGCAACGGCAAGAGCACGATCACCCAGGCGATCGGCCGCATGCTGCCGGGCGAAGTGCTGATCCCGTTCGCGGTCGAAATCAACGGCAACATCATCCGCGTGTACGACCCGCGGATGCACCACGAGATCCCCGCGGACCAGCAACTCGAACGCCGGTCCTCGGAGGCGAACATTGCGGGCAGCGAGCGCCGGCGCGACCGCCGCTGGGTCGTGGCGCGACGGCCGATGATCAGCGCGGGCGGCGAGCTGACGCTCAAGGAGCTCGAGTTGCGCTACTCGCCGCAGGCGCAGTTCTACGTCGCGCCGCTGCAGTGGAAGGCGAACAGCGGCATCCTCATCGTCGACGACTTCGGGCGGCAGATGATCCAGCCGAAGGAACTGCTGAACCGCTGGATCGTGCCGATGGAGGAGCGCGTCGACCACCTCTCGCTGCACAGCGGGGACACGCTCGAGGTGCCGTTCGACGTGCTGCTGATCTTCTCGACGAACCTGCAGCCGTCGCAACTCGGCGACGAGGCGTTCTTCCGCCGCATCCGGCACAAGATCCACATCCCGGACCCGACGCGCGAGCAGTTCCTGGAGATCCTGGCGCGCGTATGCCAGCAGCGCGAGATGCCGCTCGACCCGGATGCGGCGATCTACCTCGTGGAGCACTACTACGAGCGCACGGGCCGCGGCTTCAAGGGCAGCCACCCGCGGGACATCGCGGACCTCGTCGCAGACATCTGCATCTACCACGGCGAATCGCCGGCGTTCACGCGTCGCTACCTGGACGCCGCGTGCCACTCCTACTTCGTATCGCTGCAGGAGGAGGAGCGGGCGCCGCACGAACAGTTCGGCGGCCTGGCGGCATAGGCAGGCGCCCGGCGCAGGGGGAAGACGATCGAGGCCAGCGATTGCTGGCCTCATCGCACCGGGCGGGGAGCTCGGTTCAGCCCGCGAAGACGAGGGCGAAGTACTTCATGCCGGACGCGTCGACGGCGAGTGCTACGCCGAGGCGCGTGTAGTTGGGGCCAAGGATGTTCTCGCGATGCGGCGCGCTGTTCCAGAGGGCGTCATCGGCGACGGCGACGCACTGCGCGTCGGGATAGTTGTTCTTCGCGAGGTTCTCTCCCGCCCAGGCATACGGGACGCCGTAGCGGTCCATCAGCGAGAACGCGGTGTCGCCCGTGACCGGGCTGGTGTGCGCGAAGTAGCCGTGCGCCGCCATGTCGCGCGCGCGGATGCGGGCGATGCCGACGAGCGACGGGTCGAGCCGGAGCACCGGCAGGCCGCTGTCCGCGCGCCGGCGATTCGTGTCGTCGAACAGCGCCTGCTCGTACCCGTTCATCGGCGCGGTGTCGAGACCGGCGGGTGCCGGGCGCGGCGCCGGGGCCGCTGGCGCGGGCGCGGGTGGGGCGACCGGCGGCGCGGGGCGCTCGACGGGCGCGGCGGGAGGCGCTGCCGGCGGCGGTGGGACCGGCGTCGGCGTGGGCGGGATGGCGGTGGGGGTCGGCTGGCCGGCGATCTCGGCGAAGCGCGCGATCGCGGCGATCTCGCGGGCGGTGGGCGACGGCACATCGAAGCCGAGCCCGAGCGGGGCCAGGGCCGAAGCGTCGGCCGGCGCTGCGGTGGGCGTAGCGCCGGCGCCGCCCATGGCCGCGCTTCCCGAACCCGAGGAGACGAGCATCGCCGCGCCGACGGCGACCGCTCCGAGCGCCGCCAGCGTGATCCGAGGCGGTGGGACCGCGATCATGCGGGCGAGAATCCTGCGGAAGCGTTCGGCGATCGGCCGTCGCGGCATCGGTGCTCCGTGGGGCTCGAGGTGCGGGCGGACGCCCTGCCACCCGCGGGAATGGTCGGCATCCTTAGGGGGTCTCTTGAGGTCATGCGAATCTGACGCAGGCGGCGCGGGAGCGATCTGAGGTGCGCACCCCTACTCCCTGACAGGCCTTAAGGGCGGGCGGCTCGCGCGCGGTTGCCCCTCGATCGGGGCGTTGTTACGCTGCTCGCCGAGGGCCGTACGGCCCTCGTCTTATGTCATGATGTGAGGATCCCTGTGCCGGACGGCTCGTTCGCCGCGCTCGATTACCTGTTCCATCCGCGTTCCGTCGCCGTCGTCGGCGCTTCCACGCAGGACGGCCCGGGGTCGTTCGTCGCGGCCATCAAGGAAATGGGGTTCACCGGCTCCCTCTACCCCGTGAACCCGAAGGCGGACGAGATCCAGGGTCTGAAGTGCTATCCCCGCCT